>JBLIND010000021.1:0-33108 GCA_047639095.1 Candidatus Omnitrophota bacterium | reverse complement strand
CCGTGGTAGGAGGTGGGAAGATACGTATACGTAGAGGATTGTCAACGCGTTTTAGTCGATAAAAATAAAAAAACAGGACTCATTCAGCGGACAGTTCGGGGAACTGTCGCTGACCGTCCGGCGTCAGTAAATTCATAGCGATTTTTTCCCGAACGAGCTCGGTGAGCTTGTCCTTTTCCTCCTTGGAAAGGTCCTTGGTGGGGATGGGATCACCGATGAATAATTCGATTTGCGTGGGGTGGATGCCACCCCGCTTTTTGTCGCGCATTTTCCAGGTGTGATTGATCGTAAACGGGATCACGGGGACCCCTGCCCGAATGGCCAGACTGACACTCCCCTTCTTAAACGGTGCCATCTCATGGCTGTTGCTGCGGGTGCCTTCGGGATAGATGACCACGCAGTTACCGGCCTGGAGTGCGATGGTTGCTTCCTTCATCATGGTGACCGCCTGGCGCTTATCATCCCGATCCAGGAAGTGACAGCCGATGTAGGTCATCCAGGCGCCGACAAAGGGCATTTTGCGCAGTTGGATCTTTGCGATGAAGCCGATGGGATGCCCCATGAACGCAAGCAGCAGCGGAATGTCAAAAGCACCCTGATGATTGCCGACGAAGAGTGCGCCCTCCCCTTCAGCGAGTTTCACCTGACCATGCACATTGACCTTACTACCCGTGCGCCGGATGCAGAAAGCCCCCCAATCCTGGGCGCGAAGGGTCGCTCTCTGGCGGGCTTCCTGCAACTTCCCACTCCGGTAGGTTCGCGCGACCTGGCGCTGTTCGAGAATAATACTCAAGAGGTAGAACCAGAAGGAGATCTGGTAAAAGATCGCACGTATCATAGGGAGGTCCGTGGGGATGCGATGGCGAGGTAGATGTCCAGGGTGGGATCCAAGCCATCCTTGGCTGCGATACTCCAACGATCCTGCTTCAGCCCGATGACGCCAATCATGCGGGGGTCATAGGCTTCGAACTGCAGCGCCCAATTGTCATGTGGCCAGGCGTTCATGATGCTTTGCGTATCGAATCCCAGGAGATGGTCGGTCACCAGATCCTGGCTGACGCGGGAGAGCTCGCCCATGCGAAGCGCTTTTCGTTCGACGATCAGCACGGTGACCAGGGAGCTGCCGATGGCATGAATCATCAAGAGCAGAATGACCAGGGCTATCAGCGTCTCAACCAGGCTGTATCCCGATTTACCCATTACTTAAACGTATCCGGATCGGCCGAGGTGATGTCCGCAGCGAATTCTTCGACCCCACCCGGCTGGCCATCGGACCCGTAACTGACGATCTCAAAACGCGAGCGACCATCCCGACTGGGGATAAGGTAAATAAAGGGGTTCCCCCACCCGTCGACCGGCAACTTGCGGGTGCTGAGGAATCCATCACTCGGGTACTTCTGAGGAATGGGCGGTGAGACGGGTTTGTCAACCAGCGCCAGGAGTCCTTGCTGTTGGGTTGGGAAGCCATTTTCGAGACTGTAACTGACCAGTCCGGTTTCCAGTGCCTTCATATTGGCAACAGTCGTTGCGCGCTTCCCCTTGTCTGCGGCACCGAGGACGTTGATCGTCACAATGGTGGCGAGGATGGAAATGATCATCAAGACCACGAGAATCTCAACCAGCGAAAAACCATGCCGGAGACGGGTAGAACTGTTGGTGCGTTTCATAGAGCCGTTATTGCACGTCATGTGTCAGTGTACGCGAAGGGCGTTGGAATGCCAATCGAGAGGAGGTAGGAATTATCGACCCAGTTCAACGATGCCCTGCGGAAAGGCGGTGAGCCAAATCTGACCCCAAACCTGCCATTCATCCTCGTCCGCTGCATTGCCATCCGCGAGGAGCGCGTCACCCGCGATCCAGCGGCCGCCGAATCCGTAGCCTACACAGTCCGTTTTATAGGTCACCAGGATGACCTGCTCCTCAAATTCGCCGCGATCAATTTCGTAACGCGAGTAGCCTTCGAGGGAGACGGTTGCCTGAGGCCAGAGGGCGTATTCCGCTTGGAGCACATGGTTGCGATCCGGACGGTAAAAGTGGTCGAAGGCCACGTGGCTGCGATCATCGGCGAAGAACTGGACCTCGGTGTTGATCCGGGAGAAGTCGGAGGCATCTACGTTATAGAAGGCCCGGGTGTCGATCTGCAAGTAATCGGTGGGGCGGAATTCACCGTCGAACAGAATGTCGCCCAGTTCATTCTCGTCGATTTCCGGATCGAGCAGGTATGCGGTGGACACCGATACGTCCACGAGGTCAACCAGCTGGTTGTAACTCTCCATCTTCCCATTGTTCAAGGGGTCTGGACGAACGACGGGGCGTTTGGTTTGCCACTTGTTACGCACCCCGAATTGTATGTCGTGTCGACGATCAAGCCGGTCGATATTGTCAAACTGAGGAATGTTGGGGGGGCGGAGGTCAGGCTCGGACATATAGGTGTAATTGGCAAAGGGCTCAACGACGTGCCGCAGGCCTACGCCCATCGTCGTCGGATCGTTGTGCATGACCCGGAATGCTTTGAAAGAAGTCTCGAATCCGATCTGAAAGAGATCCCGGAAATCCGCACCCTGGTTCACGAACTCCGTGGTGGTATTGGTCGAATTGACCAGGACGCCCAGGCTGTTCGTAGCCGATGAGCCTGAGGATACGTCCTTCTGCTCGAAGGTGTCCCCGTAGAAGGTGCCCGTAAAGCCGATACGGGGGATCAAGTTGAGGAAGCCCATGTGGCGCGTGGGGTAATACACCGCATTTTCGGTGTGGATACGCTGCGAGTCGTAGTTGGTACGTCCCCGCGCCTGATCGCGCTCGTTAAAGACGGCATCCAGCAGGCCTGCCGCATGAAAGCCTTCATAGTAAAAAGGCGAATTGGCAATTTTAAGCCGTGGCACACTCAGTGAAGCTTCCGGCAAGCGATCGATGGAAGAGAAGAACTCATCGTTGAGGTTCTTATGCAGCTCAACCCCGGCGGTGAAATAATCATCACTGTGGATATACGAGACCCGATTTTCCTGGACCGGCATGACGCGGTATTCTTCATCAAAGAAGTCGAGGGTGACTTCCGGGTCACTCAACTTGCCGGCTTCGACGAAGAGCAGGTCATTCGGGCTGACCGCCTGATAATGACTGAGGCGAACTCGGTAACGGCTGTCGGGAATGTCGAGGAAATCAGCTCTTTGCCGCTCTTCCTGTTCCGGCGTTTTATAGGGCGCATCATCGTTGATAAAATAGGTGCGAAGCTTGCCCGCATAGTTCTCGTCTTTCCAGGCGAGATCTTCGCCGATGCCGATGCCGCGATCGGAGCGGTAGTCGAGTCGGGTTGTCGCCCAGAGGTCGAAGATGGGATAGGAGTATGCGGTCAGCACATAAGCCCCGTGACGCGAGCTGTAACCCGGGAGGAAATCGAAATTGGTCGTATCGCGTTCCATATCGACGGTGTAGCGAGGCAGGTAGAGGAACGGTAGGTTATTGAGATAAAATACGGCGTTTTTCGCCCGGACAATGGTGCCGTCGTAGACAAAGGCTTCCCGGGCGCGAATGTAGAACTCCGGATTTGCCGGGTCGCACGTCGTGACCATGGCATTATCGAAGCGCTGCAACCCGGGCTCGATGACCTCGGAGGTTTCGGAGAATACGGTGAAAACGTCCTGCCGAATTTCAGAGAAGCCGAAATCCCATTGCTGGGTTTTGAAGTTGCCCTTCAGCTCATCGCCATCGAACTGCTGACCCGACAGAGGGTTTTCGTAATGTACATTGCCTCGTGCACTGGTGTCCCCCGTCTCGGCATTGTACGTACCAAAATCTGCAGTGAGCACTTCCGAGCCCCGCCGGATAACCAAGTTGCCCGAACCGACCATGACGCCGCCACGGTATTCGAGCTTGTCCGCATTAATATCCATGTCCGAAGGAGCGGCAGCTGGTGCACCGGGCCCAAGGGCTTGAGGCCGGCCGCGCAGCATGGGTTTGGAGGCATTTTGCGCAAGCCCGATCAGCGGTGATAAAACAAGGCACGTCAGGAGAAGTGCAGTCAGAAATGGTCCGGTATTTTTTTGCATGTGTGCTGATCCTCGCATGAAGGCGCGCAGCCTAGCACGCGCTTCCTGAGACGGTAAAGGGCGATTTTTGATTATAAATATCTGCTTTCATACCGTATGGTACTCCCATGAAACGACTCCTCCTCCTCATGCCCCTTCTGCTTACCGGCTGCGTTGATTTTTCGGGGCTGATGCGGGTGAAATCCGATGGCTCAGGCCTCATCAGCATTAAAATCTATCAGCCTTACAACAACCCCAAGTCCATACAGGCTCAAAAGCAGGCGCGAAAGGGCCAGGGCTTTTTTGATCAGCTTCTCGGCAATGTGAAGGACACGGCCCAATCCAAGCTTTCGCTCCTCTACAACCCTGCGAATCCCAAACAAATTCAGCAATTGGCCGGCATCTTTGGTCCCGACGTCAAACTCGTCAAACATACCGGCATCAAGCGTTCAGATGGGACGCCCGGCGTTCTGGCCGAATTCAGCTTCCCCGATGTAACCAAGCTCGAGATCGGGCCCCAGGCCCTCGGCCCGACGGCGCCCGCTGAGCGCACGGCTCCGCCGTGGGCGTATCGCTTCATCCGTGACCCCGCTACGGGTCGGTTGACCCTGGTGCCCCCGAACTTCCAGGGTGCGGAAGGCGCCCTCAGCGTACGTGAATCCATGATGGGAGCCGATCAGATCCCGGGCTTCGAAAACATCCTCCGCGTAGCCGTGGAAGAAGGGGGGCTCCGATTCCAGTTACAGGTGGACGACAAGATCACTGCAAGTAGTTCCGCGTACCCGCGACCCGAGCTGGGAAACATCATCAGCCTGGCCAACATTCGCTTCAGCACATTGGTAAAAGAAATCGGTTTTGAAGGACTGATGGATTTGCGGAGCCCCGCCGACCTTAAAAAATTTAGTCGACAACAGACACCCGGTCTGATGATGGAAGATCCGGTACGACCGCTTGTCGTGGCCTACGAATAACTCAAACCCGAATGTTTTACCATGGATCCGATCGATACCCCGTCTATTTTCAATACGCCTGAAGTACCGCACGATGCCGGGCAGGCCGCCGAACCCGTTCACGATGCGCCGGCACCCTCGCCGTCCGCCGGGGTCTCCCCCGCCGAAGACGATGGACCGCTTTTCGGCATCGGCAGCATCGTAGGCCATCCCACGTTTGGCAAGGGACGCATCATCGGTTTCGAGGGGCAGTCCTATGTGATCGCCTTTATGAGCGGCGAGGTGAAACGCCTCTCGTTTAACTTCGAGCTCAAATGTGAAGATCCCATTGGCGACCCGGCGCTGGATCTGATGAAGATGGCCATGCGTGAAGTGCTCGGCGAGCATGGATGGATCGACTGTGAAATTGAAATGGGTACGCGCTGGCAAGGTGGGAGCTTGATCCTTAAACCGGGTAAAGCGAACGCGCAGGAAAAAGAGATTCCGCTCGATGTGTTCTTCAAGAAGCTGATCAGCGTCCGCGAGAAACTCCGGGTCCTCGAGCAGAAGATCAACAATCACCCCTCGCTCAACAGTCAAGAAAAGGTGGACCTGCAGGCGTACATTACCCGCAGCTACGGAAGCCTGACCAGTTTTAACACCTTGTTCAAAAGCAAGGAGCAGGGGTTTGTCGGCCAGAGCACGAAAGACGACTAGCCGGCGGTTCTAGAGTCGCGTGTCGTCCCAGTCCTGTCGTATACTTTATGCTGTCGGGGCTCTCCGGCCAAACGCATGAAATACGTCTGTAAAACCATCCTTCAGCTGCACCTCCTCGTGTTCTGGTCCGTGTGTTCTGCGGCATCGGACGCGAGCATTGCACACTTCTTTGATCAACATTGTGTGAAATGCCACGGGCCCGATAAACAGAAGGGGGAAATCCGGCTGGATACGCTCGGCGCACCCAGCATGGAGGGAGAGGCCGGCGAGGTCTGGGGAACCGTACTCGACATGATCACTTCAGGCGACATGCCGCCCCCAAAGGCGCCGCAACCCGCTCGCTTTGAAGCCGACCAAGTCGCCAGGCAGATCAGTGCCGGTCTCGCGAGCTCCGCGGTTCGCCCTATCGCCTTACGCCGATTGAATCGAAGCGAGTACGAACATACCGTACAGGATCTGCTGGGCATCGACGCTCCGTTGAAAGATCTCCTGCCTACGGACTCCAGTATTCAGGGTTTTGACAATGTCGCCGATGGCTTGAGTATATCTTCCATTCTCATGGAGCGTTATCTTGAGGCCGCCAATGTGGCCTTTGATCATGTGATTCGCCGGCACCCACCCCTGCCCCCTGACACGCGCAGGGCGGAAGTCATGCAGGTGAAAGACA
Source organism: Candidatus Omnitrophota bacterium (assembly GCA_047639095.1). Lineage (GTDB taxonomy): Bacteria > Verrucomicrobiota > Kiritimatiellia > SS1-B-03-39 > UBA6053 > JAPYUI01. Next base: position 26,770 of record JBLIND010000021.1, on the reverse strand, counting down.
ACATCGAATCGGTGAAGGGCAAGAAAGGCGGCGTGATTGAATCCGCGGGCGCCATGGTGAAATTCACACCGGGTTGGCCGGGCGTGCGAGTCGATCCCGCGCATCCGATCGAAGATGGCATGTATCGTGGACGAGTCGCCGTGTGGCCGCATGACCCGGGTGATCGCACTTTGTCGGTTGCGCTTTTCGTCGGGCCGCTTTTCGGTCCGGGAAAACGGCGCCTGATGGGCATCTACGACGTAACGGGTACGCCTGAAAACCCGCGTATTATTGAATTCAACACCTTTATTCAGGCCGAACACACGATCCACATCCTGCCCTGGATTTATCCCGAACATGTCACCTGGCGAGATAAAGATAAAGAGGCCCGTCCGGGCGTCGGAGTGTCCTGGGCCGAAGTTTATGGGCCGCTCGATCAGGCGTTTCCATCCGAAGCCCAGCAGGCCTTATTCGGCCAAGCGGAAAGTATGACGATGCAGGAAGGCGCGTCGATCTGGATGCGTCACCGCCGAGGCGTGAAGCGGCATGAAGTCGCCTCATCCCTCCCGGAAGAAGATGCGGAACGCATCATTCGAGCCCTGGTGCCCCGGGCCTTCCGCCGCCCGGTCGCTTCCTCGGTCGCCGACCCTTTTGTCGCATTGACCCATGCCAGACTGAAAGAGGGGCGCAGTTTTGAACAGGCGGTTCGCGCGGGCGTCACCTCGATCTTATGTGCACCCCAGTTCCTGCTATTAAATGCCGAGCCCTCGGTCGACGATTACACCATCGCCTCGCGCCTCTCGTATTACCTGTGGTCATCCATGCCGGACCAGGAGCTCCTCGATCTCGCGGGCGCAGGCAGCTTAAAGAATGCGGAGGTGCGCGTATTGCAGGTCGAACGAATGCTGAAGGATCGCAAGAGCGCGCGCTTCGTTGACCATTTTACCGGCCAGTGGTTGGGCCTGCGCGAGATCGATTTCACCTCGCCCGACAAGAAGCTTTATCCGGAATACGACCAGCTGCTGCAGGAGTCCATGCTGAAGGAAACACGCACCTTCTTCAGGCATATCCTGGAGAAGAATCTCAGCGCACGGAATTTCATCAATGCGGACTTCACCTTTTTGAACGAACGCCTGGCCCGCCATTACGGCATCGCGGGCGTACAAGGTCAGGAACATTTCCAACGCGTCAGCCTGCCACCCGACTCCGTGCGCGGAGGTGTTCTGGGTCAAGGCAGCCTGTTAAAGGTCACGGCAAACGGCACCACGACTTCGCCCGTGCTTCGGGGGGCCTGGGTACTCGACCGACTACTTGGCCAACCGCCCCAGCCCCCTCCCCCGGGCACGCCCTCCTTGGAGCCGGACATCCGGGGAGCCACGAGCATACGCGAACAGCTGGCGCTGCACCGGGCAGATGAAAGTTGTGCGCGTTGCCATCGACGCATTGACCCTCCCGGATTCGCCCTCGAACAATTTGATGCGATTGGTGCCGAGCGCACCTGGTATCGCAGCCTGGGCGAAGGGCAGAAAGTTCCGCATAGGGCCTACACCAAAGGCCCTGCGGTTGAAAGCGGGGGCGTGACGTCAAGTGGCGAACCCTTCAAAGACTTTGCGGAGTTTCGAAAACTCCTCCTGAAGGAGGAAGCGCGCGTGTATCATGCTCTCGCGAAACACCTGCTGGTTTACGGTACCGGCCGTCCATTTGGACCGGCCGATCGCGCGCCGATCCAGGCGGTCGTGGACACCGCCGCTAAAACGGATTATGGCTTCCGGGCCATGGTCCATGCCGTCGTGCAAAGTGAATACTTTCTCCAACCCTGAACCCTGGTAAACGGATGCCCAAACGAGCTGAGATCAATCGAAGAACTTTCCTGCAAGGCGCGGGTGTCAGTGTCGGCTTGCCGCTCCTCAATGGGATGCTCCCTTCAACCCTCCGGGCGGCCGAACCCGCAGATGTTCGGCGCTTGCTGACCATCAATGCGCCCCTGGGTATTCATACGCCAAACCTTTTCCCAAGCACGGCGGGACGTTCGTACGAGGTCACTCCCTACCTCGAACCCCTGCAGCCCATGCGGGAACAATTCAGCGTCATGTCCGGCCTGAGGCATCCGGGAGTGGATGGCGGACACTCCGCCGAAATGAGTTTTTTGACGGGCGCCCCCCACCCCGGCCAACCCAGTTTTCGGAATACCATTTCACTCGATCAATTTGCGGCCGAGCGGATTGGACACCTGACGCGGGTACCCTCGCTCTCCCTTTCCGGGAATGACACCAGCCTTTCGTATACCCGATCGGGCGTGCGCATACCTCCGGAGACCAAACCTTCCCGCCTGTTTGCCAAGCTCTTTCTCGAAGGCACGGCAGAAGAGAAGCGGATCCAGATGCAGCGCATCCAGGATGGCCAGAGTGTCATGGACCTCGTACGCGATCAAACCCGGCAACTCATGACCACCCTCGGGCGTGAAGACCACCAGACCCTCGATCAATATTTCACCAGCGTACGCGAGTTGGAACAGCGGTTGGTGCAGGCAGAAGCGTGGGCGAAGATGCCCAAGCCCACCGTCGACGCCAAACCACCGACGGATGTGGAAGACCGTGCGGATTTTGTCGAACGCATGCGGCTGATGTACGACCTGATCTTCCTGGCCTTTCGCACCGACTCCACCCGCTTAATTACCTTTTGCGGTGCCGGGGGGAATTATGTGGTGAACCTTCCGGGTGTGGATGAAGACTGGCACAACCTGAGTCATCACGGTAAAGATCCGGACAAGATCAAACAACTGGCGCTGATTGAGCTCGAAGAGATGAAGTTATTCGCCGAGTTGATGACGCGTATGGGCGAGGTGAAAGAAGGTGACCACAGCCTCCTGGATCAAACCGCCATCATCCTGGGCTCGAACCTTGGAAATGCATCCAGCCACAACAACAGCAACCTGCCGATCATTACTGCGGGCGGACGGTTCAAGCACGGGCGTTACCTGGCGTATGATGAGGAACGTGCCCCGCCGCTCTGCGACTTGTATGTTTCCTGCCTGCAGCATCTTCAGCTGGAGACGGATCGTTTTGGTAGCGGCACGCGTACCTTGGCCGGGTTTGACCGCGCGTAGCCTGGGTTCGCCTGCAAATCAATTAGAAGCCTGAGCCGGGACGCCGCGTAGCCGGGTCATTCCAGTCAGGGAAGCGCTCGGTGACATTCTGGTTGCCCAGCAGGTCCGGAAAATTCGGATTGCCATAACGGTTGGGTGTGGATGAGCCGGGGGGTTCCAGCTCCTTGCCGGGATAGTCGGTTCCCGGCAAATCGCCGCCATCTTGCGAACCTGGATAGTTCGCCCCGGGATAGTTCGCCCCGGGATAGTTCGCCCCGGGGATGCCCTTACCCGGATAATCGATCGTGTCATCCTCGGCTGCACGCGCGTCATCCGGGAATGAAGAAAACTGTGCATCGGCAGGCACGCGATTCCCAAATCGACGACGCTGGGACGCATCCCAACGTGTCCAATCCTGCTGGATACGCTGTTTGCGGTCGGCTGGGGGAAGGGAATTTTCCTGAAAATTCGAATAGCGAATGATGCCGTTTGCATCAAATCGAATGAGGATGTCGCCCTCGGGGGTGAAATAGCGCAACTCGGAATCGAGTCCTTTCGCACGCTGGGGGGCCTGCCAACGCTCGTAGCGGGTAAGCCCGAATTGTTTGATCGCATTATTCACTGGCAAGCCCACCAGATATTCCGGACGAACCCGCCCGGAACTGGCACATCCCAAAAATCCAAGCGCCAGGAATGTGAGCATGCACATGCGTATGAAAACCGTATTGATCATATATTTACTATACAATGGGCCGCGTTGAATGCGAGTACCCAGTCCAAGTTACGCACAGGTCGACTCCGTGTTTATCCTTGAGGCCATATTCTCATTGACCGTCCAGACTGGTTGCGCTAGCACCCACCATTTCCACCTTCATCGGAGTATTCATCATGTCGAACAGGTCCTATAACATCGTACTTCTGCCGGGTGACGGCATTGGCCCCGAAGTCATCGCAGAAGCGGTCAAAATACTCGATGCCGTTAGCGGCCCGTGCGGATTTTCTCTTTCCTACTCGGAAGATGCCGCCGGAGGAGCAGCCATCGACCAATACGACGACCCCATGCCGGATTCGGTTGTCGCCAAATGCAAGGCGGCGCATGGCGTCATGCTGGGTGCGGTCGGTGGACCTAAATGGGATCATCACACCGGAGAAATGCGACCGGAGAGTGGCCTGCTCAAGATTCGCCGAGAGCTGGGGGTGTTCGCCAATCTGCGTCCGGTGGCTGTGCCGGCCTCCCTAGCCGAAGCATCCCCTCTTCGCCCAGAAGCGGTGGCCGGAACCGACATGTTGGTCGTGCGCGAACTTACGGGTGGCATTTACTTTGGCAGCCCAAAAGGCCGCAGCGGCGAGCCGGGCAATGAAGAAGCGTTCAACACCATGCGCTATACGACGCCGGAAATCGAGCGGGTTGCTCGGGTTGCCTTTGACTGGGCACGTAAACGGCGGAACAAGCTGTGCTCGGTCGACAAAGCCAACGTCCTGGTCGTTTCCCAGCTTTGGCGCGATGTCGTCACAAAAATGGGCGCAGAGGAATATCCTGATGTAGAGCTCTCCCATATGTACGTGGACAATGCAGCGATGCAGCTGGTGATCAATCCCGGGCAGTTCGATGTAATCGTTACCGGAAACCTCTTCGGCGACATTCTCTCCGATGCCGGTGCCACCCTGGGCGGATCGCTTGGACTCCTGCCTTCAGCCAGCCTGGGCAACACGAAACCCGGTCTGTTTGAACCGGTACACGGCAGTGCCCCCGATATCGCGGGCCAGTCCAAGGCCAATCCGATCGCCTGTATCCTCAGTGCGGCCATGATGCTGGATGATCTGGGTGAAGAAAAAGCCGCAGCCGCCCTTCGGAGCGGCGTTGAAGGCGCCCTGAATGACGGGTTACGGACCGCGGACCTGGGTCGAGCCGGCCTGAAAACCGTTTCCACCATCGAACTGGGCGAAGCCATTCTCGCACACGCACTGAAGGCCCTTTAAGCGTGGTTGAGCAAACCGAACCGCTTGGACGACGTCGCCCGATTATCGTAACGGTATTTTGCGCGCTGGGGTTTATTGGCTTCCCGTTTTTCGCCCAGCAAATGAGTGATCCGGCTGTGCGGCAACCGGTCATCGACCTGTACGGCGACAACTATCTTAAAATTGAGATCCCCTTGCAGATTGGCTTCCTGATCGCCTTTATTGGCTGCTGGTTCCTGAAAAAATGGGGAGCGTATCTCATGGCCGCGTTGACCATCGTATCCGGTGTCTTTTACGGCCTGACCGAGCCCCGACTGCTGATCCAGTGGGCGCGCTTCATCTTTATTTCCCTGGTCATGCTCACTTGTCTGAGCAGCATGACCTGAGCTCAGCCCTCGAAGTCTACGACCCGGCGTTCGGTCACGACGCCTTTCAGAAATGCACCGACCTTCAAGTGCTCGGGATGATTTGCGTAGGTCGCCAGATCCTCAAGGGATTTGAAGGTACTGTATAAAGCGATATCGCCAGCAAATTCACCCGCTTTAACGTTGGGTCCAATCTCCAGCGCCTGAATTTCCGGGATCAGGTCCGGCAAGGCTTCAAGTTGGGTTTTCAATTCTGCTGCGATTTCGGCTTTGCTGCGTCCATCGGCCTCTTCTTTTAACTTCCAGATGACAATGTGGTTAATCATCCGTCGCCCATAACGCAAAGCGGTGATGGTTGGCGACAAAAAACGGGTCGCCCCATAGAGCGAACCCATAACTACATACATAGGAGGAGAGTAAAGGGGCTAGGAACGATCGATCACGTCCGTCATATCGATCTGTACGAGATGGAGTGAACGCTCTTTGGTGCTGTGCAGGGTATGTAGCAAGCGACGGTACGAATGCCGCTTTGGAATCAGGTTTCGTTTCTCGCATGTGCCATGAGCTCCAGCGAGGAGTGAGGTCGTTTCGGGCTGCATCATAATATCACCATTCGTAATGTTTTTCATCCGCTTGCAGATGGTGATTTAAGCACATTATATGCCACGGGAACGGGTTATCGGGAAGTAGTACAAACGATACAAGATGCGCAATTCAAGACGTGTAGTAGTTATCCGCGTTTGTCTGACAAAGGTCAGAAAAGGTGTCTGATATCGACACACTCATGAGGCTGGGAGCAGCACCCACGGTCGTGGGCGACGTGTGTAACTTTCTCAATTCGCGCAGCTGAAACACCACCGCGAATGCGGCTCAACAGTCGCTGAACCTGGTCTCACGCAGGCGCGGATGACTCGCCGGCATGATCTTTGGCCGCTTTACGCTTTGGGGGAATGTACGCCTGGATGGTCTCACGGAGACGTATCGCAGCCGCCTCCCCCATGACTTCCCAACGATCTTTTCTTACGCGCTGCTCCGCCTCTTCTACGGTGACCGAAAAGCTGGTAATGTGACGTCCATCCGCGCTGAATACATGCGCTCGCTGGCCTTGCCCGATCACCACATTTGATTGGCGCTCAAGGTCTACATACATCTTGGGCAGGGGTCCGGAGAGGACATCCTCCAGTGCCTTATGCACAGGCCGCTGATCTTTCTGCCGGCGGTGTTCCACATGGTTGGTCCGGCGGCTGGACTGGCGATCCCCGCGTTCCAGGGATTTCGAAAACCCCCGGATAACTTCAGGAATATCCTTCATCACTTCGTTATATCCCGATGGATTATGGGCCATTTTCGCACGAACAGCCCGTTCCTTGATCTTATCGAGATCCCGTTGGGCGAGTTCACGTGCCCGGTAAATCCACATGTTCCGTTCCGTAAAGATCAGGTCCTGAACGTCCTCTTCGGTATAGATCCCGACAATGGTGTTGATGCGCAAATCGAACGCGCCCTGAAGATCGCGTGTTTCCACGATTTGAAAGGTAATCGCCAGCTTCTCGGACCCTGCTTTGATCCTTCGTTTGGCCCGCGGTACGAACAGATATCCAAAGGCAATCTGGCCGAGTAGCGAATAGGTCTTCGACCCCTTTCCATACGAGGAGAGCTGTTCGCTTTTGAGTTCTTTACCAAATTGTACGACGTTCAAGGCCGGAGCTTTTGAATCGAAGAGTTTATCCACGCGAGGATCCTTGCGGTCAATCAGCAGCTGGGAGAATTCACGCCACTGTGGAGTGCCAAAATTATCGTAGCCGGCAAAAACCATGGTGGCTTCCGGCGGCACGGATCGCTCAGACTGCGTCGAATCTACATGGAAGTCGTAAACCCGACCGGCCACATAGGAACCCCAGGTTGCTTCGGCCTCCTCCAGTTGCAGGCGAAGCTGCTCCAGCAAGTCCGGGTCGAAGTTAAGGTCCCAAGCATCTTCAGGATCTACATCGATTTCGATTCGGACTTTGAATTTTTTGGCGGTCCCTTCCGGCCGCCGAAATTGAATTGTATACAAATCACGTATGAGGGTACGCAACGCATTCGACGCGGCAATACTCCGCCGTTCAAATCGAGAAAGCTTGGGAGTGCCCGGGTTTGCGGGCTCGGGAGACGAGGCGGGCGTTGATAAAGGTGCGATTGTGGTGGCTTCGGGTGCTACTACGGAATCCACAGATTCAGGCACAGCATCCAACTCGACCGCATCCTGTGTGGCCTGCTCGATTTCCGCCTCTTCATCGGGTTTTGATTCGTCCTGCATGGTAAAAAAGCGGCTCGGCCGTTCGTCCTATAGTTTGTCAGGCGAGGCCGAAAGCCGTGACCAACTAAAACGCGTAGACTAGTCACTCCTCTGGCGGTTTGTCGAGTGGTTTTAGCGGCATCTTCACGGGTCCAGATAGCTCAAGAATCGTCATCGTCTTTCGGGGTCGCTTCACTTAAGAGAATGGGTCGAAGCGCATGCGACCAGCCGAATGAAATTCCTGGATTGGACCTCGTTACGGTCGTCTTGCATCTTTGTTCTTTCACCCGTGACGCTTGTCGGATCTGTATGTGTCACACGCGTGAGCACGTTGAATGGACAGGATGTTGGGATCGAAACCGACACAGCTTCCTCAGCCGGGCTGGACTCAACATGAGGCATAACTCGTGTGCCAAACGCTTGTTACCCACGATCAATAAAACGCGGTAGCTTCCGATTTTTCACTTCTCAAGTGGACCTATTCATGCAAACCTAACGCTTTTATAGGCTTTCGAGCGCTTTCAGGAGTTACACGTATATGGCTGAAAACAAAAATCCAATAGTTGGCTCAATCCCCCTAATCCTTCCGCTTCTCGTTGTGGGTGGTGGCCTGGGTTATGCATATGCTGCAAAACTATTTGATCCAGCGCTCGCACAGGCCCTCATTTTTGGTCTGGCCTTCGCACTGGGCGGGGCGCTGCTGGGCCTTCAACTGCAAGGGGCTAAGAAAGTCGGTGAAGCCCTGGATCATTCGGGCAAGGTCGAATCAGACATGGCTCAGAAGATCAGCGATACGGTCAGCAGCACCTATTCAGATGTGGCCAGCCAATTAAAAGGCACCCAGGATGCGTTGAGCAAAGTCACCGGAAGTTTGGAATCCTCGCTCGGAGGGCACAGCTCGAGCCTTGAAAACTCCGTCATGAGCCTGACCTCCAAACTCGATGACACCTACACATCCGGTACGGATGAACTCAAATCAGCTCTCTCGCTCCATGCTGGCTCCATGAAAGAGGCCGGCGGTGAATGGTCACGTGAAATTATGGGCTCTTTCCAGCAACATGCAGAAATGATTCAGTCTGGCGTGGATGCCATGACCCAGTTAGACGGCACCATGCGTAAGAATCTTGAAGAGTCCCTGCGCGCACACACCGATCGTATCGCAGCGACCACGGAAGCACTCTCTGAGAACTTAAGTGCCATCAGTGATGTCAGCAAAAACATCGAGAAAATGCTCCATATTCAAGAAGCCATCGATGGCGCGCTCGACACCATGATGAAATCGGATGAATTCCAGAAGACGATTGCCCGTATGAGCGACCACTTGGTGAAGTCCGATGAACTGCTGAAACAAGCTACCCGGCCGCGTCAGATTCAGCTGGTAGAGACCCGCGTAGATCGAAACGCCTAAAGCGTGGCTGGCCCAGCGTCAGCCAAATCGAGCTGCACTTCGCTATAGATCTCCATGAAGCGTTTGCAGACTACATCCGGGTGATGACGTCGCTCAACCAGCGCCCGTCCCGCCCGTCCGAGTTGCTCCCTCAAGGGTGCTTGCTCGTAAAACTCGATCAGCGCTTCAGCAAGCGCCTTTTCGTCCCCGACATCGATTAGCCGTCCGGTCTCTTCCTGTACCAACTCTCGATTGCCACCACAGTCCGTCGCGATGACAGGAAGACGGCCCGCCATATACTCGAGGAGGGTGTTGGAGAGGCCTTCGTTGCTTTTCGGGACGAGCACACCCACTTGAAGACATCGGATCAGCCGCGGAATCTCGCTAATCTCCCCCAAAAAAGTAAAGGCCTCCTCACGCCCATGGCTTTTCGCGAGCGCTTCCAGCTCCTTGCGATTCACCCCATCGCCCGCGATCACCCCATGCAGTTCAGGAATCCTTTCGCGTGCCCGGCTGAGGCCACGGATAAACGTGTCTACATCCTTTTCCGGGTCGAGTCGGGCCACCATCCCAACCAGAAAGGGACCGGCAGGTATTGGCCATTCGCCCGACTGCTGAGCCTGGAAATCAAATTCAGCCACATCCAGGATGTTCGGCACCACCCATATTCGGCGGCGCCCTTCTCGTTCGAGAACATGGTTGATTGCCTGGGCATTTGCGACAATCCCGGCCGCCTTTCGATCCGCGAAGCGCAGCATAGCCAACTTGTGGCGTGGATAAATTTGGGCCATATCCCGGCGACTGGTGATATAGGGCACCCCTGCCATGCGAGCGGCAATCGAACCAAAAAGTACCGCATCCATATCCCAAAGATGGACGACATCGAAGCCTTCATGGCGGATCCAATCCGCCAGTCGCCGAATGGCTCGATAGGTCTCGAAGGAAACCATCCGGCGAATCCCCACGTCCACCACGGAGCCGCAGGTCTGTTCGACCACATCCAGAAAAAACCCCTCGCGTCTGAAGACCGCTACGCGATGCGTATATCCGAGGTTAACGTGCCCCATGGAAACACGCGCACATTGGCCTTCCGTTCCGCCGCGCATGAGGTTCCATACGATGGATAATATCCTGGGACTCGACTCAGACATTGATTCGCTTTTGATCTTCTTATCCGGGTAAATAATCTTAATTATTTACCCATCTCTATCATGATACGAAATGTAAAAGGACGATGAATTGGATCCGAGATCACTGGTTCTACCTGGCCTGCGCGGCTTTGGGCGTGTCCCGGCTGTTCCATCTCAGCCCGCATATGGATGCGTTTTACGCCCATCGGCAATGTGATACCGCATTCTATGCCTGGGATTTTTATAAAAACGGCATAGACCTCCTGCATCCTGCGGTTTGCTGGCTGGGTGGTCACAAAATTCTGATCCTCGAATTCCCCCTGCATGAAGCGATAACGGCGCTGCTTTACGACGCCTTCGGATTCAGTCACGTATGGGCTCGTCTGGTGACCCTCTCCTTTTATTTTCTGGGGGTGGTTTATTTCTACCGGCTGGTGCGTGCCTGTGCAGACCTTGCCCTGGCCCGTCTGGCTACCTTGGTCTACCTTGCCTTGCCGCTGGGACTGGTGTTATCCAGAGCTATCCACGTAGACTTTGTCGCGATTGGACTGGCTCACATGGCCGTCTACCACTGCCTGGCGGCATATAAACGCGGACGGCTGGTCGATTTCCTTCTTTTTGCCGGAGCGGCCACCCTCAGCGCACTGGTTAAAATCCCCTACCTGTTTTACTTTGCGATTCCTTTGGGGCTCCTCGTAATTGCTGATTGGAAAACGAAGCGTGTTGTATGTCTGATCATAGCTGCGATCGTTCCGGCCGTCCTGTTTTTGATCTGGCGCAAGCACGTGTTCACTGTCAACGCCCTGGCCCCCGATTGGAGATTCATTCCGGGCTATTACACCTTCACCCACATGGCGAGCTGGTATTTTGGCCCGTTGGAAATGCGCTTTGACCCCGCGAACTGGTGGATCATCGCAAAGCGATGCGTATTGGATATTGCAACGCCCACCGGCCTCCTGTTGATGCTGCTGGGCTGCGTCGGGGACTTGCGCAAGCGCACCAAGCCATGGTTCTTTCTCGGTTGGCTGGCAGGTACGATCGTTTACGTCCTTATCTTTTTTCGATTAAACGTGATTCACCATTACTATCAGAGCCCCCTGCTCGCGATCTCAGCCGTATATATTGCACGCGGCATCTTCACGCTTTCTGCAGATCTGTCTAAGCGGTTGCACTGGCCGCAGGTCCGGCTTCAGGTCGCGGGTTTTATGCTGGTTATTCTACCCGCCTTCGCATGGGCCGAAGTCCCCTGGCCTCGCGGCCTCCCCAAGTCTGGCTATTATTTACAGAACACCTATGCCGAATTGATTGGTGAGCATATCCAAAGACATGCTTCAGAGGACGAGCTGGTGGTCGCTGCGTTTACGTCTACGCAATGGTGTGATCCGCGCATCCTCTATTCTGCTCGCCGGTTTGGTTGGGCCCTGCAAACACAAGACCTGAGTGGTCCCGCGCTGTCAGGCTACATTGAAGAGGGTGCAGACTGGCTGGCTGTTTTCGGGGTACACGACCTGTCACCTCTTGTGGCGCAGCTGATCAAAGATTGTCCCGTGTGGACGTATTCCGTCATGTGGGATGAGGATGCATTGAAAATCTATCAGCTCTCACCCAAGCCGTGAGAAGCTTGCCGGATGCGGCTATGCTTCAACGCCCAGCAGGACCCGCTGCTTTTCAGTGAGAAACAAATAATCCACGGCCCGGAAAGGTTCCTGCCATGCGACCAAGCGTTCCTCTTGAAGCAAAAACGGACGGTAACCCAGGTTGGTAAGAAACGCGTTGAGCACGCCTGCAGGAGACTCCACCGCAGCCAGGTTGCCCGCGACCTCAATCAACAAGGGTGGAAGGTCCCGCGATATCAGCGCTTGTCCGCCCTGAATCACGTTCCACTCATGACCTTCGACATCAATCTTAATGAAAGCGACGGGACCCATTTCAAGATGATCGAGGGTTTCGGTTTGAATGGTTACGCCCGCCCCGTCATCGGTAATATGCGACTCGTAAAAATTTGGACGCCCGTCCGGGTATTCAGGAATCAACATGGTGCTGGATCCAGACACATTACTCAAAGCCAGGTTATGTGGGCACACATTACGCAGGCCAACGCGGTGCAGGTTGTTTTGCAGCAGGGCAAACGTTTCCGGGATGGGTTCAAAACTATGCACGCAACCGGATGCCCCGACCCAATTAGAAAAAAGCTTTGAAAGGTATCCAATATTTGCGCCGACATCCAATACCATGCCCCCTTCGGGGATCAGCGCTTTCACGATCGGCGAGAAGGCCCAGTCTGCTTCGCTGTAGTTCCGAACGACACGGGGGTAATACCTGCGCTTGATTCCACGTAACACGGAATCAGGAAGCACGTTCATGATGTGGCGTTTGATGGACATCAGGCGGGTGACAAATAGGTGCTGTCGATTTCAACCGCGATCGATTGTCCGATCATATCAACGTTAAGAATAACCCGTGACTTCCCTTTTATGCGGTCGATGACGCCTTCCATCCCGCGGAAAGGTCCGGTAGCGATTTTTACGATTCGCCCTTCTTCAAGGTACGGCAATACGTCGAGCACCTCGCCAGAATGCAGGGCCAGGTCGACCTGCAAGAGCTGCCTGACCAGGACCTCCTGATCGTGAACGGCCAAGAGGTTTGCCACCAGTCGATTTTGTTCAAGGAAAAGTTTCTGCTGCTGATCGACGATTCCGAATAGATAGCCAGAGAACATCGGGACATCAAAGGTGCGTACGCGCGCACCATAGGTGTGCGACTTGCGCATGAGCGGGAGGTAGCACGTGATGCCATGTTGTCGACATACCACAGACAGTTTTTTCTCGCATCGAGGACGAGCATGCAGCACGAGCCACGCACTGCCACTCGGAGCAGGTGTGAGCTCAGGATTGGATCGACTCGAGGCTTCGTTCATCAAATTGAATCCGGCAGACAAATGGCGTTCACATATTCATCCTCATCGGACAGGCCTTCAAGGGGTATCAATTGCCGACCATGCAGGCGATACAAGGTGTATCCTAAATGCTTAATCCGGGAAAGCAAGGCTTCCGCATCAACCCCAAAAGTAGCCAACGCTTCGGGATTGATCTCAATCATCATGAGCGGCCGGAATCGCTGCACCGTCTCAGCAGCCCCCTCCAAAACCAAGGCTTCGGCACCTTCCACGTCGATCTTGATGAAATCCAGTCGCTGCAAAGCCTGTTCAGCGGAAAATTGATCCAATGTACACGTTTCCACCTGTTCGTAGTCCTCTCCGCTGCCGCCATTCAATTCCAGACGGCCAAGGCCCTGATTTAACTCGGGCGCGCGTTTAAGCGCGACTTGGCCCACTCGATCAGACAGGGCCAAATTCCAGGTGTGGAGCCTGGAAAACGAAGGATTGAGCGATTGATTGCGGACCAGGGCCTTATACATGGCCGCAGAAGGCTCAAAAGCATGAACCGTAGCCTGTCCATGAGTTGCAGCCGATAAGGTGTGTGCATAGTAGCCGAAATTGGCCCCTATATCACAAATGACCCAATCCTGCTGGACCTTGGATTCGAGATAGACAGACTCATGAACTTCATATACCCCCAGATAATATAAAGAGCGCTCAACCAAGCCCGCAAGATTCAGCTCCCACGCTACTCCACGCCGTATTGCTCGATGTAAACCCGCTGGAACACCTCCGCTGAGGGACACCAGCTTTTCGACAATGCGCCACTTGCCCGGGTGATATGGCAGAACGTATCCATAAATCAGGACAATCTTTTGTAGGAAATTCTTCACAAATGCAGTTTAAAGGCCGGAGTATGCTCGACCAGCCAGCATGATGTCATCAGAAAAAGCGCAAAACTCAACCATCCTCCTGCTCCTCGTGGTCATGGTCTTTGCATTTGCCTTGCGGGTAGGCATGAACATCACGTTCCAGAAGCTACACTACCCACCTGACCCCGAAATGGGATCAGACCACGTGGAGTATAACCTGATTGCCAAAAATCTCGTTCGTGGTGAAGGCTACACCCTTTACGTACCTGAGGGTCCAACCGCGTTTCGCCCCCCGGGAACACCTTATATTATCGCGGGGTTTTACGCCTTGTTTGGAATTCATCATGAGGCGGTTCGCATCGGTTTCAGCTTGCTCAGCGCCCTCACCTGCGTCCCCCTTTTCCTCATCGTCCGCCGATTCACCAATGCCCGATGGGGACTGCTCGCCGCCTTCATGCTGGCGATTTTTCCCGAACATTTTTATTACAGCATGCACATGTTTTCAGAGGCGCCCTGGACGCTTCTGATTACCATGGCGGCATGGTTGGGCATCAAAATGATCGATTCCGGTCAGATGCGCTGGGCGATTCTCCAGGGGGTCCTCCTGGGCATCGCGGCACTCACACGTCCAATCGGACTACTCTATCCAGTTTTGCAGGGCGGGTTGATCGCTTTTTGGATCCTCGGCAAAGAAAAGCGATTGGGTCCGGTATTCAAATCCTGGCCCCGAATTTTCGTGCCGTTTCTTATCACCCTGCTGACCATCGCACCCTGGCCCATCCGCAATTACCTGGTGCTGGGTCAGGCGGTAATCTTTTCAACCCATGGAGGGGTCACCCTTTACGGATCGTATAATGAAACCGTACTTCATGATCCGAAGTATAAAGGTCGTTGGGTTCCGCCTCTGTTAACCCCCGGAAACGCGGCGATCAAAGCCGAACCGGACGAACTTTCAGCCGACAAAAAGGCTTCGGAACTGGCCCGAACCTTTGTTGCCCAGCATCGACGCGATCTTCCAAAACTCGTAGGCTGGCGTCTTATCCGCCTGATCCAGCCCAATCCGGAAACGCCCAACCACGCGTTTAATCTGGCGCTTCTTTTCAGCTATGGTCCTTTGATCCCGCTGATTCTTTTTGGCCTGATCACCGCTCGTCGTGGTCCAGCTTCCATTGTGCTCTATGCCGCGGTGGCGATGATCATCTTAAATGCTGTTCTTTTATATGGTGACCATCGGTTTAGAGCCTCGATCGCGCCCATACTGATTTCGTTTGCCGTGATTGGACTGCAGGTGGCCGCCCAATGGTTAAGGCAGCGGCTTGCAACGGATGCCTGATCCCAGCACAAAAAGAAAGGCCGTACATTTTCACGCGCGACCTTTCAGGTATTTAGGAGGAGTTGAGATTTACTTGTTGTTTATGTCGGCTCCGAAGACGCCGTCGACTTTAGCACCGCCAGCGTGATTGAATTTAAACTCTCCGATTGCCCCGGAGATGGGCTTCGCGCCAGCTCCCGAGCCAACCAGATTGCCGGTGATCCTTGACGAGTTTGGCATGCCTTGAGATTTCCCGAAGGCATTCAACTGGTACTCACTTACCGATCCACTCAGCTTGCCATTATTGTTGATCGAACCAGAGCTTTTGAACGTCAGCGAGCCATCGCTTCCACTCAGGTTGAAATCGCCATTCCAGACCGGTGCAACACCGCCCCCAACGAGCACATTGAGATCGGAAGTACCTTTCAGGAGAGTGGAATTCTCTCCTTCCGTTACTGCGGCACCCGCTTGACCAATACCGGTCAGGTTGTGGATGACCGTGCCTTCGCGGATATCGCGGAACGGTTGTCCAGTGACTGTATTACCACTGACGGTCGTTCCACGCTTGGTCGTGATTACTTCGGCACCGTTTGTATCGAGGTCCGTTGTGTCATGTGCCCAGGAACCCCAGGACCAGTCTGCTCCGCTACCTTCGCTCGTACGAACGACAGGGCCATTCTCCGGGTGTACCTCGGCGGGTTTCGACGGTTCCTTTTTGGCGACTGCCTTCTTTTCCATTTCGGGTTTAACATCGGCCACCAGTTCCGAAACCACCTCGGGCGCGGACTCCAGTGCAACCGTCGGGGAAGTGACTAGTGCGGGGTCTGCAACGACCGCTGGTTGCTGAATGGCCGTCTCTGCGACGACGTGTGCTTGACGCACGCCCGCATCGATTTCTGCTTTTACGTCCTCAGGCTTTGCGCGGACCTGCTGGTCAGCAGGTTTTTCCTGTGCTTTCGGGGCGACTGCGTCACTCATTGCTTCGAGCTCTTTGATGGCCAGTACTTCGACCCGAACACCCGTCAAAACGGATATTTGCACCTGCGTACCACCCTTGGTGATGATCTTACGATCCTGCAGTACACGTCCACCGGGACCAACCGCGATATCGACGTCGACCACTACGCTGTCGGCATGATGCAGCCCGATAATCGTAACCTTTTCCAGGTTGGGCTGGATGTCGAACATCAGATCACAGCCGCGGATACCAATGGTTCCGTAAGTGGTCCCAACACTGAAGCGATCGGGATTCAAACGAGTGATCTTGTCCGTGATTATTCGGAAAATGCCCTTCTTCATTTTGAAGTCGGCCTGGTTTTCCTTGGCGGAGTACGGATTGTAAACGTACTCGTTAATCACCATGACACTGTCCGGGCCCTGCTGGATGGTAGAACCGTCATCAAAGAGTATTTGCAGCTTGGCCTTCGCACTGGTCGATATGGTGTCGTTCAGATTGACGGGAGAATTTGATACCAGTTTACGTCGGGGGGCATCCTGCTGCTCCGCATAGGCATCACCATTCAAGGTGATAACTTTACCGATCGTACGTGCGGCAAGCACATCGCTTGCTCCAATTGCCAGTCCCACGAATATGATTTGTATGTATTCGAGCGCTTTCATGTTGTTGTCCTTTGGGGTTATTAAAATTCTTTAAGTGAGCTGACCGAAAAAATGCTTCGGTCATACGTATAGAGATCGAAGGTCGACTGGACGTCGATGTATTGGAAATTCAGCGACAGGATCCACTGTTCGGAAATCGGGCGGGCAAGGCCGAGGTTTAAGCTGAGTTCATCATCGACTCGATCTTCAGGCGCCAGGACTTCTCGCCCCATATACTGCGACTGGGTGTAGGCCACGGCGGCATTGGGGATGAGCATGTTGCTCAGCGCCACCTGGCCTGAAAGTCGTATCGTCATCGACACGTTTTCAAATGCTGTAGCGTCCGTATCCTCATACCCGACGCCACCCGTAAGCTCGATGCGATTGGCCGCATCTCCATAAACGCGCCGATACGACTGCTCCAACTCCACGACCGTGCCGTCCAACTGGGGAGCGTCTTCGTACGAGCGGAGCTTGAGCTGCAGGCTGGTAATGCTGAAATGATCCTCCCCCATTTTACGCCGGTAATATGGGCTGATGGACCACTGATTCAGAAACGCCTGGCCGTCGAGCTGCGCATGGGAGTATTTTAAGGGTACATCTAGAAAGGAGTCAGAGGTCGTCAGACGCAGGCCGCTGGAAACGCCGGCATTGAGCAGGTTGAACTGCTCAGCATTTTCGACCCAGTTATTGTAAAGCTCCACTCCGGAAACCCATGCCTTACGACCGAGGCTATCCATCAAATATATCGCACTCGCTTGCCCGTACACAAATCCTGAAAAGGATTCCACCGGCTGGCTGCCTTTGCCGACATTGAGCTGATCGAAAGTCAGGGCCCCCAGACTCACCGGTTTGATGTTGATCGTCTGTTTCGACGGCCCGAAGTTTACGTTGGAGTCATAAGAGCCCCCGGCTGTAACGGCGGCACTGGTCAACCACTTAGATGACTTCATGTTCGCCGTGTCCGTCGAGATACTCCACGAAGTATCGTCGCCTTTTAAAGCCTGCTCGCGTGCAATGCGGTCGAGGAATTTCCCGATATTCTGCTGTACATTCACGGGCGGATTCGAGGCGAGAACCTGGCTGAACTTCTCTGCTGCCTGAGCCGCTTCGCCCAGGTAGAAAAGGGTCCGTGCCAACTCGAGTTGAGCACGCTGGTTGGATGGGTTGACGTTTACAGCCCCTTCGAAGCATGCGTGTGCCAAGGTGGGTTCCTGCTCGGCTAAGGACACCAGCCCCAATTCAAGTAAGGTATTCGCATCCATATCGGACATAAGCTCCATAAGGCGGGTCTTATCGCCGTCGAAGTACGCTTTGAAAATCAAGTCAACTTTTACCATGGACTCGCAGAGCGCGGTTGATGCGAGCACGATAGACAGCATGCAGCCCAGGGTTGTCGTATAGGCTCTGCTCGTTAATGGGGTGATGGTTTTGCTTAGGATTTCTAAAATCTTAAATAACACTATGCGTGCCATCGATTTCTTCCACATGTATCTTCTCCTGCGTGTGTCAGAGTCTTTTAAGCAATTTGCATTCCTACTTTCATTGTTTTTTACACGTCGCCTTCACGGAGCTTACGAAATGGTCATTTTCTGCAATAAAATGAGCATAATACGAATTTTAAGAACCAATCCAAACAACATGCATTTGCATAAATGAGAATATAGTGTGATATAATGTTATATACTGACGCATTATTGCGCCCATCGACAGCTTTAGGGAAGCTGATATATTCGCCCTTGGCAACCTTACAGCCGCTTATGCCAAAGAGATTCTGGGAGAATCCAAAATCTTTATTTGTTCTGAGCCGCAGCGAAAAGGTCGATGTATGCCTGAGTGATGACCGGCCAAGCCAATTCGGTGCGTGCGCGGTTGGCACCTGCATCAGCAAGGCGTTTACGCTCGGGCTCATCCGCCAGTAATCGGGTAATTCGCTCTGCCAAGCCGATAAAATCGCCTGGTTCAGCCAATAAACCGGTAAGCTCATCCTGAACAGCCTCTGGAATGCCCCCTACTCGTGTGGCAACACTCGCAGTACCGGCCAATGCCGCTTCGGAAAAGACGATACCAAACCCTTCCACATCTCCGGGAATGTTCAGGCAGGGCAAAACAAAGATATCTGCAAGGAAATACAGGCGAAACAGATCCTCGTCGGGCAATTTCCCGAGCAGTTTCACGTGATCCTCAAGCCCGAGCTCATTCACCTTTCGAGCAATCAGATCCTTCATCAGCTCCTTGTGGGCTAACGACTGTTTAGCATCGTCCCCTACAATCAGAAAGAGGACGTCCGGGAAGCGCACACGCAACAGGGGCATGGTCTGTTCGACAAATTCCAATACACCCTTCCGCTTGATCAATCGACCAACGGTCATGATTACCCTGCGATTTTGGGCGTATTCGAGGATGGCTTCCGCTCCCGTGGTCGGAGGCTCAACGAAGTGCTCCACACATACCCCTGGATGAACAACCTCCACGCGTGCCGGCTTGACACCTGCAGCAATCAGCAATTCTTTGGTATGCAAGCTGTTTGATGCCAGTCGGTCCGCTTGACGAACAAGAAATCGAACCACGCGCTGATAGAGCCAGCCTTCATGCAGAATATCACTACCATGCATCAGGATCACATTCGGTAAACGGCTCAATTTCGCGAGCCACCAGGCCGCCGGCCCGGAAGCAATACTTCCATTGACAATTAAGTCGGGCTTGAGCTCCTTTATCAGCCGACGCCCCTCGCGTATCGCATAGAGGTTGTACGCTTTTAAACCCGCTTTTGGGCAGCGATGTATTAACGGATCGACCTCCGGCTTATCATCCATCGTGGTGATTAAGTGTACCTCGTGCCCGGCGGCTTTAAGTCCGCGAAACAGATGGTCGACCACATACTCGATCCCCCCCAGGGCGGGCGGGAAATTCCAGGATAACAGCAGAATACGCATAACACGTGCTGTATAACCCAGTCGGAACTACGCAGGAACCTTTTTTTACGTGCTTTACGGCAGGTGAATCTTATCCTTTTCCCATGCTGGGCAAACGAATGTTCAAACGATGGTTCAAGCAACCCACCCCTCCAATGGCGGAACACCTCGAGATAGGGCTATGGGGTGAAGCGTGTGCCGAGAAACACCTTGCTACGATTGGGATGAAAATCCTGGGGCGCCGCATTCGCGTTGGCAAATATGATGAGCTGGACCTGCTTGTGCGGGAGGGTGACACCCTCGTTTTTGTTGAGGTCAAAACCCGGCGCTCTGAGGCCTTCGGTCGACCAGCGTCGGCGGTGAATAAGAAAAAGCGCCATCGCATGAGTCGAGCAGCCATACGCTATATGGGGAAATTGAAAAAGAAGCCCCCGTACTTCCGATTTGATATCGTCGAAGTCGTCGGCAAACCGGACCATGGCGATCCCATCGTGCGTCATATTCCCAATGCCTTCAACCTGGATAAACAATACCGTATTACGTGGTGACCACAATAAGGCCTGGGTGGTGGAGGCCTCATCCAATGCGCGGTTTCATCGTCGATGGATGCAAGGCCGGTGCGGGAGCGACGCGAAAAGGATTGAAGATGGTCCGCAGTCAAGCGGAACCGGTGCGACCTAGAAGGTTCCTATTTTCCACACTTCGATGGCTTTCGAGAGAAGCATATTGGTCCAGGTCGTGGGCCCGGGTGGCGGGTTATCCACGAGCGGTCCTATCGTTTCGATGGAAGGTTCTCCTGCACTTTTAATGCCCGACGGACCTTCAGCCCGACGCTCAGGATCTGGCGATTCCGCTTTCAATACGGGCTTTTGGTCTTCAGGAGGGACCGAATCCGCGCCAGGGTTATTGGCCGAAACATCCACCTGGTTTTCGATGACAATGGGTTTAAATTTCATCTCCTCGGAATGCTGGACAGGCGCTTGTTGTGATGCCGCCAGGGCCAAGTCGAAGGGATGGGGCTCACTCCCGACCCCCATAGCCAATTTCCATTCCTTCTCATGCTCCAGAGCCAACTTCCGAATTTCATGTGTATGGCGAGTAACAAAGGGCAAGGCGTTAGGCGAATAACTCAGCAAGGTTGGTGCGGGTGAACGACCCAGTTTATGCCAGCCGAAGCTCTCGTCAGACTTATCGAATCCAGCAATGATCAGATTACGTTTTGCGCTACCCTCTTCATCATACTCCAACCAGGTCACATCATAATGTACTGGGTCCCCTTTTTTGGGCTCCATGATCAGGCGTCCAGATTCTTTCACTCCACTGTGCAGGGTGAGGTAATAGTCATCCATTAAGCCGATCCCCATGAATGATAGGGTGAGCTGGTTTCCAGTGCCATTTGGCTGCGAGTTGGCAAATCCCATTGGAATATAGAGGATTCCGTTATCAGGTCGATTGCGGGTCGCGGGCTCTCCAAAGGAAAAGGAACCCTTCGTTAAACCGGTCATCACCTGGGTTTGCACCTGATTACCGCTTTCCTGGGAAGCCGTGAATAAACTGAGGCTGGGCGTCTCATAGCCGCGATCCCCGGTTACCGAGTTGGGATAGAAAATGACAAACTCCAACTCCGTAATGGCATCCTTGGGCTCGCCGAGAACCACCCCAGTGACCTTGACTTTACCTGCGATTAAAGGGATGCGCTGACTGAATTGTTCGAGGGTAATTTTCTCCGAGGACATGCTCATGTTCGGCATGATGCCTTCACCCACATAGGCAGGCAGCTCGTCCACGGGCTCAAAACCCAGACGTTTTACGAATGATTTAAGGAAGCCGGGCCACCTGCGAGGTGCGCGCCCTTCGTTGAGCTCTTTCGACTGCACAGATCGGGCAAGCAAATCCTGATCGGAAGGAAAATCGACTTTCGCTGTCAATCGAATGATGTCCCCGGAGTCGTCTTCGGTAACATACAGGTCACCCGTATCCGGATGCACGAGAACACTTTCAATTAAACCGAAGCCTTTGGCAATGCGATGGACTTCATGTGTCTGCGGATTCACGCGGATAAGGACACCCCCTTTTGCTCGTGGATCATGCCCCCGCACCTGATCGGACAGCTTCATCGTACTCTCTTGAGCCGCGAGAATGGAGCCATCGGGCAATACGGTAACGTGTTCGATGTTCGGGATCATCTCGGAGACGAATCCAACTTCCTCATGCCGGACGGCATCCCACCAGGAAAGTGAACCGGACACCTCCTCCCCCACAATAAGGACTTCCTCATCGGCCGAAAGACACACTGCAGAGAAACTGGCGAATGGGCCATAATCAACGATCCACCAATCGCCAGCGGGATCGCGCATCATAACCGTCCCGTAAAAGATGCCTGGGCCGTTCTCGGTCGTGGAACCCGCAATAAACAGACGTCCGTCTTTTGCCAGATGAACGCTTTCCCACCCATAAGGCAGATCGAGCCATGGGATAGGAATGGCATGTGCCTTGGTATAGTTTCCATCCGCATCAGGTACGAACTCAAGGATGCGGCCATTGGCGATATCCTCGGTGATAAAAAGGTGACCTTTACGATTAAACGCCAGCCCCTCTGGATTGCGCAGCTTCCCATGCATCCAGTAATCATAGTCCTTGCGATCCGTGAAGGCCCATGGGGGGAGATCGTTTACGACCGTGAAGCCCCCCTCAATCACTGGGAAGGGCTTGCCATCCCGAATAATCGAAACGCGACCAGCCTCCTCCTCGGTAACATAAAGCTCCTTCGTTTCCGGATGGATCGCGAGGCCATCCGGGGTAACGAAACCCGAAGCGAAAACCTCAGCATCGAAAACGCCTTCGATGCGGGTCAATTTATCTGCTGCGAGTGCGCAGGATGTAAAACCAGCGAAGAAGATCGGGATGAAGGTTTTCCTGATGGATGACAAGCGGTGGTGGGTAAATGCTGCTAGGCTCATGTTGGCTCCCAATATACCCTGCAAAATGAACATTCGTATATAGCCGATGACTTGATCATATAGGACTCGCTGGACATTCGCCAACAGGATCACCTCGCTTAATCAGTAACTATTAACTATACAACAGGCTGTTTGTGATTTCTGGGTGAAATTTGATCGAATAATAGTGCCACAAAAACTTTTCCCTGTAATTTTTGCTCCGAAGACCAAACACAACTCAAACCTTTGCCTACATTATACTTATGAGACGATTCAACTCCTTCCATTTTCCCGCATGCCTCACGTATATCCTCCTCGGTATATCCGGAGCGCACTGTTCAGCAGATATTATCATATCCGAAATCTTCTACAATCAGGCAGGTCCCGACAATGCGGAGTTCGTCGAGATCCACAATACCGGAACCGACATGGTTGATATCTCCGGATACTATTTCGATAACGGCATCGTTGCCAGTTTTCCCGCGAACTCATTTATTGAAGGTGGCGGCTATCGGGTGCTGGTATGGAATCAAGGCCAATTCATGTCAGCCTATCCCGGAGTTCCGGTTGCCGGCACCTATGTTGATGAAGCCCCAATTGATCCCTTGGAGGTCGGCGCCCTCATGGGCAGTGGAGAGCGCGTGACCTTGCGCGATGCAACAGGAGATCGCGTATTCAGCGTTTCCTACGATGACGACCCCCTCCAGAATTGGCCGCCCCTCGCAGATGGAGGCGGCTACTCCCTCGTCCCCTACCGCAGCATCAGTGCGCAAGATCCAGATGAAGCTGCGTACTGGCGTCACAGTATCAACGCCGGAGGATCCCCGGGCATGGGCGAATCCGATCCCGGACTGCCTCCCATCTACGTCAATGAGATCCGCACACGTGATGGACTGCTCTCAAACGATTCGGTGGAGCTCTACAATCCCAATCCCGACCCGGTGGACATTGGCGGCTGGTACCTCTCCGACAATGTAAGCGCTATTGATGGCGTGGGTGCCGGACGTAAAAAATACAGAATTCCGAATGGAACCATGATCCAGGGAAACAGTTATCGCCTCTACAGCGAAGCCACAATGGGCTTTGGCATCTCTTCGCGGGGTGAACGACTTTTTCTCTATTCAGGAAATGCAGGAGGTCAGTTAACGGGCTATATCCACGGCTTCTATTTCGGCGCTTCAGCTGACGGCATCTCTTTCGGCAGGCATGTGAACGATGATGGAATCGAACAACTCGTACCGCAAACCAGCCTCACGCTTGGCACCACGAATAGCGGCCCCCGCATCGGACCCATCGCCATCAGCGAGGTGATGTATAATCAATTGAACAGCATTGAGTACATCGAATTTCAGAACACTTCGCCAGCTCCAGTGGCGCTCTTCAGGAACACAGATGCCTGGCGGATTGAAAACGCGATCACCTTTCAATTCCCGGCCAACCAGACGATTGCTGCAGGAGAAATCTTCCTCGTAATGAATACGAATCTGACCGCATTCACGACGGCGCACAACGTCCCGGCGGGTGTGAAAATCTTTGGCCCTTTCGCCGGCAGCCTCAGCAACAACGGTGAAAAAATTCTGCTCGGACGTCCCGAACGATTAAATGACGCGGCTCCGCTGGAAATTTCGTATATTCAGGAAGAAGCCCTCTCATACGGCGTGAACGGGCTATGGCCAAGTAGTCCAGACGACTCGGGCAATTCCTTGACCCGACGCGACCTCAACACCTACGGCGACGAATCACCAAATTGGAGAGCCAGTCTGGAAAACGGCGGATCGCCAGGATGGAATACGATCTATACGGGCGAGGTTGTCTATGTGAATGAAGCGTTGACACACACAGACTTCCCTTCTGTGGATGTCATTGAACTCTATAACCCCAACCCGGATGCCGTGGACATCGGCCACTGGTATCTCAGTGACAGCCGCAGCAATCCGCGACAGTACCAACTTCCACCCGGCACCATGATTACAGCCAACGGATTCTGGTGTGTGAACGAAGACAATGACGCAAATCCGCTAACCGCCGCTCCCGCCGGCTATTTCGGCAACGACTTTTCGTTAAGCTCCCGAGGTGAAGAAGTGTATCTCTCTTCCGCAACCGCAGACGGCCTCCTGAGCGGCTATCAGCATGGTTTCAGTTTTAACGCGTCGGCCAATGGTGTGTCATTCGGACGTTACGTGGACTCCCTCAATGAAGAACATTTTACGGCTCAGCAGGGCATCACGATTGCACAGAATCGAAACGTGCCCAATCCCGCCGGAGCACTAAATGATCCTCCGCTAATTGGCCCTCTTTCGATTACTGAAATCTACTACAGAAACGCACCCGGCGAAATCGAGTTCGTCGAACTCCAGAATATCTTCAGTGTGCCCGTAAATCTTTATGACGACACGCCCATCGGCAGTGGCGGCCAACCGACCAACACCTGGACCGTCTCCGGTATCGATTTCACATTCCCGGTGCCAACGCCCACGATTGCCGCCAACGCGCGGGTAATCCTACTCCCCTTTGGTTCCGATGTTGCGGGGTTCCGGAGTTCAAACAACGTTCCCGCCCAAGTGACCATCTATGGTGGAACCCAGGGATATACTGGCGCGCTGAACAATGGCGGCGAACGCATCACGCTGATCCGGCCGGACAAACCGGACTTGATCCAACCAGGCAATGTGATTGTCGTTCCACGAATTGATGTGGATACGGTACGATACGATGATGACGCTCCCTGGCCCAACGTGGGCGAAAGTGGCGGACGCAGCATCGAACGCATCGATGTAAACGTCTTCGGTGACGATGTCATCAATTGGCGCACCAGCAACCCTGCCGGCGGGACACCCGGCATCCAGAACAGTACGGGTACCGTGTATTCCGTCTGGGCACTGGAAAATTACACCGTCGAAGAACGGGAGACGCCTGAGTTAACCGGTCCAGATGACGACTTCAACATGGATGGCTTCTCGAACATCGAAGTCTACGCAGCGGGTTTCGACCCGCGCACATCTCCTGCGCCTTCGCTTCTGTCAAAGCATCACATCATGAACAGTGGGGGGCAGGATTACCTCGTACTGGAACATCGACGGCGTATCGACGCTACCGATCTCGTATGGAGTTACCTCCGCACCGACGACTTATTTGGCACTTGGGAAGCAGCAGATCCGCTGTCCATCCCCTCGGTCAACAACGGAGACGGAACACGCACCTGGTTCATCCGTGATTCCATCCCCATCACGAGTGGGAATCGAAGCTACCTGGGCATTGGCTTGTCACTACAGCCCTAGGCACCCTGGAGCAGAAGGCTTCGATGACCTTACTCGCCCTCGCCCTCGCCTTTGCCCTTGCCCTTGCCTTCAGGCTTTGGCTTTTTGGTTCGTATCCCAGGTTTGGATAGAATTTCGACGTAGAAGGCATCCAGGTTCGCTGTTTCAGCTCCAGTAATACACGTGCTTATTTCAGCAAGGTGAACGTCCTTGGCCTCTGCTTCAGTTGCCCCGAATTTGCAGTTGAAATCCCAGAAATCGACACCTTTAGGCAAAGCACGTCTTCGCTCCCGTTTCACGTATTTACGTAACTCACAGCGAACCGCCTCCACCATGCGGGGCTTTTTAATCTTGGGGTGGATCAAGTTGAATGTCTTTTTCATACGATCAGATTTGCTTTGGACTACGAGGTGAGTCCGACTGGATGAGCATATAACGCCGTGATCGACGCCCGATCGCGAAAAAAAAGTCCAATGCTACACCGAAAGACCAGCTCCGACAGGAGCGAGCCTACACTACAAAAAAAGCCCGGTCCGAAGACCGGGCTAAAAATGGTAGCGGGAGTTGGATTTGAACCAACGACCTTCAGGTTATGAGCCTGACGAGCTACCAGACTGCTCCATCCCGCATCCGTTACTGGTGGAGGTAAGATAGCCAGAAAGCCCTTGGCATCAAGGTAAATATTCAAAAATTTAATCGCCGGATGTTTTAGGCGCTTCTAATCCTGGATCACAAAATAGTTTTGGAAGGATCCGCTCGGGGTTCCGATCCAGGTTTCGCCTGCGCTGGTCGGCGTGAAGGTGTCAATTTCCGTG
>JBLIND010000020.1:0-33968 GCA_047639095.1 Candidatus Omnitrophota bacterium | reverse complement strand
AAGGACCACCAGCCCTTCTTTGTGCAATTCCAGACCAAGGGCGGAAAGATCAACACGAAGAAACTATCGGCTGTACGCAAAACCGATCCCGCAACGGTCACCGTTCCTGCGGACTATCCGCAAAACGGTCTTTACCGCGAAGTGGTCGCCCAGCACTGCGAT
This sequence comes from Candidatus Omnitrophota bacterium, assembly GCA_047639095.1. Lineage (GTDB taxonomy): Bacteria > Verrucomicrobiota > Kiritimatiellia > SS1-B-03-39 > UBA6053 > JAPYUI01. The sequence goes on along the minus strand of JBLIND010000020.1, from coordinate 33,806 downwards.
GCGATTCGGGCAGACGACGATCAGATCGGCAAAATCCTGATAGGCCTGAAGGCTTCCGGGCTCGCCGACAACACCATCGTGGTTTACTTTTCCGATCACGGGGCGAACCATCTCGTGCGCCACAAACAGATGCCGACCGAAGGCGGATTGCACGTGCCCTTCATGGTGATGGGGCCGAAGCCGTATGTGCCGCAGCACGAAGTGCGAGGTGACCTCGTCAGCCTGCTGGATCTCTCCGCCACCACCCTGGCCTGGGCGGGCATCGCAAAGCCCGATTGGTTTGAGGGTCAGGATCTTTTTGCGAAGGACTTCACGCCGCGCGCATGGGTGGCTTCCGGGAAAGATCGGCTGGATCATACCATCGACCGGGTGCGCACGATTCGAACCGATACCTTTCGGTACACGCGTAACTACAAGCTCGACCGGGTGTTGTTGCAGCCGCAATACCGGGACGGTCAGGATTACCTCAAAAACCTGAAGGAGCTGTATGCATCGGGCGAACTTTCCGCGGACCTCACCCGGATTTATTTCGGCGAACGTCCCGCCGAAGAATTTTACAACGTCGTAATAGATCCAGCCCAGGTGCACAACCTCATCGACGATCCGGCCCTTGCCCACGAAGTCAAACGCCACCGGAAATTGCTCGATCAGTGGCTGGCCAAAGGCGACACCGGCGAAGGGGAAGAATCCCCGGCGGCCATGCGCGCTAATGGCGACAACTGGAGCGGTGGGCGGGGCGTGAATCCCGAGTATGAGATCAATCGTCCCGACGAGGACGGCGATGGCTTGTCCGACAAATGGGAGACGCTCAATAAACGCGATCCCAAAGATGGACGGCTGGTGTTTACATTCGATTGCGGGGGGTGGCAAACGGAAGGCTGGGAATCCAAAGGGATCCCGGACAACATCGCCGGATTTCAGGGCTTCCTCGGATTCAGCCTGGGTGACCCGGACAGCCGGCTGATCCGGAACGGCTTGAAGACGAAGGTGAACGCCGCCGATCAGCAGTTGGTCATCAAACTGCGGAACGGTGGCGATGTGCAGGTCCAGGCCATGGCCAACGGGCAATCGCTCGGAGACGCCCAAGCGGTGCCTACCGGAGATGCGTTTGCGGAAGTCACGATTCCGTTGAACAATAATCCGGCCTGGACGGGGAGCATCGAATCACTCCAGATCAAGTTCAAGGGCGCGCAAGGAACGACGATTGAGGTGGATTCCATCGCCGTGCAGCGTTGACGTGCTACGCTGGTTGGAAAAAAGTATTCTGAACTCTTAACCAGGTACCGATCCGGTATACTACGCGCATGAAAAAATGCTGGATCGGTCTTTGCTTCCTTCTCGTCGCCACGGTGCTGGCGGATAAACCCAACGTGCTCTTTATTGCGGTCGATGACCTGAACGATTGGATCGGCTGTCTCGGCGGGCATCCCCAGGCGAAAACGCCGAACATCGATCGGCTGGCGGAGCGCGGGGTCTTGTTTGAGCAGGCCTATTGTGCGGCTCCGGCCTGCAACCCTTCGCGGGCGGCTTTGATGACCGGGATTCGACCTTCGACTTCCGGGATCTATCACAACCCGACGCCCTGGCGGGGATCCCCGGTGCTCAAGCATGCGGTAACCCTTCCCCAGCACTTCAGCGCGCATGGGTATAGGTCGATCGGCACCGGCAAAATCTATCATGGCGCGTTTCCCGATCCGGCCTCCTGGGATGTCTATTGGCCATCGAAAACGAAAACGCGCCCGAATGATCCCATGCCGGATGGCCGCCCGCTGGCCGGGGTTTCGAAGTCGCATTTCGATTGGGGCCCGGTGGATGTGCCCGACGCCGAGATGGCCGATACCCAGGTGGTTGATTGGGCGATTGAGCAGTTGGGGATGAAGCACGACCAACCTTTGTTCCTCGCCTGTGGCATTTTTCGCCCGCATTTACCCTGGTATGTTCCACCTAAATATTTTGAGCCCTTTCCCCTCGCGGAGATCATCCTGCCCACGGTTCCGGATAACGATCTGGACGATATTCCCGATGCGGGAAAGAAGATGGCTAAACCCGAGGGCGACCATAAAAGTGTACTCGGCAAGGATCAGTGGAAGACCGCGGTCCAGGCGTATCTCGCCTCGATCTACTACACGGACACCCAGGTGGGGCGGCTGCTCGACGCCCTGGATGCTTCGGCGTACAAGGATAACACCATCATCTGTTTCTGGACCGATCATGGATGGCATCTCGGCGAGAAAAAGCATTGGCGAAAATTTTCGCTCTGGGAGGAAGCCGCGCGGACGCCCCTCATCTTCGTCGCGCCGGGCGTGACCAGGCCGGGTCAACGTTGCATCCAGCCGGTCAACCTGCTGGATATTTATCCGACCTTGAATGCGCTGTGTGGCCTGCCGGACCTGAAGGTGCTGGAGGGGCAGAGCCTGCTCCCACTCTTGAAGGACGTCGAGGCATCGCTTGACCGGGTCAGCATCACGACGCATGGCCGGGGTAATCACGGGGTTCGCTCAAAGGATTTTCGCTACATCCGTTATGCCGATGGTTCCGAGGAGCTCTACGATCATCGAAAGGATCCCAATGAATGGACCAATCAGGCGTCGAATCCGGAGTTTGCTACGGTCGCCAAACGCCTCCGCGCCAAGATCCCCGAGGTGAATGTTCCCGAGCATGGCGCAAAGGCGAAGAAGCGTCGCAAGTAGACCCGCGCAATGGCTGAACTGAATCCTTCCCCCCCGGGAAAAATCCGTTATGCTGTCCAGATATGTATCTGGAACGTATCTTAAAAGCCAAGGTGTACGACGTCGCGGTCGAAACGCCCCTGGAGCAAGCGCCCCGCCTTTCCGCTCGCCTCAACAATGCTGTTTGGCTGAAGCGCGAGGACATGCAGCCGGTCTTTTCGTTTAAGTTGCGCGGCGCGTACAACAAACTGGCACATCTTTCCGAAGCTGAACGGGCCCGCGGGGTGATCGCTGCTTCGGCCGGGAATCATGCCCAGGGCGTGGCGCTCTCCGCGCAGAAGCTGGGATGCCGGGCCGTGATCGTTATGCCGGAAACCACGCCGGAGATCAAGGTCTCGGCGGTGCGCGCGCTCGGCGCAGAAGTGGTGTTAATAGGCGATGCCTATGCCGATGCCCAGGTGGAGGCCGAACGCATCGCTGCTGCCGAAGGGCTGACCCCCATTCATCCTTTTGATGATCCCGATGTGATTGCCGGGCAGGGGACGATCGGTATGGAGATTCTCCGTCAGGCGCATGACCCCATCGACGCGATCTTCATCGCGGTTGGCGGCGGCGGCATGCTCGCCGGCGTGGCGAGTTATGTGAAGGCGCTCTATCCCGAGGTGGAGATCTTCGGCGTGGAGCCGTCGGATTCCGCGGCCATGCATGAGGCGCTCAAAGCGGGGCATCCGGTAGACCTGGAGCGCGTCGGCCTCTTCGCCGATGGGGTAGCGGTCAAGCGCGTGGGCGACCTGACCTTTGCCGCCTGCAAGGATACGGTACGAGAGGTGATCCTCGTCGATACCGATGAAATTTGTGCGGCGATTAAAGATGTGTTCGAAGACACGCGTTCGATACTCGAGCCGGCCGGTGCTTTGAGTGTTGCCGGGATGAAAAAGTGGGTGGAGCGCGAAGGGGTGAGTGGAAAAAATCTGGTCGCGATCGCCTGTGGCGCGAACATGAATTTCGACCGTTTGCGCTTCGTTGCCGAGCGTTCGGAGCTGGGTGAACACCGCGAGGCGATTCTGGCGGTGACGCTGCCGGAGCAGTGCGGGGCGTTCAAAGCCTTTTGTCGTTTCCTCGGGGCTCGTAACATCACGGAATTTAATTACCGATATGCAGATGCTCAGGCCGCGCACGTGTTTGTCGGGATCGGGGTGCGCGACCGGGCCGAAGCGATGCAGCTCGTATCGGAACTCAACGAAGCCGGATATCAGGCCGTCGATTTAACCGACAACGAAATGGCCAAGCTGCACCTGCGCTACATGGTGGGTGGTCATGCACCCCAGATTGCCAACGAGGTCGTGTACCGATTTATCTTTCCCGAACGTCCGGGGGCTTTGATGACCTTTCTCGACAGCCTGTCAGAGGATTGGTTGATTACCCTGTTTCACTATCGGAATCATGGTTCAGATGCGGGTCGCGTGCTGGTGGCGCTCGACGTGCCCGTGACGGATCGTGCCGCATTTCAGGCGTCGATCGATGCCTTGGGCTACCAGTATCATGATGAAACGGGTAATATTGCTTATCAATTGTTTTTAGGGGCGCAGCTATAATGATGTGGAAAATGTGGTTCAGTTGTTGGTTGATCGCGCTTGCCGGGGTGCAGGCCTTTCCAACCTTTGATGATCTTGAAACGTTGAGTACGAGCGAGACCTCGATCCGTGCGATTGCACGGGGCGATCTCGATGGTGATGGCCGGGAAGATATCGTGTATGTGGCGAGCCTGGTCAATCGCGTCGGCTGGTTTCGCAACCTGGGCGATCATTTCGGACCTCGTATTATCATCAGTCCCTCGGCAAGCGGGGTAAGCGCCGTCGATGTGGCGGATGTCGATGGCGATGGGGATCTGGATGTGGTGGTCGCGAGTACCGGGAATGACCGGGTAAGCCTATTCAAGAACACGAACGGTGCGGGCACAACCTGGTCGGCGGTGACGATTTCGCCGATCCTCGATCCGCAGGTCATTGCCTTTGCCGATTTGAATACGGACGGCGCGGTGGACATCGTAACGACCGATGATGATCGATTGGTCTGGCTGAATAACAGTACCGGCGATGGTTCGACCTGGGTCCCAACGGACATTTCCACGAATGTGATTCCAGTTGTGGTCGACTTGGTCATCGACGACCTGGATCACGACGGGCATCTGGATGTGATCAGTGCCAGCAGCGGGGGGCCGGTCTCCCTGCATATCAATTCGAACGGCGATGGCAGCCAATGGTTGAACCAGGCCATTGTGCCGGGCGCATTTGCGACGGATATCGACCTCGCGGATATCAATCGCGACGGGTTGATCGATTTGATCGTGCCAATGGTGCAACTGGATACCCTGGTCTGGCTCCCCAACCTGGGTGCGCACAGCTTTGGTATTGCGAGTAACATCGCGAGTAACCTGGATGGCCTTCAAGCGGTCGAGTCGGGCGATCTGGATCACGATGGCTGGGTGGATGTGGTGGCCGGACTGACGACGACGCGGAAGGTGGTGGCTTTTCCCGGAACGACGAATCTCACCTTTGCTACGGCGATCACCATCGAAGACACCTTGCGTGATGACTGGCGGATCCTCCTGATGGATTTCGATGAAGATGGCGATGACGATATATTCGTGAGTTCGACCACAGATGGCGACCTGGGTTTTTCGTTGAACGAGCTCATGCATCGCCAGGCGGCTGCGTTTTGTGATGATCAGCCGGTGGGGAGTGTGGTCGATGCCTCTACGGTGTATACCGCTGCGGCGGACCTGATCAATAGCGGGGCGCCTGACCTGCTTACCCTGGAAGATGGAGGAGCGACTCTGGTTTCCCATCTCAACTACTTCCCTGAGCGCTTTGATCGGGTGGTGTTAAAGTCGGGATTGGTCGGCGCCACGCACCTTGAGCTGGTGGATATGGACCAGGATGGTGCTCTGGACATCATTACCCACACATTTGACTCCCTGGATGAACGCCTGTTGATGGTTCACGGCCGGACCATGGTTACCACCGAACTCAACACCACACGCTACGGAGCTTCAGCCTTCACGGTGGGCGATGTCGATCGCGATGGCGATATCGATATCGTCGCGGGTTCAGATGTCGCCAACAATATCAGGTGGTTCGTCAATACGGGTGCACCGGGTGTGCCGATGGCGCCGGTAACCATTGTCACGGGAGTAACGGATCCCCAGGATATCGAGATTGGCGACCTCGATGGCGACGGGCTGATGGATGTGGTGGTGAGCTCAGGCTCCCAGAACCGCCTGACCTGGTATCGGCAGACGCCGACGACCACCTGGCAATCCCGCACGATCAGTTCCACGGTCGACAACCCGACGGAGCATGCGCTGGTGGACATGGATAACGATGGCGATCTCGATGTCGTACTTTCATCGGATGACGGTCTGGTCTGGTATGAAAATCTACTGGGAAGCGGGACCACCTGGGCGACCCATACCCTTTCCACCAAAGCATCTGGCCGTCACATGCGGGTGTGTGATGCCGACCAGGATGGCGATTTCGACCTCGTGACGATTCTGCCCGGAGATGGACAGATCTACCTGTATGAAAATGTGAGCATGGATAACTGGGAAGAGCATGCGCTCACCCAGGGGCCGGGGGAGCATCGTTCGCTGGCTGTGGCGGACGTCTCACGCAAGGGGCATCCGGGCATCGTCTACACCAAGGACGCAACGATCCGCTTTCTGGATGCCTGTGTTCGGCACGCGACCCTTTCCAGTATTCCCCTGGCGCCTTTATCGGGCCCCGTGTCTACTTCGGTTGAGCTGCTGCGCATCGACTATACGCATGAAGGCCGGGCCGGCGATTTGGATCTGGCCCTCAACGAGATCCGCGTACGTCCGAGCCATGGCGCATTGCCTTTCAGCTCCCGGGTGGAATTCGATCAGACGGTTGCCGCCCTGGAAGTCTGGCGCGATGATGGTTCCGGTCGTTTGGACAGCGGCGATGTGCTTGTTGGCTCGCGGAGTGCGTTCATCAGTTTTGATCCCATCACGATCGATATGTCCAACGTCCCGCAACGCCTGATTGCGCCCGGCGAGACGGTCGGCTTTATCCTCGCTGCCGCCGCTGAGCCCCTTGCGTATCTTGCACCGGACCGTCATTTCCGACTCGAACGCCTGGAGGCCCCTCCGGGGAATGAGATCACAAGTTCGAAGACCGGCGGAGAGGCGCTGCAGATATCCGGGACGACGGTGCATTCCGGCGACCTGTTGTGGTCAGCGATCCTGCTGGTCACGGGTGATATTACCTACAACGGTGTTTTTAATTCGGGTCCCTTTCACCTGGGGGCGGTGGTCGGTCAGGCCTTGAATCGTGTGCTCCGCCTGACCAATCCCGGTGCGCGGGTCGGCGTCCAGGGGAATACCACGGCGCTGGAACCGGGTGCAGGACCCTGGTCGATTGCGGCCTGGGTCATTACGGAGGATGCTTCGCAGACGCAGGCGATTGCGGGAAAACAGCGCACAACCGGGGTAAATGATGGCTGGCTGTTTGGCATCAGCCACGAAGCGGGGACGCGTCAACTTTTCCTCGAGCTGCGCACATCCGCCAGCAGCGAGTTGATCCGGGTGGCTTCGCCGACGCTCGCGAACGATACCTGGTACCATCTCGCGGCGAGCTGGGATGGGGGAACCACGGAGGAATCGATTCGTCTATACATCAACGGGGTGGAAGTCGCTTCGACCGGCACCGGCGGAACCTTGACCCCGCCCGTGTCCAATGCGGTTGCCATGAAGCTGGGCGCCTCGGGTGATGCGCCGCGTTACTTCTTAAAGGGCAGATTGGACGAGGTCACCATCTGGAATCTGGTGCTCCCGCTCGCGACGATTCAGGCGATGTATCAACAGGGCGTGGATCCGCTGAGTCCTGGTCTGAGTGGCTTCTGGAATTTTGACGACGAGACGCCGGATGATGCTATCGCTGGACGTATTGGCTCCCTCGAAAATCTCGCGCACTTCGTTCAAGAGAATCGAACCCCCGCTCGGATGGAATCTCTTTCGGGCTTCGGTGGGTATGATGCCATTCTGCCCGGTGACTTCTCGTACACCTTCTTTGCCTGGGTCGACGCCAACCAGAACGGTCGACATGATGCCTGGGAGCCGTCCGGCGTGCACACCAATCGCATTGACCTGGCATTCGCGGATCGCCCCAACGTGGACATCACGTTTACGGATACCTTTGATGTGGACAGCGATGGCGACGGCGTGCCTGACTTCTACGAATTTCTCTGGTTCAACGACACCATTGCTGGCGTGGCCGGGGATGATTTTGACATGGACGGATATACGGTGCTTGAAGAGTTCATCATGGATAGCTCACCCCTGGATCGACTGGACTTCCTGCGGATTCTCGATGTCGTTACCTCCACCAATCAACCTCCAAACATCCTGTTTCGAAGCTCCAACAGCCGGCGCTATACCTTGCAATCCACCCCGACGCCCGCCGACACCAACAGCTGGACCGATGTCGACGGATGGGTCCGCGTACCGGGACTGGGCTTGCCGACACAGGCGCTGGAGGGGATCGACAGCCCGAGCAACCGACTGTATCGCGTGCTGGTCGAACTTCCGTAAGTGATTTAAATTTGTTTCTTGAGCACTTCGAGGATGATGCCAGCTGTTTCCTCGATCGTATTTGTGGTGACGTCCACGACCGGAATGCCCAGAGTTTTGTAGTTGGTTTCCACCCACATGACTTCCTTGATCACCTCGCGAAGGTTGCCGTAGTGAAGTTCCGGCTGGCCGGCCTGTTCGATCTGACGGTTGAATTCCGTGAAGCGCTTGGCGCGAACCTCCGCCAGTCGCTTGGGTTGGCAGGTTAGCCCGACCATCTTCTTCTTGCTGATTTTCAGCACTTCTTTGGGGATCCCTCCTTCACGCGTGAGGGCGATGTTGGCCACCTTGTACCCCATGAAGCCGAGGAAGGTGCTGGTCGGACTTTTCGTCATGCGACTTAAACCCAGAATGACAATATCAGCCCGGCCTGCGGTCGCGAGGCGTCGGGAGTCGTCGTGCTGGGCGGTAAATTCCATGGCCCGGATGCGTTGGAAATAGCCTTCATCCGTTCGGTGCAGGCGGGCGAGGTCGTCATCCGGTTTGAAGCCGGTGTGATCGGCGATAAACTGCACCAGGGATCCGGTCATGTCGTAATGCGGAATGTTTTTATGTTCGCAGTATTCATCGACGATGCGTTTGTTCTCGGAATTCACGAGCGCATGCATAACCAGGGATCGACTTTTGCGGACCCCCTTGACGAGGGTCTTGATTTCGCTGGCCTCATGTTTGTCGAAATGGGTGACAATCGCGAAGCGTTCCTTCGGAAACTCAGCCAGCACCGCCGTGAGCATGTGGCGCGCCAGATTTCCGGTGGAATCGGAAATCAGGTGCACCACATAGTCCGGCTTGGCGGCCGTCCCTTTTTTCTTTGTGGACGAAGCCGGCGCTTTTTTACGGGCCGTCACATCCTGCCAATCAGTTCAGCTGTTGTTGACCGTCGCTTAGCATCAGGTCGCTCATCAGGCGGGCCACCTTGGCTGGATTCTTAGGCGGCGAGCCTTCGGCGATCAAGGCCTGTTCGTACAGCAACTCCGCGAAGTCGCTGAGTCGGGCATGATCCTTGTCCTTCTTTGCGAGGTCTCGCATGACCGGGAGTAGTTTGTGTCCAGGATTGATTTCGAGAACGCGCTTGGATTTCGGTATGGCATTCCCCATCGCGGCCATCATGCGTTCCATGTAGGGATCCATTCCGTTTTGGTCGGCGACGAGGCAGCAGGCGCTGTCGGTGAGACGCTCAGAGATGCGCACTTCTTTCACGTCCTCTTCGAGCTTGGATTGCAGGAGGTCGGTGAGGTCCTTGAAGTCCTCGGTTGCTTTCTCCCGATCTTCCTTTTTCTCTTCCTTCTCCTCTTCGGTGTCGAGATCGACTTCACCTTTGTGGACGGCTTGCAGGGGCTTTTCCTGGTAGGTCTGAACCGCTGGGATGACGACTTCGTCTACCGGATCGATGAGGAACAGAACCTCGTACTTCTTCGCCTTGAAGGCCTCGAGCAGGGGGGAGTGTTCTACGGTTGCCCGACTGTCACCGGAGATGAAGTAAATGGCCTTCTGGTCCGGATGCATGTTGTTCACATAGTTGGCGAGTGAGGTGAAGGCGCCGGCCTCGGTCTTGTTGCTTTCAAACATCAACAGGTCCTGCAGCTTGTCCTTGTTTTCGGTTTCGCTGTGCAGGCCTTCTTTCAGGATGCGGCCAAATTCACGATAGAATGCAACGTAGCGCTCTGGTTCTTTTTCCTGCATTTCTTTAAGCGACTTGAGTACCCGCTTGACCAGGTTGGAACGAATCTTCCGGATGAGTATGTCTTCCTGAAGAATTTCGCGGGAAACGTTGAGCGGTAGATCGCTCGAATCGACCACGCCTTTCATGAAGCGCAGGTACGAAGGCAGAAGATCCTTGCAGTTGTTCATGATGAACACCCGCTTCACATAGAGCTGAACGCCGTGGTCGTCGCGGTCGTACATCAGGTCGTACGGAGACTTTTCAGGGATGAACAGGAGGGCGCTGAATTCGAGTTTCCCTTCCGCACGATAATGAATGACTTCAGCCGGGTCGGTATAGTCCTTGAACTGCGCTTTGTAGAAGGCGTTGTAGTCTTCCTTGTCGACTTCGCTGGGCATGCGCGTCCAGATAGCCTTCATCGAGTTCAGCGTCTCTTCGGTGACTTCGGTGACGGTTTCTGCCGGGGCATCGTCATCATCCTCTTCGCCTTCTTTCTCAACCGGGACTTCCCGCGAGACATCCATTACGACCGGGAAGGCCACGTAGTCGGAGTACTTGGTGACGATGCCTTTGATCGTCCACTCTTCGAGATACTTTTCCTTGTCTTCCATGAGGTGCAGGACAATGTCGGTGCCGTAGCTGTCGCGCTCCACGTCCTCCAGGGTGTATGCCCCGTCGCCGGAGGATTCCCAGGCAATGGCGGTGCCATCGCCGCCTGCGCGTCGGGTCGTGACGGTGACCTTGTCCGCAACCATGAAGGCGCTGTAGAAGCCGACGCCAAATTGGCCGATCAACTCGGGATTGTTTTTGGCGCCACCTTCGCTGAGTTCGCTCAGGAAGGCCCGGGTACCGGAGTTGGCGATCGTGCCGATGTTGGCTTCCAGTTCGTCGCTGGTCATACCCACGCCGTTGTCGGAGAGGGTCAGGGTCTTGGCCGCTTCGTCGACGTGAATTTTGATTTTCCATCCGCCTTCGGGCTCCTGGATGTCCTTATTGCTCAAGGCTTCAAAGCGCGCGCGATCGATCGCATCTGATGCGTTGGAGATCAGCTCACGCAGGAAGATATCCGGGTTGGAATAGAGGGAGTGAATCACCAGGTCCAGAAGTTGCTGGACCTCTGTTTTGAACTTTCGCTTCTTTTTTGACATCGTCGGACTCCTTTAAGGGTTTTAAAAGTGTTTGGTTTTAGGGCGAAAATCATAGGCCTGTTCCGTCGACATTCAACCGCATTCTTTTTATAACCGTATCTATGAGCGAAAGCATGATCACCACAAAGACCGGCGATGCGGGCCGTACGCGCCTCTTTTCGGGAGAAGAGGTCTCCAAGGCCTCCCCCCGGCCGGAAGCCTATGGCGACCTCGACGAGTTGGTGAGCATGCTGGGCCTGGCCAAAGCTAAAGTTCAACATCCGGAGCTCGCAGCGATTCTGGAACAGCTGCAGCGCGACCTGTTTGTCGCCGGATCGGAACTGGCCATGACGGGCGAAAAGCTCGGGGGCCTGAGCGCCCGCATCGACGCGGCCTATGCCGAACGCCTGACCGTTGCTGCGGCCACGGCTGAAGCCCGGATCCCTCCACCCACCGGTTTTATCCTGCCCGGAGGCACCGAGGCTGCGGCCGTCCTCGATGTGGCACGAACCATTGCTCGTCGCCTGGAACGGCGGGTGGTCGAAATGACAGACGGGGGGCTGGTGGAAAATTCATACTTGCTGGTATGGTTGAATCGCCTTTCAGATTATCTCTGGCTGCTGGCGCGGCTGGAAGAAGGGGATCGGACCATCCAGAAATGAAATTACGCCTATCCAAATTTGGTGAGAAGCTCTGTGCTTCCACCGGTATTCTTGAGCTGATGGACGACCTGGGTAATGCCCTGTCAGGTGATCGAAAAATGTTGATGCTCGGCGGGGGGAATCCTGCGGCGATCCCGGAGGTGCAGGCGATCTGGCGTGCGCGCATGACGGAGATCATGGCCGATGGTACCTTGATGGATCAGGTGCTGGTGAATTACGACACGCCGCAGGGACGTCCCAAATTTATTCATGCCCTCGTCGATTTTATCAATCGGCATTACGGCTGGAACATTGGCCCGGACAATATCGCCATCACCAATGGGAGTCAGAACGCCTTCTTTTACCTTTTCAACATGTTGGCGGGCGAATTTCCGGACGGGACCAACGGAAAGATTTTGCTGCCCCTGGCTCCGGAGTACATCGGTTATGCCGATCAGGGGTTGAACGCATCGCTGTTCACCGCGCGCAGGCCGTGTATCGAGATCATCGACCAGCATACGTTTAAATATCATATCGATTTCGACGCGTTGGATCTCACGGACGATATCACCGCCATCTGCGTGTCGCGCCCGACCAATCCCAGTGGCAATGTCCTGACGGATGAGGAGATCGAACAGCTTTCCGCCATCGCGAAAGCGCGGGGCATTCCGCTGCTGATTGACAATGCATACGGCGTACCGTTCCCCGGCATTCTATTCAAAGACACCCAGCCGATCTGGGATGAGCACATCATTTTCAGCCTGAGTTTATCCAAGCTCGGTTTGCCCGGCACGCGCACAGGGATTGTCATTGCCGCTCCGGAAATCGCCCAGGCCCTGTCGAATGCAAATGCGGTGGCGAGTCTCGCGAACGGTAACCTCGGGCAGGAGCTGGTTGCGCCCTTGTTGGAGGATGACCGGATCATCGAGCTCAGCCAAGGAATGATTCGTCCGTTTTATCAGGAAAAATCCCGCCGTGCGCAGGAAATCCTGAAGGCCGCTCTCGATGACGATCTGCCGTATTACCTGCATGCGAGCGAAGGGGCCTTGTTCCTCTGGCTCTGGTGCAAGGATTTGCCGATCACCAGCAAAGAACTCTATAAGCGGCTTAAGGACCGCGGGGTGGTTGTCGTGTCAGGTCACTATTTCTTCTACGGCTTGGATGAGGATTATCCCCAGCGCAACGAATGCATCCGGATCAACTATTCGCAATCGGAAGAGGTCGTTTCCGAGGGCTTACAGATCATCGCCGAAGAGGTTACGCGAGCGTATCGGGAGTAGTGTGTAGCATGGTCGTGTTGTCTCAGCAACCGTCCGTGGCACGGTCGCACCCGGATGGTCGCTGAGACGACTCATCCATGATACCGGTTACAGCCTTGAGGGCAGGATCCAGAACGGGAGGGGTTTCGATGCCGGCGTTGCCCGCTCGAATATTTCCGCCCCTACTCCGGGTTAAGGTCAGCGCTTTTTAAACACGAGTTCGCTGTTGCCGAGTGCGCCGCCGACGGTGACGAGTTTGGTCAGGTCGAAGCCTTTTTTGTGATAGAACTCGAAGAGCTCATCCGGGCGGGCGACTTCGAAGGGGTAGCCGCCGAACCAGTCGATCCAGTCGTACCAGATGGACATGCCGCGATTGGATTTGTACTCGCGGTAGCGTGTCATGGGATTCTTAAGGCGGAGCAGATCTTCTTTGAGGCAGATCAGGAAGAAGTAGGTGGACCCGGCGCAGGTGACGAGGAAACGGCCGACGGGTCCGCTGCAATAGAGTTGTTTCAGCTTGGTCCAGATCCGCGATTTCGCGCCCTGATCGTTGTAGATGGCGATGAACAATCGGCTGCCGCTATGCGTGGGAATAGCGGCATGTTCCAGGGCTTTCCACATCTCACCGGTGTGGTGGAGGACGCCCCAGGAATACACGATGTCGTGCGTGCCGAGCGATTCGATGTACGTGCGGTCGAGCACGCTGCCTACTTCGATTTTCCAATCGGGATCGTCCGGGAAATAGCGCTTGCGCAGCTCGGTGGTGCAGGCGACGGATTGGGGGTCGTAGTCGAGCGAGTGCACGCGGGCCCCCAGCCGCCGGGCGACCAGGCTGAACAGGCCGCTGCCGGATCCGATGTCGAGAAAGCTCATACCGTCGAGGCGTTCCAGCCCGAGCATGGAGGTCAGGGAGTCCTCGGCTTCGCGAATGCGTTCGTCGTTGAGGGTGGTGAGAAAGCGGGACCAGTTTTCTCCGAATCCGAAGCGCTTGCCTTCGGCCATTTCCTGTGCGTGTTCACTCATGGGCGTCTATGATAACAAACTTTCGTATAATGTAAGTAACTTCTGTGCACTGGTCTCCCAGCGAAAATCCGCGAGCACGCGGGTGCGATTCCAGGTGCCCATTTGCTTTCGGCGTTCGGGATCCTGTTGCAGGGTGCAGATGGACTGGGCCATGGCGGTGGCGTCATCCTTGGGGACAACGATGCCGCCCTGATCCTGTGCGATCAGGCCCGGGACCCAATCGGTAGCCGTGACGACCAGGGGGAGGCTGCTGGCCATGCCTTCGAGGGCGGCAAAGCAGAAGGATTCGTAGTTGCTGGAAATCACCTTCAGGTCTACCGCCGCGTAGATCTTAGGCAGGTCTTCGTAGACGACTTCGCCCAGGAAGTGGACGCGTGACTCGGTGCCCTGCTCGCGACAGCGTTTGCGCATGAGTTGTTCCAGGGGGCCGGCTCCGACCATCACCAGGCGGGCGTGGGGGACGGTTTCGAGGACCTGTTTAAACGCGCGAATCAGCATGGCGTGGTTTTTCACCTCGTGAAAACGGGCGACGAAAAGGATGACGAAGTCGGTATCCGGAATCCCTTCGGCGGCGCGGAAATCGCTGGGGCCGGCCTGGAAGCGATCGGTATCCACGCCGTTGGGGATGTCGACGGCATCGGGCCGAACGCCCTGGCGCAGGGTGGCGATGGAGGTGCCACTGGCGATGATCGCCGAGGCGCGGGTTACCGCTTTGTGGGGATCGTGATAATCCGGGGCGGTGATGCGCATGACGATGGGGCAGTCGAGCTTTTGTTTGAGCAGGTCGTCGATGAGCGGGGGCATTTCACAGATCTGGATGATGTCGTATTCATCGCGATGTGTTTTGGCCCAGCGGGCAACCTTGCGTTCGAAGCAGCGAAAGTCCCAGACCCGCAGACGCCAGGCCTGCCAGACGCGGTCCCAGGGGAACCAGCCGGTGTACGGCGATCGAACCGTGGAGGAACGCGGGTGATCGAGTGGGGAGTCGGGCTGGCTGAAGAGGGGGATGCCGGAGAGAAAGGCGGTCTGGCACTCGGGCGATTCCAAGTGACGGGCCATTTCGAGATCAAAGGTCTCACCGCCCCCGCGTACCATGCTGATCATCCGATTGATAAAGAGTACACGCATGGGGGAGAGCGGTCCGAACTTTAACGGACCGGAATGTTGGTCGCCAGGGTCGGGCTGTAGGGGCTATGCGTCTGCGACTGATTGTAGCCGGGATTCATCGCCATAAGTTTCTTGAGATGAACATAGGCTCCGGCAGATACGGTCATCATGAGCATATGCGGGAAGTGAAAAAGGGAGGGGGAGAACATGCCGCCGACCACCACGATGCAGGCCTGGGTGAACACGGTGAGGCCCAGGGCCGCGATTTCCGGCCAATAGTCCTTGGCCATTTTGTGGATGCGCAGGCCGATCACCATCGGCATGAATACGGCGAAAAGGTAGATGGCCATTCCGGGAAGACCCATATGTCGTCCGGCCATGAGAATCTCGTTGTGTACCATGCCCCCGGCATTTTCACGGCCTTCGAAGAGGCGTGGCTTGGGGTTGGTGCCCACGCCCATGAGCGGATAATCGATAATGACGCTCCAGGCCGCACGCGCTTTAATCACCCGGGATTCAGCGGATTCAGCATCCACCTGCGAGACATCTTCCGAGTAGGTGTCCTGCTGTTTGAAGATCACGAGGATGGATTCTTTGATACTCTTGAAGCGTTCGATATTGCCCCCGCTGATGACGCTGAACATGAGGATCCCCGCGATGGCGGCACCGACGAGTGTAGTTTTGTAAAACTTCCACATCACGGGTGCGATCAAGGCCATCGCCGTGGCGAGGGCGAGGAAACCCGTACGGCTACCGGTTTCCAGGGCGATGTAGGCCGCACTACCCATGCAGCCGAGAAAGAACAGTCTGAGGTATCGATTTTTGCAGATTCGAAAGAAGTAAAAATAGGCGGGTATCATGAATACCATGAGATACGCGAAGTCGTTTGGATTTTTGATGATGGACACGTTGGCGCCCATGAGTCGATCACCACTGCCCCAGGTCATGCCGGCAGATGCGAGACGCACACCGCCCTTAATCCACCAGAGGGTACCCACCACCGTCGTGGCCATGATCGCTACTGCCTTGTAGATGGTATCGGTCTGGGCCTCGAGCAGGATAACCACCACGCAGACTTTCACGATACCATCGATGTCCACGTTCCATGCGGTATCGAGCTGGTGGGGGTTAAAATAATGGGAGGCCAGGCCCGTCAACATCAGGATGAGCGCCAGCTTGGTGGCAGGGCCGAAGAAGAAAAACGGTCGACTGTTTTCCATACAGTTGATCACATGCAAACCGACCCCACCGGCAATGGCGATGTCACCCAGGTGGAAGGGGATCAGGAACGGAAAGCGGAAGTGTGGCTGGGTGAGCAGTACCAGGATATACCAGAGCACGAACCGGAATGACCATTTGCCAGCCATGTGTTACGCCACCTCAAGGGAGTTCGATCGGAAGTGCATCTCAGGCCGTATGGGCATCGTCTGCTTCCGATGGGGTGGGTTTCGGGGATTCCAGGAGGGTCAGATTCTTGCCATTTTTACTTTTACTCCTGGTGTTGCGAGCGGCGCGGGGCTCTTCGCTGTGTCGTAAACCCACGAGGATGGTTTTAAAGGTGCGCAGGAGGATGGATACGTCCATCAACAGGCTGGTATGCTTGATGTAGTACAGGTCGTATTCGAGTTTGTGCCGTGCAGCCGCGACGGAAGCCGCATAGGGGTAGCGGATTTGGGCCCATCCGGTGAGTCCGGGAGGGATCAGGAGGCGTTCTTCATAAAAAGGGATGGAATTTTTCAGGGTTTCGACAAATTCGGGACGCTCGGGGCGAGGGCCTACCAGGCTCATCTCTCCCCGCAATACGTTCACCAGCTGCGGGATCTCGTCGATCCGCGATGCGCGCAGAAAACGACCGACCCGGGTGATCCGCGCATCGTACCGTTCGGCCCACACCGCGCCATTTATTTCCGCGTTCTGGTGCATGGTGCGAAATTTGATCACCTCGAAATGTTCGCCGTTGAGCCCCATGCGCACCTGACGATAGAAGACCGGCCCTTTGTTGGAAACCTTGATGGCGATAATGGTGATGAGGCATATGGGGATGGTCAGTACCAGGCTGAAGGCTGCTACGCAAAAATCCATGATCCGTTTGAGTTTGCGAATATGGATATGCCGGCTGTTCATCGCCGCATGCAGCAGCCATTCGTCATCGATATGGTCGAGCGGAATAGAGAAGGCCAGCTGTTCATGCAGGGAGACAAAATCGAGAATGGTGACACCGTGATAACGCAAGGGGCGTAGCTCACGGAGCAGGCCGTTCTCTTTCGTCAGGGAGGTGGCGACAATGATATTCTCGATGTCATAGGCCGCGATGTATTCGCGTAAGCGGTTGAAATTGCCAATCACCGGTACCCCGTTGAGAAACTCTCCCTGGCTTTTGGTTTCCGTGGTGGTGACCACGCCGAACACCTTGTAGCGATTGGCACCATGTTCCGCGAGCAGGTTGGAGATGGTGCGGATGTCGTCGCCTTCCCCTACGAGCAGAGTGGCCTTGGCAAAAAATCCGGTGCCCACCGCCACGTGATAAGCGAATCGTATCGCGTAGGTTGAAAAGATGACGGAGGGCACGTACACCAGCATGATGCCCCGGCCGAAGTGGAGTTTGAACTTCCAGTAAAAGGCGAGGGTGATCAGCGCAAGGCCGATAAACACGCAGCAGTTGGTAATGATGAACGTCTTCTTGCGATCGGAGAGGACCTGGGGGTCGTACATGCCGCCGGCGAAGAAAATGATGAGGAAGATCAGGGTAGCCGCAGTGGACGTCGGCAGGCGGTCCACGAATTCAAACCAGCCGTTACCACCGGCGAGGTTGATCACCAGCACGTTGGCGAGAGCCGCAGAGAACATAATCGCAAGCGTATCCATCCATACCAGGAACAGGCCGCGCAGCGAGAGGCGTTGACGGTAAAACACCTTACCGCCCTCCGATCCCGGTTGGCAGCGTCATCATGCGGTGAGCTGGAGTCGGCTCAGGAAGGTCGGCTCTCATAGCGATAGTCGTAGTCGTAGTAGCCATAGTACGTGGAGTAATAGTAGTAACCGACCCGGCCGAATTCGAGGTTATTGAGTACACAGCCAACGATGTTCGCACCCCGTTCGCGCAGGATTCGGACGGACATTTCGGACAGTTTACGAGAGGTTTGGCCGGCCCAGACTACAAACAGCGTGGAATCCACCAGAGACGCCATAACCGCAGATTCGGATACCGCCATCACCGGTGGGCAGTCGAAGAGGATGTAGTCGTAGGAGCGTTTCGCGTATTCGAGGAACGAGTTGAATTCCGGTTGCAGCAGCAGTTCGGAGGGGTTGGGCGGAAAAGGGCCCGTTGCGATCAGATCGAGGTTTGGTATGCCGGTCCGTTGAATCAGCGCCTCGGGTTTGGAGTTGCCGGCGAGGAGATCGGACAGCCCGCGTCCGCCTTCCAGACCGAAGAATTTATGCAATTCACCCCGTCGCATATCCGCGTCCACCAGGAGGATACGGGATCCTGCCTGGGCCAGACTCACTGACATGTTCAGACAGGTGGTTGTTTTGCCTTCGCGCGGTACGGCTGAGGAGAAGGCCACGGTAGAGCCTGGTTTCAGGGCACCACTGAAGATCAGGGCCGAACGCACATTTCGATAGGCCTCGGCGAGGCCGGACTTCTGGTCGATGTTGGAGAGCATGTGTGAGTTGAGGTCTTCCGGATCCCAGTTGGCGGAGGGGATTACGCCGAAGAAAGGGAGTTGGAGAACAGATGCGACCTCTTCCGGGTAGCGCAGGGAATCGTCGATGTATTCCAGGCCGAAGACGAGGGCGATACCGATGCCGACTCCGATCAACGCGGCGAGGAAAATATTCTGGACCTGGCGATTGGAGACCGGGCTGGATGCCGGGGTCGCGCGCTCCATGATGCGAATGTTCTCACCCGGGGTGCCGAATGAAATCTGCATTTCTTTCAAGCGGTTGAACACGACCTCGTAGAGCGATTGCAAGCGGGTCACGTCGCGTTCGAGCAGTTTCAGGCTGTGCTCCTTGGTGGCGATGCGTTGAGCTTCCTTTTCCCATTCGGCAGCCACCTGTTGGACGGCCTGCTCTTTTAAGCGAAGGGTGTCGAGTTTGGCGTTGTAATCTTCCAGGGCGAACTGCAATTCCACCTGAAGTTCCAGATCGAGCTCCTTGAGCTTGTTCATGACATCCAGCACCCGCGGGTGGTTGTCTTTGAACTTGGAGCGGTAGTTGCCCAGCGCACTCTGCAGTTGAGCTTTCTCACGCTTGATGCGCCGCCAGTCGGTGCCGCCTTTGACAATTTCGTTCCGGAGTAAAGAGTCCACGCCTCCACGGGCCGACCCCACGTTGTTGGTGTCGCTGCCACTGAACCCCACGGAGGTTGCTCCGCCGCCACCATCCCCGAGCAGGGCGCGTAGGATGATCTCGTCGGAGGCGTCGTCCAGCAAGGGCTGCTGAGCCTGGAGCAGCAAGCGTTCGGTGCGGTAGTTGGCCGCTTTGCCTGTGAGCTGAGAGAGGTGTTTGGCCGCAATGTTGATGCGACCACTCACGGCGATGATGCTGTTTGCGCTTCGGAAGGCCTGAAGCTTCTCTTCCGCCTTGCGAAGCTCGTCCCGAATCCGGTTGGCCTGCTGGGTGAGATCGATGACCGTGTTCTGCGAGTCGTCGATGCGCTCCTCATCCTTATAGGAGATGTACTCCTCGGCCATGCGGTTGGCGAAGTTTGCGCCGATCACGGGCTGAAAACTTTCCACCCCCAGCTTGATGGTTCCAGTTCGTGGATTGGGCTTAACGTCGAGGCGCTTGATGGCTTGTTTGAATTCGGCGACGGGGATGCCCAGGCGTTCCTGGGCGCGGTTCAGCAGGGTCTGACTGTGCAGGATGTTCTCCTGAATTGCGTAATAGTCGGCCCCGGCCATGGTGCTGCCTCCGGTCAAGGCGCTCACGCTTGAGGAGACTTTGGTGACCTGGAGCGTGGCCACGCTTTTGAAGTAGGGCTCCTGTTTCATCAGGGCGACCACCGCGACGGATACCGCGATGATGAAGCAGAGTACCACCAGCCAGACCCGTTTGATGATCACATGGAAAAACTGCTTGATATTGGTGATGTCGAACGACTTCGCCCCACCACCCACATTTGGATTGGTGGGTTGATTCGGGTTCGGCATGGGGCCGGTCGGGCTTCCGGCCGGATTTCCTAACATGTTTTTCATGGCGTCAGATGGTTTTGGGTTTTGTACGTAAAGGGATGAGGTCGAGGTGGGTGTAGCTACCTCTAAAACGGGAGTTCAAGGTCGGTGGTAAAGATGCCTTCCTTGACGATGATCATATCGCCGTCCTGCAGGGGCAGGTCACGCTCAAATTCACCGGTCTTCAGGATTTCTTTAACGTTGAATTCAATTTCCTGCTTTTCATCGCCGATGAAGCGGCGAACCATGACCGAAGTCTGCTTGGCGAAAGGGCTGAAGCCCACCTGCATCATGGCGCGGGCGAGCCCCATCTCACCGCTCAGCGGCAGGGGGTAAGGCCCGGGACGCCCGACTTCTCCGAGGAAGAATACGGAGCCGGCGCTGGCAAAGTTGGGGGGCGGCACATAAAAGATATCGCCGGGGAAGAGTTCGTAATTTTGATCGAAGGCGCGACCGGCGAAGAGCATCGGAATGTCGACCTGGATTTTTTTATACTCGCCGGTTTCCTTGTTGGGTCGAAGAATACGGGCGGATGCCGATGCCGGGTTGTTGCCTACACCGCCGATGGCTGCGACCAGGCGCAAAACATTCATGCCGTCGTAATGAGGGTGATAGCCCACGCCGTTCACGGCACCAAGGATGAGGACTTCATGTGAGTCTTCCCCTCGCAGTTTGGGCACGTAAACAATGTCGCGAGGACGGAGGTACTCATCGCCGGTGAAGTCGAGCTTTTCAAACATGTTGCGGACATTGATGGTGCGGATATCGCGCTGAATGGAGCCGGGCTTCCAGCGGAGGATCATGACCTCCTCGGCGTTTGCGCGCGGGTGCAGCCCGCCGGCCTGGACGATGGCCTCGAAGACGGTGATAATCTGATCGCCGGTAAAGGCGATACTGTGTTTGCCGCCACCGTAACCAAAACTACTGGAGGTGCTGTCGCCGCTTCCGCCGATCGCCCCCATGACGGTCACGGAGCCTTTTACGAACTCATTTAATGTGATCTCCACATTGGCCGTTTTGAAGTACTTGTTTTCGAGAAACGTTTTGAGCTTCGTCTGAGCGTCCTCCATCGTTAACCCCACGATGTTGACGCGTCCCAGATCGCCCAGCAGAATCGTGCCGTCGCCATCAACCGCATAGGTCGCATTCATGTCAGGCGATTCCTGAATGGTAATGGCCAGGCGGTCGCCCGAGAGGATTGCACGGTCTTCTTCGTCTTCGTCCAGGCCCTGCGCCTGAAGGGCTCCGGTGCACAGGATGCCCAGCAGGGTCAGCAGCCAGATCGTGCCCAAGGCATGCTTTCTGCCAATGGCCATTCGTGTTGCAGCTGTAGCTAGTGTTCTAGGGATAGTCATAGCGATTCCTGTTCGATTGTTGAATATCATGTTTGTCGGACCCACCCCGACGCAGAAAATCCTGCCACCTGTTTGTGTACACCAAGCGCTACAACTTTTACAGGGCTGTGAGCGGAATTTATACAACTGTCCACTTGCTCGCCTGTTCCGTGGACGGTGGGTTCGCCGATTGTCCGCTGCTTGTCCGCCGATTGTCCGCCGAACCTTTACAACGAATAAGAAAGGGTCAACACCAGCGAGTGAACATCGTACGCGTCGCGCTGATCCGGCAGGTTATATTGATACGAGTAACTGACGTTTCCTGTTAATTTCCGATTGAGGGGGATAGGAGCAGATTTGCTGTAGGAGGCGGTGTAATCCGTGCGCTCTTCGATCGGGCCCGCGACTTCGCCCCGTGGCTCATTGCGCGAGTAATTGGCGCCAAAGCTCAAGGAGCCTCCACGGATGAGTGGGCTGTTGATATTCATGTTGTAGCCCAGGCTGGTACTGTCTGTGGTGACCGTCGATCCAAAGGTTTCCACCGGTGTGCGGGTCAGGTTGAGGGAATGCCGCACGGAGCGGGTCATTTCGTGAGAAAGGGATGCCCCGTATAAAAAGTTGATGTCGTCTTCTTCCGGATTCTCGTCCAGGGAGTAAGTGGCATTTACCGAATAGGAGATCGTTTCGGTCATGCTCCGGGAATCTGAGAGTGCCCAGGAATGAACGGGTTCCCATTTCCCGATGATGATGCGATCATCTTCTTTTTCAAAACCAACGCTGTAGGTCAACTGGGGCCGCTCAAGAATGCGGTAACTGGCGGTTAAGGATTGCGACTCCAGCCAGTCACCTTGCACCGGGGGATCGGCATCCGTTAAATCGTTCTTCGAGGACGAGAATCCATAATTCACGGAGAAGCGTTGCCAGGGGGTATAGCCCAGGTTGACCCCATACGACTGAGACTCTGAGTTGCCTTTTTTGAATTCTTCTGAGTGTTGCGACTTCGTGAACGAGTAATTGCTATTGATGTTGATGTCCCGGCGCGACCAGCCCAGTCGGGTGCCCGCGTTAGATGATTGCAGGATGTCACGTACAAGGAGTTCGTCGCCCGGCACAAAAATCGGCACCGTGGTTTTATCCCGGGTGGTGTTCGCGGAGTGACCTAAATTCATACTCCAGGAGTAATGCCCCAGTGAGCGCGAGAGGCTGAAGGCGGAATTGCCCAGCAGGGGCAGATTCGGATCGGACGGCGGTCGATCCTGAATGAAGTGCTCCTCCCAGTTGACGCTCGAGCTGACACTGAGGTCGATGTCCGGATAAACGATAGAATTGCCCGAAAGCGAAATGCCGTAGGTGGTCCAGAAGTCCTCGCGATCGAGCCCGCGTTCAGCCGCCTCTTTTTTGCTGATCCCGTTGACGTTCGAGGACAGGCTCCAGGAGTTATTTACGGAGGAGTTGAAGATCACCGGACCGACCTTCAGGAATTGTGCCGAGGCGTCAGTAACCAAACCTGCAAATGCAAGGGTCAGCACCAACCAGTGCCTCGCGTGTTCACACACGCTTCTCTCATTTAGAAAATACAAAAGTGGAAGGGGGTTCGGTTAGGGGGCCGTTGCCGTCAGGGTCTGGATCAACCGCCCGGTTTCTTCTGGTTGTATTCTTTCACGTTCCGTTCTGTACCCGTCGTGAAGTCACCCGCGACCCCCCATTGAACCACCCGCTCGTTCTCAAAAATCACGTGAATCTTCTGATCGTTAATGGCCATGAAAGGCGGCCAGAATTCCCAGATCTCGGTTGTCTCTTCATCCTTGAAAAGTTTGGCCGCACGCACGGAATAGGGTTTGCCCATCTGATCCAGGACATCCTCCTCCGTCATGCCCAATTCAAGGCGATTGAGTTTGCGGGCAGGGTGAACGCAGCCGCTTACACCGAGGAATACAAAGATAAGGGGTAGAACAATTAACAGTCGCTTCATCTAACACCGCTCCGGTTGATAGTTATGGGGTCTTATTCGGCCATACAATCCTACTGAGGCAGGATTATGAACTAAGATAGCCATATGATCTAAGTGGATTAAAGGGGCCTTTGTTAAGAATAAAGGATGTTTATTTTAATTACTCAAAATGTAATTAATGTATTTATTACTATGGGGTCTCAACAGGTCTAGCTTTCAAGGGTAGTTATGCTTGATAGGTATATAGTAAACTGATTAAGGTCCAACCCCATTCTTGCCATGAAGAGAAAGCATACACTCCAAATCTGCCTTGCCCTGGCCTTGCTCTTGTCCTTGGCGAGTTCGCTTTTTGCCTACCGGATCTACCGGACCTTGACCCTGGTGCAAGACACCCGGGACCATATCCATTACCTCGTTGAGGAAGGCGGAAGCGTGGGGTCGATACCCTCCGAACAGGCCTTTCAAACGTCGTATCTGAAGGCGGTTTTTGGCGACAACCCGGAACTGCTGAAGAAGCTCCACGAAGTCATTCGATCCGGGCTCGAGAACTCCAATCAACTGCGACTCGAAAAAGTTTCGGCTATGCTCGTGACCTATCGAATCAATGAGAATGAAGAGGTCCGAAATCTGGCTACCCATGTCATTGGAGATTACAAAGTGGGGCGCCGTCGTCCGGGTTTTCACCGCGATGGTTACTTCAAGCATCTGATTGATCAGAACCTGTGGAACACCGGCAACACCGTTATCGGCTTTCTTGGACGGGATATTGTCTACTACGCCGAACAGGATGACGACGAAGATTTCCAGACCGCCCTGATCGACTCACTTTTTACGGGCGAAGTTGACCTCATCCTCGAAGCGATCGACACACCCTACTATTATACGATGGTGATACCGAATCCTCGTAGGCTGCTGCCTCCCCAGCTGCGCCATCACATTCAAACCGTGATCATCAAAGGCTCCATGCAGAAACAGCGTGGCGATACCGAGGTGCTGCTCCTGTGTTCCAATCCGCCTTCGGCCCGTCATACGGCCGCCGTCGTCAAGGATATGAAAGTGGCCGCCGAGGCCATTCTCCAGACCCAGTTCGGCGGCGTCATTAAGGAGCGCTCCTGGGGACCGTATCTCGAGACCTGGTGGGCGCGTGAAATGGTGGTGACCTCTGAAAAAGCCCTGCTCCGCCAGGAAGAAAACATCGTGCGCTTGAATGTGGTCTACGGGCGGGTCATGAACAACGCCCTCCTGAAATCCTTCGAACGTATGGGCCGCGATTTGCGCCAGATCACCGGAACGATTGAGCAGAAGAAAGACCCTCGCCTGGTCGATGCCGAAATGCGTAGCCATAAAGGGTCGCATTATTGGAGCGAAGACCACGGCTGGGGTCCGAACTGGCCGATTCAGCCGCCCTCTATAGAAGACGCGATGAAGTACCATACCAGTACCGGGCCGAACGGTAACGTCGGGGGAAGTGGAAACGGCGCACCGTTGAATGCTCCGGACGTAGACGATCCGCAGCCTTCCACCCCGGGCCTGTAATAGGCCTGAGTGATGTTTGCCAAGTCCCCTGCAAACGCGTACACGTTCCCCTGAGCTTGGCTCCCTTATTCCTCAGGATGCCAGCTGGATGAGATGAGTGGATTGAGATGAGTGGACCGGATACGGCAGAACCTGGAGTGTCATATGAAACGGAAGCATAAGAATGTTGGTCTGGTCAGCCTGGCGTGTTGCATGGCGGGGTTGGTTGGGGCGGTTGAATACGATATCAAACAGATCGCGAATTCGGATCTGGTAAATCGCGATGCATCGGTCAGTACAACCGGTTTGGCTACCTGGCATGCGCACGGTTCCGGCCTGCCCGGCGAGGGTGGGGGCTCAGACATCTTTTACCACTACAAGGGCGTTACGGACATCGTGACGAAGAAGCTTACGCATGTGTATGCATCCAACACCCGTCCGCAGGTATTTGAAGATACCATCGTGTGGCAAACCACTCGGGATGCGAATGATGTAAACCGGGAGACCACCTGGATTTTGCGGGAAGTGTCGGATGAGCTGCGCGATTCCGGCTATCCAGAATTGCCGGCGTTCTACGCCAACTCCAACCTGCTCATGGCCCGCGGCGAGGAAGGCGACTTCAACCTCGTCCCGCGCGGACAAGGGTCCTCCGGTCCCTTTTCAAACTTCTGGCAATATGGCTCGGTGTATATCCGGTCGGAAGGTGCGAAAACCAATCGGTTCGAATACCTGCGAGATCGGGTGGATACCAACAAGTTGACGGCGGTCGTGACCAATAAGGTGGCACTCGCGGGACCGTTTCAGTTGCACCGCAAGATCGACGAGGATAACCCGTACGCGGTGCGCAAAGTGAATGCGCCGTACACATCAGACGCGAGCGGCAAGGAGCGCCGCCGTACCATCACGTTTAACGAACTCTGCCGTTGGACCATCGGGAAGGATGAAATCGAGTGGGTTACCCACGATCAACGTAATGACCTCGGTCCGAGCCTCTCGGGCGATGTGATTACCTGGCAGAAAGCCAAGTCGTTCCCTTTTGGCTGGGAAATTATGGCCCTGGTGGGCGCAGAGCGCTTTCAGCTTTCGACCAACTTTTATTACGACATGGCACCCAAGGTCCATGGCCGCGATGTCACCTGGTATGGTTGGGATGGAAACGACTATGAAATTTTCCACTGGAACGCCGATACCCGGCACGTCTCCCAGATTACCAGCAACAGCTATGATGATGTCTCCCCGGTGATCTGGGATGGCATGATCGCCTGGGAAGGCTATCCCACCGTCGAAGCCGAGATTTACGTGTACGAGCCCGGGCGCGATGGCGCGGCCGGTTCACTCAAGCTGGTCAGCAATAACGTGGCTGACGATTTCAACCCCAGTATTTTCGATGGCAAGGTCGTCTGGCAGGGTTTCGATGGAGATGATTTCGAGATCTACCTGTATGATCGAAATGCCAATCGTGAGGATGCGGCAGATGGCGGGCAGACACTCGGGTCCATGAAGAAGCTGACCAGTAATTTATATGATGATGTCAACCCGATGATCCGCGATGGCGTACTGACCTGGATGGGCTACTTCGACAACTGGGATGCGGAAATATTTGTCTGGGATTGGGATCGGGATACCGCGGTACAGCTCACCAATGACGAGTTCGTGGAAGATAAAAATCCGTACACCGCGGGTGGCTACATCATCTGGCAGACGGACGCCGAGGATAAGTCCGAGGTGTACCTCGCAACGCCCAAGAGTTAACGGCCGGACGACGGTTTAATCGTTTGAGAGCGATTCCGTAAAGCATACGGACTGGCAGAGTCCGCAGTTTTCCACGTCGTGATTGCACGTCAATTGCGCCGCATCCATCTGTTTCTTCAAGGTCGTCGACGCGGCCTGGTTTTCTTTCCAGGACTTGATGAAGTTCGCCAGCTTGACGCTCGATTCGATGCTCAGGAGATGCTCAATTTTGCAGGCATCCACTTCGGCTTGATCCGCACTGACGCCGAGAACGTCTTTAAACAGACATTCCAGGAGATCATCATTCATCTCAATCATCTCCGCCAGACGTCGGCCCTCGTCCGAAAGTTGCAGGAAGCGGTTTTCATCTTCGATTACCAGTTGCCGCTTCTTCAGAGGCTTCAGGCTGATGGAGCAACTACCCCGGGTGATGTTCAGCCGTTTGGCAATATCGGTTACCCGTGCGTAGCCATGATCCTCCAACAACGCCTTGATCGTCATCAAATAGTGTGCCGCGCTGTGCGTAAGGGTGTTATCCTCGAAACTTTTCCAGACCTCGTTGCTCATGGATTCAATCTAATCGCAGGGCCCCACATGTCAAGGCATCCAGCGATCCTTGGGGGGCGACTTAGCCGAAAAGCGACATCTGGTCCTCGTCGGTCTTGCGCTTCTTCGGCCGTTTTTTTGCCAATTGGGGCAGGCCGGCTTCGTTGAGCTCGCCCTCTTCGAGGTTTTTGAGGATCTCGTTTGCGCGATCCACCACCGGGTCGGGCAGGCCGGCCAGGCGACCGACCTGGATGCCGTAACTCTTGTCGGCCGGACCGGGAACAATTTTTCGCATAAAGCGAATGCGGTCACCGCTCTCTTTCACCAGGACACTGTAATTCTTTACCCCCGGAAGGGTTCGTTCCAGCTCGGTCAGCTCGTGGTAGTGGGTAGCAAACAAGGTTTTCGCTTTGACCGCGGGATTGTTGTGCAGGTGTTCGGCAACCGCCCAGGCAATACTGATGCCGTCAAAGGTGCTGGTGCCGCGTCCAATTTCGTCGAGCACAATCAGGCTTTTCGGCGTGGCGTTATTCAAGATGTTCGCCGTCTCCTGCATCTCGACCATGAAGGTACTTCTTCCGCGCGCGAGATCGTCGCTGGCACCCACCCGGGTAAACACGCGATCTACAATGCCGATCGTGCAGGACTTGGCCGGAACATAGCTGCCGATCTGCGCCAGGATCACCATCAAGGCCACTTGCCGAATGTAGGTCGACTTACCCGCCATGTTCGGTCCTGTGATGAGAATCAACTGGTTCTCCAGTCCATCCAGTTTCGTGTCGTTCGGAACAAAGCGCTCGGTGTCCGCAAGATTTTCGATCACCGGATGGCGGCCATCGATCACGTGAATCCCGCTCTCCTCATTCATGACCGGTCGGGTGTAGTGCAGGGTCAATGCCCGTTCGCCCAGGCTCGCCAGCACGTCCAGCTCGGCAATCGCGATCGCGGTAATTTGAATCGCGCGGGTCTGCGCGGTGACCTTTGCGCGGATCTCCAGGAACAGCTCGTACTCCAACTCCTCCGACCGCTCCTGCGCTCCCAGGATCTTGTTTTCATACTCCTTCAGGCCCGGAGTGACGAAGCGTTCCGCATTTACCAGCGTCTGTTTGCGTGTGTATTCCTCCGGCACCAGGGCCAGATGAGCCTTTGAGATTTCAATATAATAACCGAAGACCTTGTTATGGCGAATCTTCAGGTTCCGGATGCCGGTACGCTCCTGCTCCCGCGTTTGAAATTCCGCCAGCCATTGACGCCCCTCGCTCGCCGCTTTCCGCAAGGCATCCAGCTCTTCGTGATAGCCGGAGTTGAGCAGGCCGCCGTCCTTGATGGTGATCGGAGGCTCATCACTTACCGCATCCCTGATCAACGTGCAGATGTCCGGCAGGGGGTTGATCGCTTCCGACAGCGTGCGCAGTCGAGTAGCACCAATTTTTTCCGCGGCCGCTTTGACCGCGGGAAGGGCTCCGAGCGATTGCGCAATCGCCTGCAGGTCGCGGGCATTGCCACTGCCGGTATTCATGCGGGCGATCAGGCGTTCCAAGTCCTTGATGTCACCCAGCTTTTCGCGCAGGTCCTTGAATTGTGCGCGATCCGATAAAAGGGCTTCGATTGCATCGTGCCGTTCCTCGATCTCCGCGAGCACCGTGCGTGGACGTAGAATCCATTCGCGCAGGAGACGTCCACCCATGGCCGTCTGGGTGGTATTGAGCAGATTCAGCAGGGTGGGGGCTTTCCCCTTCATCAGCGGGTTTTGTCCCTGCACCAGTTCCAGGTTGGCAATGGTCGACTCGTCCAGCTGCATGAAGTCATCCGGATTCTTCAGGCGAATCTGAAAGATGTGCTCCACTTCGTTGCGGAGTTGGTTTTTCACGTAATGCAGCACGGCGCCCGCAGCGCCGATGCCCGCCCGACGCGTTTCGCAACCAAAGCCCTCCAGCGAGTGAACCTTGAAATGGCGGATGAGGATATCGTATGCGGCATCGGATTCGAAGGTCCATTCGTCATGGGGGGTGAGCAGCGTTTCGGTTCCTTCGTGAAAAATTTCTGCGTAGGCTTCGGCCCCGTCATCGTCATCCGGCACAATACATTCAGCCGGGGCGTAGCGTACGAGATTGTCCATCACCGCGCTCGCGTCCTCGGCTTCTTCCATCCAGAATTCTCCGGTGGAGAGGTCGAGCATGGCCAGGCCAAATCGGCCGTCTTTCTGATGCAGACCGGCGAGGAAGTTGTTGCGGTTGGATTCGAGCACCTGTTCTTCAAGTACCGTTCCCGGGGTAATGATCCGGGTGATGTCCCGCTTCACGATCCCCTTCGATTCCGAAGGGTCTTCAATTTGTTCACAGATGGCGACTTTGACGCCGGCGCGGATCAACTTGGCCAGGTACCCCTGGGCGCTGTGGTACGGCACGCCGCACATCGGGACCTTGTGGCGCTTGGTCAGCGCGATGTCGAGGATGGCCGCGGCCGTTTTCGCATCGTCGAAAAACATTTCATAGAAATCCCCGAGGCGGAAAAACAGGATCGTATCTTCTGGCAGTTTGTTCCGGATTTGCCGGTACTGCCGCATCATGGGGGTGGATTCGTCGGACATGGGGTGGACGATAACAAAAACCCGATCCAGCTCACGTTCAAAGCGGAGAAAAAATCATTGTATACAGGTGTTCCCTCTGGCAAAAACCATCGATGCTTATTACCCTTAAAGCTGTCCTGCTCGTCCTCTGTCTGATTTTCTATATGCTTTATCGGAAACAGGGTGACCAGTGGAAGTGGCCACTGTTGGGGGTCGCCGTTGCCGGCGTGGTCGCTTTTGTCGCCGGGTTTTTTGTTTCCGCCCCACCGCCCGGTGGCGATCCCGTCCCGTATCACCACGCGGTTGGCTACATACTGGGCCAACGTGTGAGCAAAGCGGGCGCTCCGGCCAGGGTCATGCTGGTGCAAAGTCCGGGCATTCATTTTGAAAAACAAAAAGCCATCCTGGCGGCTGAGCGCGCGGGCTTGATTGAAGGGATGGGCGGAACCGTCGAGTTTGTCGAATATCGACCACCCATCGAGGACCTCGATCCGCTGGAAGAAGATACGCACGAATATATCCAGGCAAAACTATGGCGAAAGCATTTTGCCGCCTGGCTCGAAGCTCAGCCCCCGGCCGATGCGCTGGTCAGCTTTATCGGCCTGCCGCATCGCCTGCCTAAGGCGGCGATGAGCAAGCTCCCGCCGATCTACATGTTGTCACACACAAGCGTAACCAAAGATTCGCCCCTTTCGGTCTCCGGGAAATTAAGAGCCTACGTCACCTACCGGTCCGACTACAATCCGGACAGGCGCCCCTCGGGTAAAAGTCCGGAGCAGGTGTTCGAATCCCGCTACGAGCTTTTTGAAGTAGGGGGGAAGTAGGGGGGAAGTAGGGGGGAAGTAGGGGGGAAGTCGCGCGATTCAGATGAGATGCGTCGCCGCTCAACGCGGTCGTTGCATGGGCTTGCAGCAGTTCGTCGGGCAAATGTGATGAGACGGGCCCAGGTCTCCAGTCGCTCGCTCAGTTACGTCGTCGGACAGGCGTTCCTCCACCAGCTCTCGAATCATGGAGATCATGACCGGATGGTTGCCTGCCGATTTTGAACGAACCATGTTGAGGCCGATTTCGGCACAATGCTCCTGAGCTTCGACATCGAGGTCGAACAGGACTTCCAGGTGGTCGCTTACAAAGCCCAGAGGATGTACGACGACATCTTCAACCCCCTGCGCCTTCAATTCCGTCAGGTGGTCACTCACGTCCGGTTCCAGCCAGGGCATATTGGGTGGACCGGATCGGCTCTGGTACACCAGCGCATACGCGCTGTGGCCCACGGCCTCGGAGACGAGCTGGGCGGCTGTCTCCAACTGGGCTACGTAGCGGCAGTTGTCACTCATCGCCGTGGGAATGCTGTGGGCGGTAAATACGATCCGGGCTTGCGATCGCCGTGCCTCGGGGATCTGCTTCAGGGCTTCAGAGACGCGGAAGCGATTCAACTCAATCCAGTCCGGATGATTGTAGAATACACGGATCTTCCCGAATTCCATGTCTTCCACGCCCAGCTCCTGCGTCGCCTTTTCGATATCCTCTCGGTATTGCCGACAACCTGAATAGGAGCTGTAGGCGGAGGTCATGTAATTCAGGCAACGGCGGATCCCCGCATCGTGCATCGCCTGAATCGTGTCGGCCAGAAACGGATGCCAGTTCCGGTTCCCCCAGTACACGGGCACCTCAATGCCCTTTGCTTTCAACTCCGCTTCCAGCAGGATTTTCAGTTCACGGTTCTGCGCGTTGATCGGGCTGACGCCGTCAAAGTGTTTGTAGTGGTGAACCACTTCCTCCATGCGTGCGGCGGGAACATTCTTTCCCCGTAACACATTCTCGAGAAACGGGCGGACATCGTCCATGCCTTCGGGGCCACCGAAGGAGACGATCATTACGGCGTCGTACTTATTTTTCTTTTCCATAAATCGCGTTGCTTTGAGTATTCTTCGATGCGAATAGTCTATCCTTACATGCAAACCAAGTCTTCAGAACATGATATCATCTACGGGGTTAACCCGGTGTTTGAGGTCCTCCGGGCCGGGCGCCGCCAGCTATTCCGGGCGATGATGAACGAGAAAGTGCAGGATCAGCCCCGCATGCGGAAGTTGCTCGACCTGATGGAAGAGCGCAAGGTCCGGGTGGCTTTTCGTCCCAAGGATCAACTGAACCAGCAATGCAACAGCACGGAGCATCAAGGGGTTATTCTGGAGGCCGCCTCCTACCCGTACAGTCCGATTGAGCCCTGCTGGGAGCAGAATCGCCTGCTGCTGCTCGATAATATTGAAGACCCCCAAAACCTCGGCGCCATTATTCGCAGCGCAGAAATCCTGGGGTTTCACTACATTCTGATCCCACAGCGAGGCGTTCCCGGCATCTATCCATCGGTGGTCAAAGCCGCTGCCGGTGCCACCGAGCATGTTCATATCGTTCAGAGCGGATCCGCCGTGCGTTACGCTCAGCGCGCAGCCGAAAATGGATACCAGGTCGTGGCCCTGGATGCCGGGGGAAAGGATCTGCTCGCGGAATTGCCCGCCCGACTGGGTGAGAAATTCCTCCTCGTCATCGGGGGCGAGGATAAATCCGTCGGGCAATATATTTTGAACAACGCCGATTTCGTCGCGGGTATTCCGCAGACCGGACGCGTCAATTCACTCAATGCTTCCGTTGCTGCCGGCATCGCCATGTATGCCCTGGGTACCCGAGATGAGTGAAGTCTCCGACTTCCATGAACTCAGCCCTGATCTCGTCCTTAATCTCGTCGAGGAAACCCTCGGTGAACGCTGCACCAATATCTGCCGCCCGCTGACCTCCTACATCAACCGCGTCTATGAAGTGGCGCTGGATGCAGGCCCCCACGTCGTCATAAAATTTTACCGCCCCAATCGCTGGAGCGTGGATGCCATTCAGGACGAGCACGATTTCGTGCTCGATCTGGCCGACCATGAAGTCCCGGTCATTCCTCCCATCCTCGATGACGAAGGCTTTTCACTTCACCATCACGGGGATCTGAACTTCGCGATTTTTGAACGCAAGGGCGGCCGCACCTTTGAGGATCCGGACGAAGAACTCTGGGGGGAGCTCGGCCGTCTGCTCGCCCGTATGCACACCATCGGTGAGAAGGCCGATCCGCATGACCGCGTCATCTGGTCGCCGGAAGAGGCCACGGCTGGACATGTGGAACGTATCCTCGCCAGCGGGCAAATCGGTGACCGTCGTCTCCGCGACCAATACGAACGTGCCACCGAAACCTTGATCGAGCTGCTCACGCCCGCTTTCGACGATCGCGAGATGGTGCGCATCCATGGTGACTGCCACGCCAATAACATCATCTATCGACCCGGCGAACGATTCTACCTGATCGATTTTGATGATATGGCCGTGGGTCCTCCGATCCAGGACCTCTGGATGCTGCTGCCGGGTTATCGGGCCGAGGTGCAGCAGGAGCTGGACTGGTTCCTGAACGGATACGAAACCTTCCGGGAATTTGATTACCCCTCCCTTAAGTTGATCGAGCCCCTTCGCGCCATGCGCTTCATCCACTTCAGCGCCTGGTGTGTCCATCAGGTGAACGATGGAGGCTATAACCGCCTGGATCCCGACTTTGCGACCGATGCCTACTGGGCGCGTGAAATCCGGGATCTCGAATCCCAGTTGGAGCGCATTCGCCAGGAGCTGGAAGCCTGAGGACGCCTGTGCACCCGACCGGAATCAGGTGCAATTTATCCCGAATTTCCTGCTTGAAAATCACCCGTTGCATGGTCAGTTGGTATTTGATTTTAAGGGGTTTTATCTGTTAATATAACTGTTTGTAAGTCGCTAAACTACTGGGAAAGAGGCGCTTAGTTATCCACAAAATTCA
>JBLIND010000019.1:0-35307 GCA_047639095.1 Candidatus Omnitrophota bacterium | reverse complement strand
CACGCTCTGACGAGCGCGGCTACTTCCACGCTCTGACGAGCGCAGCTACTTCCACGCTCTGACGAGCGCGGCTACTTCAACCGTTTTTAACTTTGGCGGGCAGGGTGTCGACGAAGGTCTTCGCGAGTTCGATATAAGCCACCAGGTCGCTTTTCTTTTTATACCCGGCCGGTTCGACCATCACCCAGCCGCGCATGGCGTTGCCCGTGATGTCAAAGTCGCGGACGTACCTGCGCTTCTTCAGGTCCTCATCCGTTCCCTTGCCCACGCGGAGGGTCAGGAACTCCTTCCACACCCCGACGCACATGTTACCGTTCACCAGCCAGCCCACGCCGCCGAACATCTTGCGTTCATCCACACCTGCCCAGCCAAAGGCGATATCGCTGACGCGCCCGGCTGATTTTTCGTCGTATGCCATTTGATCTACTCCGTTTGACAGCCTATCCTAAGCGCCCATGCAGGAGAATCCCATAGAAAAAGGCGCGCGTCAGGTCGTGCAGACCTTACGCGATCACGGCTTTACCGCCTATTACGCCGGAGGCTGCGTGCGCGATATGCTCATGGGCCGCACACCCAAGGATTTTGACATCGCGAGTGATGCCTCGCCGGACGAGGTGATCGCCTTGTTCGATCGGTATCACGAAATCGGTAAGGCGTTTGGCGTGGTCCAGGTAATGGTCGGGGACGAAGGCTATGAAGTGGCCACCTTCCGCCAGGACATGGACTACGAGGATGGCCGGCATCCGGTCGGGATCGTGCCCAGCTCACCGGAGGAAGACGCGGAGCGCAGGGATTTCACTATCAACGGAATGTTCTTCGATCCGATTGCGGGAGAGGTCATCGACTTTGTTGGAGGAAAGGCGGATCTGGAAAAGCAGATCATCCGGGCCATCGGCGATCCGGAAACACGCTTCCTCGAAGATCATTTGCGCATGCTCCGGGCGATTCGTTTTTCGGCCGTCCTCGGATATCAAATCGACGCCGCCACCTGGCAGGCGATGACCGAGCATGCCGCGAAAATCACGCGCGTCAGCGTCGAACGCATTGCCCAGGAGCTGAATCGAACCCTGATGGAATCGATTCAGCCCGGCGACGCCCTGGAGCTGCTTCGGCTGAGTGGTTTGCTAGAGCATATCATGCCGGAGCTGCTGCCCATGGTTGGCTGTGAGCAACCGCCGCAGTACCATCCCGAAGGAGATGTCTGGACGCACACGCGGATCATGTTGAACATTGCCGCGAAGGAGAAGCGAACCCTGCCCCTGATGTATGGCATTCTGTTTCACGACATCGGCAAGCCTGCCACCTTCAAGATTGGCCCGGGCACTGATGGCGTCGATCGTATTCGTTTTGATGGCCACGACAGCCTCGGCGCGCAGATGGCGGAGGACATTATGCGTCGTTTGAAGCTGCCGAACGACGTGCGAGAAGGCGCGGTCACCCTGGTGGCTCGACACATGAAGTTCATGGCGGTTCCGGACATGCGGGCGAGTACCTTGCGGAAATTTGCCGGAGGCGCGTACTTCGCAGACGAAATGGAGCTTCACCGCGTCGATTGCACGAGCAGTCACGGCTTGCTGGGCAACTATGTATTCATGCAAGAGCTGCTGGATCAGTACGCCAATGAGCCGGTGCTGCCCGATCCGCTGGTCGGCGGCCGGGAGATCATCGCCCTCGGCGTTGCGCCGGGCCCCGAGGTGGGGCGATGGAAGCAGTTCGCCTTTGATCTCCAACTCGAAGATGAAGCGCTGACCCGAGACGACCTGGTGGCGGCCGTGCAGGCCGCCATGGCCCGCGAGGCCTGATGCAGGCGTCGGTTACCGTTTAATGGTAACTGCTCTCGCCGATGAATTCGCGAATGATGGACGACTTCGGGACCGGCTCTGCGGGAGCGGTGAGGATCATGTCGAGAAAGTCGATGAGGCGACGCGCTTCCGCATACTCTTTGTGAAAGGGTTTTATTTCGGCGAGCAGCGGGGCGACGAAGGGTTTCAATACCGCGAACTCGTAGTCCAGGGACGAGTTGAAGGCCACATCTGCCAGCTGCTGGAACGGGAAAATCCACCGCTTTTCGCCGCGCCGTACACTCGGCCACAATTCAAAGGTGCGGAGTGCGGAATGCCCACGCGTTCGGTTGTCGCGAATAATGCGACGGATCAGGCGAAGGTCCGTTGTCGAGAGACGATTGTTCTTGTCGAGGGTGAGCTGGGTCAGAGCGCTGATATAGATGCAGAACTTGTGGTCCCGCGGAATGCCCAGGGACATCACGGGATCCAGGCAGTGAATGCCTTCGATCAGCACGACTTGGTCCTCTTCGAGTTTGAGCGTGTTGCCATGGAATTCCTGACGCCCCTCCTGGAAGTTGAACGTCGGCAGTTCAATCTCTTCGCCGCGATCGAGTTTCTCTAGGTGGTCGTTGAATAGATCGTGATCGATGGCGTCGATGTGTTCGAAGTCGACATGGCCCTGCGCGTCAACCGGTGTGTCCTCGCGATTCACGAAGTAGTTGTCGCACTCGATCGTCACCGGACGCAGGCCGTTCACCCGCATATGCACGGCGAGGCGACGTGAAAAGGTCGTCTTCCCTGCGGAGGAGGGACCGGCGATAAACACCCAGCGCGTTTTGTCTTTGCGCGCGAGAATCTGGTCGGCGATATGGCTGAGTTTTTTCTCATGGAAGGCTTCGGATGTTTTGACCAGGTCATCCAGCGAGTGGTTGGCGACGGCCGCATTGAGATCGCCCACGGTCCGGATGCCGATGATCTCCCCCCACTTTTTATGCTCCTGGAAAATCTCGAAGAGGTGGGGCTGCCGCTCGTATGCAGGCATTTCCCGCACCTTTCGTTCTGCGTTCCACACCGGAAACTGAAGGACAAAACCGGGATCGTGGTCAATCAGCGTAAAGGTGTCGAGGCAGTGGGTGCTCGGAGCGATCACGCCGTGGCCCGCATCGGAAAAATCCTCACAGCGCCACATGGTGATCCGCGGAGGATTGCGAAAGCGAAGCAGGTTTAATTTGTCGATCTGCTGTTCCCGCTCGAGTTCACGGTAGGCTTCCTCAAACGAGACGTTTTTACGCTGGATGCGGATCTTCGATGCGATCAGATGCCGCAGGTGGGCTTCCAGGGCGTCGAATTCCTGCTTGGATAGTCCTGACTTGTCCGGATGCTCGAATCGGCAGTAATAACCCGTCCCCAGCGAGTGTTCGACGGCAAAGAATGCTTCGGGGAAGAGATCCTGAACGGCTTTGGCGAGCAGGAAGGACATGCTGCGGCGGTAGATTTGTGCGCCATACCGGTGACTCGCATTGAGAAATTCCACCGTGCAGTTCATGTCGATCGGGTAGGAGCAGGAGCAGATGTCGTTGTTGACCAAGGCGCCCAACCAGGGCAGGCCTTCCTCCTCCGGGGGCAGGATGTCGCACACGCGCGTGAGTCTGGCCACTTCCAGCTCACCGCCGCTGGTCAGTTTGATGTGAACGAGATCTGGATCCTGCACGTTTGATTCGTTGTTTGTCATATCGTCGTAGGTTCCCGCTTTACAAAAAGGATTAGCGGCTTAAGTGGGTTTGATCAAGCTGCGTCAGCAGGTATTGGATCACCCCATGGAAACAATTAATCTCAGCACCGAAAATTTACCCGAGGCCGCCGAATGGCCTTTGCGTTTGTATCGCAAATCCCTGCTTAAGCAGGCGAAATTAAAGAATATGCTCCATTTGATGCCCGCGCCCGGAGGGAAAGCTTGCATCGATGTGGGGGGGGAGCGTGGTGTGATCTCCTATCTGCTTCGCCAAAAAGGCGGGACCTGGCAGAGTGTGGAATCGACGGAGAAAGCCGTCTCCACCAGCGCACTGCTGGTGGGTGAGGATCATGTGCATCTCGTCGAAGATAACAAGCTGCCGTTCGACGATCAGGTTGCGGATATGATCGTCATCGTCAATTACCTCGAGCTTGTGATGGATGACGTGGGGTTTATTCAGGAGTGTCATCGGGTGCTCAAGGACGAAGGCGTCATTGTGGTGAATGTGCCTTTCAGCAAGCGCATGTCCTGGATTCGCGGCATTCGAAAATTGCTGGGACTGAACGATATGATGCGGGGGCAGGTCCGACCGGGCTACTCGGAGACGGATCTGTATAGCGTGCTGAAAAACGGCTTCGACATCATCCACACCAAAACCTACAACAAATTTTTCGTCGAGCTGGTGGATACCGGGGTGCAGTTCCTGGGGACCTTTATGCAGGGGCGCCAGGAAGAAGGCGTGAAGGGGAACCTGATTGATCAGGAGGATTTCTCCCGCTACATCAAGGCACACCGTCTATATTCGATCATTTACCCCTTCCAGTGGCTGGCCGCCAAATTGGACCTGTTGCTCTTCTGGACGCAAGGGCACAGCCTGGTCGCCCAAGCGCGTCGTCGCCCCTGGAAGCCGCGGCTTGAGGTCAAGATTGCGGATGGACGGTCCATCGCGGAGGCCTCGATCCGGACCAAAATCGGTACCGCCGCGGATTTGAAGCAGCGGATTTAAGGCCTTGCCGGAAGGGCTCCGTCGTTTGGGCAGCGTTGTAAGCCCTGTACTTATAAGGTTTTACTCACCTTTTCGCGCCGGGCTTGGCAAATGACCGTATGTGGCGTATGCCTTATGCTGGATGGAGCCGAGAGCGCCTAAAGAGCGGCCTCATGGCTTGACAGAGAGGGGGGAACTGTTACCTTCCCCGTCTTTTTTAACGAACACAGGGACTTTTAGACCATGAAACGCACATATCAACCTTCACGCATTAAGCGGGCTCGTAAGCACGGATTCCGTTTCCGTATGTCGACTCGTCACGGTCGCACCATCATTAAGCGTCGTCGTCAAAAGGGCCGGAAGCGCCTGGCGGTATAATCGGGTGTCCGACATGTCCCCCGGCGACGGCCCGCAGGAACCCGGCCGCGCTGGCAGGTCCATGCCGGTTCGGTTTAAGCTGCCTGCTTCCCGGCACCTCACCCGCGGACGCGATTTCCAGGAATGTTACCGACAGAACAACAAACACGTTGGTCGTTATATGATTCTCTGGCTCCGCGATGCAGACGATGCCTGTTTGCGCTTGGGTGTTGTTGCGAGTAAGAAAGTCGGAAATGCCGTTGCCCGCAATCGGGCCAAGCGGCGAATCCGTGAACTTTTTCGATTGAATCAACACCAACTACACGGCTCCAGCGATTTACTTTTTGTAGCTCGCCGGAGCATACTTGAGGCCGACTGGGCCAAACTGCAGAACGAATTTCAATATCTTTGCCGACGCGCGGGCGTCTTCGGCGGAGCGGATCAAGCATCATGATGGAAAAGAAAGATCTCGTCATAGTATCGTTCCTGGTGGTCCTGTTTATCTCCTGGAATAGCTATTTATACCCAAAGATTGTTAAGCCCCTGGTCAATCCCACCACGCCACAGGATGGGCTGGTCACACCGGAGGTTAATACGAATCAACCCGCGCCTGTCGCAAACGCTGCGAACACCAATGCCGCACCCCTTCCGGCGGTGATTTCTGCAACTCCGGTACCCGGTGTACCCGTTGTACCCGTTGTACCCGGTGTACCCGGTGTACCCGGTGTACCCGGTGTACCCGGTGTACCCGGTGTTTCCCCTGCCGTCGCACCGGCGGCCGCAGCAGTGGCGGTCGAAGCGGGGGACGGCACGCCCGGGCAAATCGTCGGCCTGAAAAACAAGTTGGTCGACCTGCAGTTGTCCAGCAAGGGCGCGACGCTCGTACGGGCGGAGTTTGAGGGCTTTCACGTCAACGGCGACAACCCCCATCCGGTGATTTTTGATTTCGCGGCGACGCCTTCGCTTGAGCTGCAGCAAATTCCCGGCTTGAGTGCCGGATTCACCTACGAGGTTTCAGGTCAGTCGAGTAATGCGGTCACCTTCACCCGCACCAATGGACAAGGAGTTAAGCTTACGCGCTCCTTTACGCTGGACCCGGATAACTATGTGCTCCGCATCTCCGACGTGTACCTCAACGGCACGCTGGCCCCGCTGGTCCTGCCGGAGCATAAGATCGCCATGGGCATGGTTTCTCAGCTGGAAGGCGTTTCCTCCATGTATCCGACCATGGGCGTGGATGCTTACTATCAGAACAAGGTGACGCACTACACCAAGAAGCTGATGAAGTGGCTGAAGAAAAAGGAAGGGCCCTTCGAAACGCGCGCGGAGATGGATGTTCCCGTGGACTGGCTTTGCGTAAAGAACAAATTTTTTGGACATATCCTCAAAGTGGAAGAAGGCGATATGGGGCTTCCCGCCGGCTACGATATCTACGGCAAGCGCGCTCCGGAAGACAAGTGGCCCATGCATGTGAGCGGCGCGCTTTCTTTCAGCGACACCCTGTTCCAGCCCGGTCAGTCATTTGAGCGTGAATACACCTATTACGTTGGTCCCAAGAAGCTCGGCAAACTCAAGCAGATTGGCGGAGGCTTCACCGAAATGATGGAGTACGGCCTGTTCGCCATCTTTACGCCGATCTGTAACGGTCTGCTGCGGATGCTCAACATGTTCTACAATGTGGTCGGAAACTATGGCGTAGCCATCATTCTCCTGACCCTGTTCGTCAAAATTCTGTTCTGGCCGCTCACCCACA
Source organism: Candidatus Omnitrophota bacterium (assembly GCA_047639095.1). Lineage (GTDB taxonomy): Bacteria > Verrucomicrobiota > Kiritimatiellia > SS1-B-03-39 > UBA6053 > JAPYUI01. The sequence continues at coordinate 28,696 of JBLIND010000019.1, read as the reverse complement.
AAGGGACGGAGAGCATGAAGAAAATGAGCGATCTCGCGCCGGAGATCCAGAAGCTCAAAGACAAGCACAAGGATCCTCAAAAACAGCAGCAGGCGATGATGGCGCTGTACAAGGAGCACAAGATCAATCCGGTCAGCGGGTGTATGCCCATGCTCATCCAGATTCCCGTGTTCATCGCCCTGTTCGGCGTGTTGCGCTCTGCGGTGGAATTGTGGAATGCCGATTTCCTCTGGGTGCTCGATCTGAGCGAACCCGAGCGTATGATTGCCCATATATTCCCCTTTGGCGGTGGCTTGAACGTTCTCCCCCTCGCCATGGCCGCGAGTATGTTCTTCCAACAGAAGTTGATGCCCCAGGCCGGCGATCCCACCCAGCAGAAAGTCATGCAGTTCATGCCGCTGATGCTGTTGGTCTTCTGCTATCAAATGGCCGCGGGTCTCCTCCTGTATTGGACGACCAGCAACCTGTTGGCGATTGCTCAACAGCTGCATCGGAATAAGAAGAAAGATGTCGAGGCGGTTGTGGAGCCGGTGAAAAAAGAGCCGGTGGTCCTGCCCCCCAAGCGCAAGCGTAAGAAAAAGAAATAGGCAGGGCTTGTGCTCCCTGTGCTGTTTTCCTTCAAGCAAGCACTGTGAACTGAACGCTCTTCATGCAACGTGATCTCACACGCCTGGCAGATGAAACCTTTGATGTTCTGATCATCGGCGGTGGCGTTAATGGTCTCGCCACCGCATACGATGCCGCCCAGCGGGGCCTGCGCGTCGCGCTGGTGGAGAAGGGGGATTTTGGGGGTGAAACCTCTGCGGCATCCCTCAAAATCATTCATGGCGGCCTGCGTTATCTGCAGCACCTGGATTTCAGACGGATGCGGGAATCCATCTTCGAACGCCGGGCCATGATGCGCATGGCGCCGCACCTGATCGACCCCTTTCCGTTTCTGGTCCCGACCTATGGCAGTGGGATGAAAGGGAAGTCCGCCATGAGCCTGGCGATGGGCTTGAATGACATCATCAGCTATGATCGCAATCGTGGCACCGCGGACGAAAAACAACACCTTCCCCGCGGGCAGATCATCGCTCCGGATGAGGTGGTGCGGTATGCCCCCTGCGTGCCCAAGGACGGACTTACCGGGGGTGCCATTTTTTATGACGGCCGCATGTATCATGCGGAACGGGTGACCCTTGCCCTGGGCGTGACTGCGGCGGAACACGGAGCCTGCCTGGCGAATTATGTGGCGGCAACCGGCTTGATCAAGGGGCAGGACCAGGTGCTCGGTGCACGCGTGCAGGATCAGGTCAGCGGCGATACATTTGACATCCGTGCTTCGGTAACGGTCTGCGCGGTCGGCCCATGGTTGCCCGCGCTGCTGGCGGAGCAGCCCGCAGATGAACGCTACAGCGCCGGCATCCAGATCATTACCCGCGCCGTAACCACTGAGGGGATGGGCTTGGCCGTGCCCGGCACCCAGGTCGATCCAGATTCAAAAATAAAACGCGGTGGACGTCACTACTTTACCACCCCCTGGCGCGGGCAAACCATCTGGGGGACGACCGATGAAGTGTACGAGGGGGATCCCGGGGCGTGGCAGGTGACCGATGCGATGGTACGCACCTTCCTCGGCGACCTGAACGAGACCTTGCCGGGCATTCATCTTAAACCCGATGACGTTGTGCATGCGTTTGGCGGGCTTCGACCGGTCGAGCCGGAGAAGGGGAGCCGCGCGTCCCAGGTCTCCCGGAAATACGAGATCGCGGATCACGCCGAGGATCTGAAACTCGAGAATCTAATCTCGATCGTTGGCATCAAATATACCGTGTGTCGTTTGATGGCGGAGAAAATAACCGACCTCGTGTTCAAGAAGCTGGGGCGTTCGTCACCGACCTGTAAAACCGCCATGACCCCCCTGATCGGTGGCGATTTTTCGACCCGGGCCCAGTTGCGTGCGGATCTGAAACAGACGGCTCCGGAGGGTATCTCTCCTCTGGTCATTCAGCATCTCATGCGCATGTACGGTACACGTGCGACACGCGTGCTGGATCGGGTGAAAGCAAATCCCACCGAAGGTGAGCTCGTGCCGGGGTCGGATGAAGTCATCGTCGCCGAGCTCCGTTACGCGATCGAAGAGGAATGCGCGCTGACGGCGGACGATCTGATCCTGCGACGGACCGATCTTGGGACCCTGGGGGAGGTGCGCGAGGAGACGCGCATCTTTTGTGAGCAGCTCCTTAACACGTAGGTCGGCTTACCACTTCAGCAGCAGACCGACATTGATCGAATGACCGCCGAGGTCGACCGTGACGGCATCATCGACCAGCCGGCTGGTATTGTCATTCTTCAGCGAGCCTTCGACCTGGCGATACACATATTCCCCGTAGAGGGCGATGTTGTTGGCCAGCTCAAAGTTTAATCCGCCCACCAGGTAAAAGCCGAATTCGTCATCGAGGTCGAGGATTTCGGTGCGTCCATTTATTTTGAGATCCGCCTCGAGCAGATACCAGCCGATGCCCCCGCCGAAATAGGGGTAGAAGCGGCCACCGAGCGGGATGTCCATCTCAATGCCCAGTTCGATCGGCCAGATTTCGAGATCGGTTTCCACATTGTTTCCACCCACCCGGAGGTCTTGACCGAGGCTGTCATACATCATCGTGCGGGCTTCCAGATTCAGATTGCCGGGCAAATCGATCTGAAGTTTTCCGCCGACGCCGATGCTGTTGCCCAGGTCCTGCGTGTCGATGTAGCCCGCTTGGATGCCGAGGGCATTCGCATGGCATTGTCCGGTACTGGTGATCCAGGTGGTTAGGATCAGGGTGAGTGTAATTCCAATCTTGCGCATGGTGTGCTCCTCAGGTTGATGCATCGGACTTCTGTGTAGCACATTAAGCGGCCTCACGTATTTTGCAAAGGCATTTCCTGCGCATTCAACCTCACGGGTCTGCGTCATTGTCTATTTCGTCCTGCTTGATTAGAATGATTGGATGGGAGTTAAAGGTAGATCCAGACGACGCGTGGGGCGGGTGATTCCGGTTGGCATCCTGCTCCTGGTTCTGTTGCCACTCTGGCCGGCCTGGTGGACCGTCCTGTCTGATCGGGATTCGCGTGTCGCCCTGGCTGCCGGTCAACGCGACGATGCGAGTCGCTTGAATCGCACATCTGTTCAGGTGCTGGTGCCTGAAGGCGATATGGATACGATTATCGCGACCGTACGATCCGCTCTCGCGAACGCCCGTGATCAAAACCTCCCGGTTTCCATTGGCGGTGCGCGACACAGCATGGGGGGGCAGTCGCTGGTGGAAGGCGGGTGGCTGATTGACATGACTCAGGTCAACGGGATGACCCTCCGTGAAGATAAAACCATCCTTCGCGTCGGCGCGGGAGCCCGTTGGGCTGCGATCATTGCCTTTTTGCATGCGCATGATCGCGCCGTGGCTGTTATGCAGTCGAACAACTCTTTCTCCGTTGGCGGGTCGATCAGCGTAAACTGCCATGGATGGCAGTATGGGCGAGCGCCGATTGCCGAGACCGTTGTATCGTTCACCCTGATGAAGGCCGACGGCGATGTGGTGACCTGCAGTCGGAGTGAGAACACAGAACTCTTTTCACTGGTCCTGGGGGGCTATGGTTTGTTCGGAATTATCCTGGAAGTCGAACTGATGGTGGTTCCCAACGAACGCTATCGGATCGAGCAGTACACGGTCTCCTCAGGCGATGCCCTTTCCCTGTATGAGGAACAGGTGGCTCAACCCGGTGTCGCTATGGCGTATGGGCGCATGTCCGTGGATGCGAAGGTCTTCCTGAGTGAAGTCATCGTGAACGTCTTGCGCCGAGATGAGGAGCTGTCGCTCGATCAAAAAGCCCTTCCGCCGCCAGCCATGCCGGGCATCCGTCGGAGCCTCTTTCGCGGATCCGTTGACAGCAACTATGGAAAGCATTTGCGCTGGTGGGCCGAAACCGTGGTTCAGCCCAGGATTCGCGCGCAGACGGTCGAGCGAAACAACCTGATGAATGAGCCGGTGGCCGTTTTCGAGAATCGCAAGGAGGTCAGCACGGATATCCTGCACGAGTATTTTATTCCCGAGGATCATGTGGGCCCTTTTGTCGCCGCTCTGCAGCGCATCATTCCGGAGCACGAAGGCAACCTGTTGAATGTCACGATTCGACACGTGGCTGCCGATCAGGATACCTGGTTGCGCTACGCCGATCAGCCCATGTTTGCATTCGTCATGCTTTTCAATCAAAAGCGAACGGAAGCTGGCGAGACGCGTATGCGGGAGATGACACGGGTGCTGATCGATGCCGCCCTGGAAGAGGGCGGTCGGTATTACCTGCCGTATCGGCTCCATGCCACCCCCGAGCAGTTTCACCGTGCCTATCCCATGGCCCGGACCTTTTTTGAGCGCAAAGCCCAGTACGATCCCGACCTGCTTTTTCAAAACGCCTTCTACCGACGGTATGCCCCCATTCGACCATAGTTCTGCGCCCTCCTAAAACGGCGTAGCCGTCCAGCCAGCCAGCCAGCCAGCCACCCAACCATCCATCCAACCAACCATCCATCCAACCAACCATCCATCCAACCATCCATCCAACCAACCATCCATCCAACCATCCAACCATCCATCCAACCATCCATCCAACCATCCAACCAACCAACCAACCAACCATCCAACCATCCATCCATCCAACCATCCATCCATCCATCCAACCAACCAACCATCCAACCAACCATCCATCTAACTCGTTACGGCGCAGCCGAACCCCGGTCCCCCTTTCGCGTATTTCGTGGTTTCCCCCGCCCCCTTTCGTCGCTTCATTCGCGGTCCCCGCACATTCAACCCCTGCTAAACGGTTGACACCCCTGTACCCCCTGCACATGATCTCGATTTTGGACGATGGAACGATTCGAGGTCCCCATGGCGGTTGGAATCAAAACTCACAATCTGGTTAAAGTCTTCGGCGAAACCCGCGCGGTTGACGGGGTCGATCTCGATATTCGCCCCGGCGAAATGTTCTTCCTGCTCGGGCCGAGCGGCTGTGGAAAGACGACCCTGTTGCGCTGCATCGCGGGGTTTAATGTCCCGGACGATGGAACCATTCACATCGGCGAGCGCGATGTAACCCAACTGCCGCCTCACGAGCGCGACACCGGCATGGTTTTCCAGAGCTACGCCCTCTGGCCGCACATGACGGTTGCTCAGAACGTCGCCTTCGGTCTGGAAATGCGGAAGGTCAGCAAGCCCGATATTAAAACGAGGGTAGGGGAGGCGCTCGAAATGGTTCAGATGACCGACCGCGCGGGTCACAAGCCCAACCAGCTTTCCGGCGGCCAGCAACAGCGCGTGGCGCTTGCAAGGGCCCTCGTGATCCAGCCCCAGTGCCTGCTCCTCGACGAGCCACTCTCCAACCTGGATGCCAAGCTTCGCCTCGAAATGCGGGCGGAGATTCGCCGCATTTGCAAGGACGCCGGACTGACCGCCGTCTACGTCACGCACGACCAGAAAGAGGCCTTATCCATCGCCGATCGTATTGCGATTCTCAACGGAGGCCACATCCAGCAGACCGGAACCCCTGAAGACATTTATCGTAAGCCGGTTTCCCGTTTTGCCGCCGAGTTTATCGGCGAGACCAACTTTGTGAAAGGTGAAGTCACGCTCATCGATGATGGCAGCGTAAATGTGCGCACGCCCATGGGTACGGTGACCAGTCACCAGCCCCCCCCGGAGCAACTCGAGCTGGGCCAGGAAGTCCATTTGAGTATTCGCCCGGAAATTCTCCATTTTAATGATCCGCCGACCGATGCACATAACGTCTTTAACGGTGCTGTGCATGATTCGGTTTACCTCGGAGAGATGGCGCAGCACCAGGTGAAGGTTCCCGCGCTGGACGCCAGCTACACTGACGGTTTTGTGCATCTCAAGGCCTTTGATCTGAATCCGAAAATTGTTGCACGTGAGGGTTCTGCCGAAGTGAAGCTTTGGTTCGCCCCTGAAGATGTGGTTGTCCTCGCGAAGTAAGTCGTAAACATCGTGATTAAAAATATCGTCATTCTGGCTGTGTCTGCGCTCGTGATTTCGCTGCCCTTCATGTTCCGGCAGGAAGCGTTGCAGAGCGATTGGACCTCCGGCGATCCAGAGCTGGTCATCATCACCCCCCACAACGAAGCGATTCGTTTTGAGATGAGCTTCGCCTTCAGTAAGTGGCATCAGGAAAAGTACGGCAAGCCGGTTAAGATCGACTGGCGTGCGATCGGGGGGACGACCGAAATTATGCGGTATCTTAAATCGGAGTACACGGCCTCCGTTAGTTCGAGCTGGAAGCAACAGGGCAAGCCCTGGACCCTGAAAATGGCCAGCGACATGACCAACCGCAAGTATAAGGCGGGTGATGGAGGCGAGTCGGATGAGGTGCATACCTATTTTCGCGCCACGGATGACCCTGCAGCCTTCACCTCGCGTATGGATATCTTCTTTGGTGGCGGCCAATACGATCACGATAAAGCCGCCCGCGAAGGGATGACCGTGAAGCCCTGGGCAGAAGGGGAGGCCCCCGAGAACCTCTTCGTTGAAGACGGGATTGAGATGCTGCCAACCTATGTCAGCGGGGAGATCTGGCGAACCGATTACCTGCTGGGGAACGCGGTAAGTACCTTTGGAATTTGTTACAACCTTGATCGCATCAAGGACCTCGGAGTCGGCGAACCCAACACCTGGGACGATCTCGCGGACTTTCGTTTCTTCCGGCAGGTGGGCGTGGCCGATCCGACCAAGAGCGGCAGCATCACCAAGGCCTTCGAAATGATCATCCATCAGAAATGCTATCAGGCGGTGCAGGCCGCAGGATTTGATGACGCCCAGATCGCCCAATTCGAAAAGCAGATCCGCGCGGCCAAAGGCGCTGCCTGGGAGGTTCCGGAGAGCGTACCGCAGGCCTACCAGAACGCGGTCGAAGCCGGCTGGATGGATGGGGTGCGCCTCGTGCAGAAGATCGGCGGCAACGCGCGTTACTTCACCGATTCCGCGACCAAGGTGCCCATCGATATCAGCGTAGGCGATGCGGCCGTGGGCCTCGCGATCGACTTTTACGGACGGTACCAGGCGGAGACGAGCAAAGCCCCCGACGGTACGGAACGCATGCGCTATATCACGCCACAGGGCGGGTCTTCGGTCAGTTGCGATCCGATGAGTCTGCTGCGCGGGGCGCCGCATCGTGAGGTTGCGGTGCGCTTCCTGCACTTTGTCCTCACGGATGAAGGGCAGCGCATCTGGAACTATGCGCCCGGGTCGCCGGGAGGTCCGGTTAAATTTGCCCTGCGCCGCCTGCCGATTCGTCGGAGTTTTTATCCCTCCAACAATCCCAAGGTCCAGACGCGTTATGAAAAGCATGCGTCGTACACCACGGAGGAACTCGGCGCGGATGACGTGAATCCCTACAAACTCTCGGAAACGTTTGTGTATCACTATCGCTGGACCGGTGGTCACTTTGGCATTCATCGTAAATTGATTAAAGCCATGTGTCTGGATTCCGGGGATGAGCTCAAGGAGGCCTGGAAGGCGGTTCACACGGGCACAGGGGATTCCGCCGCTGCCTTGGATGCCCTGCATACCATGCCGGCCGACCTGAATTGGCGCAGTGCACTCGAGACCTACAACGATGCCGATACGCGTCAGTTGATGCGCGACTGGGGCGAACACTTTCGCACGCAGTATGACGCAGCCGCCCGCATCGCCCGGAGGCCCTCCGCATGAGGCCCGGAAAAGCATGGCTGGTATTCGGGATCACCCTCGCCATTTTTACGGTCGGGTTTCTCCTGCCCTTGTGCTGGGTGGTCAAAGGCGGTTTTTTTGCCGATGGGCATTTCACTCTCCGATACATCCTCGATGTCTTCAAGGATCCCATCTATCGTGAAGGGCTGACCAACAGTGTGATGCTCGGGCTTGGCACAACCTTGCTCGCCACCACGATCAGCCTGCCGCTCGCCTGGTTGGCCAATCGGTATAAATTCCCCATGAAGGGCGTGTTCACCTCCCTCGTGCTGGTGCCGATGATTCTTCCGCCCTTCGTCGGCGCGATCGGGTTTCAGCAGATCTTCGGTCAGTATGGGGTGTTGAACGCCGTGTTGCATCTGGGGCCCATCGACTGGCTGGGTAACGGTCGGTACTTTGGCGTGATTCTCCTGCAGTCGCTTGCCTTGTATCCGATCATGTATCTCAATGTGGCTGCCGCCCTCGCGAACATCGATCATGCCATGGACGAAGCGGCCGCCAATCTGGGCTGCTCGGGCTTTACGAAATTTCGTCGCATCACCCTGCCGCTCATCATGCCGGGGATTTTTGCGGGCGGAACCATCATCTTCATCTGGAGCTTCACCGAGCTAGGGACTCCTCTGATCATGAACTACAATCGCTGTGCCTCGGTGCAGGTGTATGACGCCTTGAAGGAAATCCAGAACGATCCCTTTCCGTACGCCCTCGTCAGTGTGATGTTGGTCGTGAGTGTGAGCCTGTATTGTCTGAGCAAGTACCTTTTTGGTCGTCAGAACTTTGCCATGACGAGCAAGGCGGCGACGACGTTTAAAGAAGAGAAGACCAAGGGCTGGAAAACCGTGTTCGTGATGCTGCCCTTCCTGATTGTGATCTTTTTCGCCCTGTTGCCGCACTTCGGGGTCATTCTAACCAGCCTGTCAGTGCCCGGGAGTTGGTATCAGTCCGTGTTCCCGCAGGAAATTACCGCGAACAACTACGTCGAGGCGCTCGGCCACAGCATGACCGTAAGCAGCATCCGCAACAGCCTGACTTTCTCGGTCCTCGCGGTGATGTTTAACGTGGTGATGGGTATCGCCATTGCCTTTGTAGTGGTGCGATCGAATATTCGCCTGCGCGGAACCCTGGATGCCATGGCCATGTTGCCGCTCGCGGTTCCGGGTCTGGTCATGGCCTTCGGCTACCTCGCCTTAAGCGCCTGGTTGAGCAACAAAGGATGGGTGAAAAACAGCCCGTTCTTCCTGAGCCTGTTTGACGTGACCACGAATCCAACCCTGTTCCTGGTAGTCGCCTATTCCATGCGCCGTCTACCGTATGTGGTTCGCTCGGCGGTGGCCGGGTTGCAACAGACCTCCGCAACCCTCGAGGAAGCGGCCGCGAATATGGGCGCACCGCCCATGGTCACCGTTAAGCGGATCACCATGCCCTTGATCACCGCCAACCTCATCGCCGGCGCGTTGCTGGCCTTCGCGTTCAGCATGCTGGAAGTGTCGGATAGTCTGATGTTGGCCCAGCGGACGGAGTTCTATCCGATTACGAAGACGATCTATGAGTTGTTCCAGCTGATCGGGACCGGGAAGTACCTGGCTTCTGCGCTGGGTGTGTGGGCGATGGTGTTCCTCGCCGTGACGATCATCGGTGCGAGTTCGCTGTTGGGCAAGAAGATGGGCGCCCTGTTCCGGGTGTAGATTTGGCGTGCGGGAACACGTTACCGCACGCCAAAAATCAATCCACCGTCGCCTTGGTCGCGCCGGTGCTGATGCCTCCATCGACCAAAAGCGTCTGACCCGTCACATACGCACTCGCATCCGAGGCTAAAAACACGACCGAACCATCCAGATCATTCGGCTGACCCGGACGCTTCAACGGAATCCGATCACACAGGTACTCCACCCACTCTTCGTTCTCGTATAAGACCTGGTTCTGAGCCGTCTTAAACCAGCCGGGTGCCAGGCAGTTGACGGTAAGGCCATGCTTGCCCCAGTCGTCGGCGAGGCTCATGGTCAATTGCTTCACCCCGCCGCGACTTGCGCAATAAGGCCCAAGACCGGCATAACCCGCCACGCAGGTCACGGAGCCGATATTGATAATCCGACCGTAGCTCTGTGGGATCATGCAGTGTTTCGCCACCGCCTGCGAGACGAAGAAGGTCCCACGCAGGTTGGTGTCGAGGACGGTATTCCAGTCGTCCCAGGAGATGTCGACCGCCGGTTTCCGCACGTTGCATCCGGCATTGTTCACGAGGATGTCGGCCTTTCCGCAAGCCCGGGCGAAAGCATCGATACTCGCTTCATCGCGCACATCCAGCTCCAGGGGCGTCGCCTTTCGGCCGAGGGCTTCGATTTCGGCCTGGAATTCCGACAGCGTCTCCTTGTTGCGACTGGTGATGATGAGGTCGGCACCTGCTCGTGCGAGTGCGCGACCCATGTACTGGCCAAGGCCGCGACTGGTGCCGGTGACGATGGCGGTTTTGCCGGTGAGATCGAAAAAGTTATGTGCCATATCTGAATTCCTAGTTTAGTGAATTTTGTTACATGAACTCGGACGGATTGTCAGTATAATCCCCCATGCCCATCTGGCTCAAATACTTGATCACCTCGGGAATCGTGGTGCTGATCTCCGAGGTCGCCAAGCGCAGCGATCGGGCCGGCGCCTTAATCGGGGCCTTACCCTGGATGACCTTACTCGTGATGATCTGGCTGTTTGTGGAGAAACAGGGCAGTGAGAAAATTGCCAATCATGCCTGGTACACGTTCTGGTATGTGCTCCCCACCATGCCGATGTTTCTGCTCATCCCCTGGATGCTGCGCAAAGGGGTCAACTTCCCCGTGACCATGCTCGCCTCAATCGCCCTGAGCGTGGTGTGCTTTTTCGCGCTTGCGATCGGTATCAAGCGCTTCGGCATCGAGCTGATGTAAGTACACAAGCCCGATACCTCTATCAGGTGTCCGCCTGATAGCCGCATGCAGTGGTTTTTGGGAAGGTCTGTCCAATCAGGAGTCAGCTATGCCACGTTATATTTCGCTTATTCAATTCACGGATCAAGGTGCTCGTGAGGTCAAAAATTCTCCGACGCGTGCCGACGCATTTAACCAGGCCGCCGCACGTGCGGGTATCCAGGTGGAGTCGCAGTTCTGGACCGTGGGGAGCTATGATGGTGTGCTGATCCTTCAAGCAGATAATGCTGATAAGGCGCTTCACTACCTGGCCGAGCTCGTGGCGGGTGGCAACGTACGCACCAACACCCTGCAGGCGTTCACCGAGGATGAGTTTAAGACGATTTTAGCCGCTGAATAGTTCAGCCTCTCCCCATTAGCCTGAAGTTGGGCCCCGGTCCCCTTGAAATGGAACGCCCCTATGAAAAGAACGTATTCGTGTGTCTTGTTGATCCTTTCACTCGGACTGCTGCCCCCGGGCGTTCGTTCTCAGGAGCCCAGCTCCTTTCCCGGAACCTTCACCCTCGATAGCCGACTGAGATTTGAAATGGCTGAACAGGAGGCAAAGGAGCGCGCAGAGAGTCTCTCGCTCCGCTTGCGTCCGGGTTACACGACGAAATCGATTTCGGGTTTCCAAGCCATGATCGAAGGCGAGTTCAACCTCGTTCCGAACCGGGATACATTCAATGCTGCGGGTGTGCATGGCGATGCGGATAAGGCCGTTGTCGCCGATCCGGAAAATGCTCAGCTGGACCAGGCTTGGCTTTCGTATCAGCGGGAAGGAACCGGATTAAAGGGAGGACGGCAAGTGATCACCCGCGGCAACCATCGTTGGGTTGGTGACGTGGGCTGGCGGCAGAATCGACAGACCTACGATGCGCTAACCATCGAGCATGCCAGCGTGGATCATTGGGCGATCCGTTATGGCTACGTCGATAAGGTGGTTCGAATTTTCGGGAATGATGCGCCATCGCGTGGGGCGAACGCCGAAGAATTCGGATCCGAGTCCCACCTGCTCGATGTCGGATACGATGCGGGTGATCTCGGGAAGCTTTCCGTCTACGGATACTTCCTGGATCTGGATGATGCTCCAGGTAAAATCGCCGGAAGTGATACCATCGGGGTCAGCTACGACGCCACCTGCACGGCCATCAAGGACCTGCCACTTGCTGTCTACGCAGAGTACGCCAGCCAATCAGACGCGCGAGACAACGTTCAGGCGTACACCGCAGACTACATTCATTTAAACGCGGGCGCTACGTATCAGGGTGGGGTGCTTGCCGTCGGGTGGGAATCCCTCGGCAGTGACGAAGCGGGTCAGGATGATGAAGGCCAGCCCACGTTCGCCTCGGTCAAAACGCCCCTCGCAACCTTACATAAGTTCAATGGATTCGCGGATGTGTTTCTCACTACCCCAGACAAGGGTCTTGAAGATCTATATGTAATGGGGGCGTATACCCTGAACCTGGGAGAGGCCGTGGGACCACTTACAGCCAAGGTCTGGTATCACGATTTCTCCACGGATGAGGGGGGTGAGGACCTGGGCGACGAAGTTGACGCCGTGCTGGTAAAGCCACTCAATCTGGATATCCCGGGGAAGGTTTCGGTCCTCGCTAAGTATGCGGACTATAACGCGCCCGGAAACGGGGCTGGCGACGTCGAGCGCTTCTCGGTGGAGTTGGACTACACGGTACGCTTCTAACCCGGGGTGATCGAGCTACGGTTTCAGAATCACCTTCATCAGGCCGGGCTCTTGATCGTAGAGCCGCTTGAACCACTCCGCGCCGTCGGCGAGGGGAGGCTGACTGCTGATGAAGGCTTCCATATTGATGTGTCCCTGAGCGATGAGTTCCAGGCATTCCGGGTACTCGCCACTCGAAGCGCAGGAGCCGAGAATGTTGAGTTCCTTGGTCACCGCTTTCTGCAGGTGGATGGTGACCTCGGGGCTGACATTGCCGATCAAAATAACGGTTCCGCCTTTGCGCACAGCATCGATGGCGGTGCCGATCGGGGCGGTTGCGCCGACGACCTCAAATGCATGATCGACCCCTTCGCCGCCTGTCAACGCGCGGATGGCTTCAATCAGGGTTTCGTCCCGGGCATTCAGGGCGTGATCCGCGCCGAGTTTTTGCGCCAGGGTCAGTTTGTCGTTATCGATATCGATTGCGATGATTTTGCCGCAGCCCTTGGCTTTCAACACTTGGATCAAGAGCAGGCCAATCATGCCGGAACCGACGACGATGGCGGTTTCGCCGGGCTGCATCTTGCTCCGCACCCAGGCGTGGTAGCCGATGGAAACCGGTTCGGTCATGGCGGCATATTCGATGGGTAACCCGTCCGGAAGCCGGTACAGAATGCGGGCGGGGACCGCGACATATTCGGCGAAGGCACCATCCTTTTTAAAGTCGGGCGTGCTCACCCCCAGTACCATGCGATCGTCGCAGAGGTTGATCTGGCCGCGTTTGCAATAGGGGCATTTCCCGCAGTAAACGGTCGAGTCCATGGTCACGCGATCGCCGACCTTCCAGTCGGTGACAGCCGCGCCGACCTGTTCGATGATGCCGGATGCTTCGTGTCCCATGGTCACGGGCGGCAGGCGGCGCCCGGTGGATCCGGTCATGCCGTGTACGTCGCTGCCGCAAATCCCCACAGCCTTGACCTGGATTAAGACGTCTTCCGGGCCAATTTCCGGCAAGGGTACGTCGATGAGTTCAAATTGATTGTAGGCCTGCAGGGAAAGTGCTTTCATTTCGTCAATCAATCCCGAGACGATGATCGAAGCAATGAAAAATATTGGATCTATACTTTTCGCCCTTTCGTTGACCCTGGTCGGTGCCGACGAATGGACGCAGTTGGCGAAGGTCACCCATGACCGCGCGGGGTATACCGATGGGGACAGTATTCCGGTCACCATGGGGGAGGAGTCGTTCATCATTAACCTCTACTTTATCGATGCACCTGAGGTTTCCGCCCGGTTTCCAGACAAGGCTAACGAACAGGCCGAGTACTTTGGTCAAAGCGTGGAAGACGTAACCCTTGCCGGGAAAAAGGCGGGTGAGTTCGTGGAGACGATGCTCACGGGCGACTTTACGGTGCATACCCGGTACAGCAAAATTGCCGGCGGTGGTGGTCCTCGTTATTACGGGATGATCAAAGTAGGCGATCGATGGTTATCCGAGCTGCTGGTCGAAAACGGTTGGGCGCGCGTAGCTGGGCGCGGGTCGGATCTCTCGGACGGCACAACCGAGGACGCCTTCCATGCGGCCTTGGGCAGACTCGAGACGCGTGCCGCCCAGAATAAAATCGGGGCCTGGAGCGAGCATATTGCCGATGAACCGATTCCCGCCGCCGCTCCGGTGCCTGCGGCGGAGGAGTCGACCGCGACTCTTACCGGCGTACACACCCTGGAAAAAGAAATCGTCGCCTATTCCGCCGATGGTGAATTCAAGCCGATGGGGAAGCTCAAAGAGGGGTGGAAAATCAAGATCGTCGACGGCGAGCCCTATGTGCGCGTCATCGTTGCCGTGCCCGGCAAGGGCACGATGCCGGTGCTGATCAAAGCCGGCGACTTGAAGTAAGTCCAGCCGGCTGCGGTTCAGGGATTCCCACGAAATCCAGTTGAAATTCCACCCGACCCAAGCTTTGTTAAACGCATCATGAACATACCTTTCTGGAAAATGCACGGTGCGGGAAACGACTTCATCATGGTCGACGACCGTGCGAAGACCTTCCCGGTCGCGGACCGTGCCTGGATCGCCAGCGTCGCCCGACGTCGTTTTGGCGTCGGCTGCGATGGGGTCATCCTCGTGCAGCCCGCGGACGACACGGCCGATTTCCGGATGGTGTTTTACAATCCGGATGGCAGCGAAGTTGAGATGTGTGGCAACGGCGCCCGTTGTGTGGCGCGCCTGGCGAATGACATCGGTGTAGCCGGAGCCGAAATGGCCTTCGATACCGTCGCGGGAGAAATCAAAGCGACCGTAGAGGGCGATCAGGTCACGCTGCAGATGACCGAGCCCTTCGACTGGGCGTTTGATCAGTCCATTGACATTGATGGCACGACCTACACCTTCCACCAGGTGAACAGTGGGGTTCCACATGTGGTGGTTGAAGTCGCGGATGTCGAGGCCATCGACCTCATGAAGCTGGGTGCGGCGATTCGGTATGACGCACGGTTTCCTAAGGGCACCAACGCCAACTTTATCCAGATCACCGGGCCGGACGCCTTGCGCGTACGTACCTATGAACGCGGAGTCGAGGCGGAAACCCTCGCCTGTGGAACCGGGATGGTTGCCTGTGGGTTGATCGCCGGCAAACGTGGGCGAGTGACGATCCCAGTCAAAATCACCTGCGCAAGCGGTGATGTATTGGAAATTGCTTACGAGGATGCGGGTGAAGGCGCGGGTGAAGGCGCGGCGCATGTGACGCTTAAAGGTCCTGCCGTCCACGTGTTCGCTGGCGAACTGGACTACCCTGGCGCTTAGAAAGCACACCAGACGGCCTGTGGCCAACGTTTCATCGTGTAAGGGAGAATCTCCTCCATGGCCCAAGGTGATTATTCGCTAACCTGCAAAGGACTCCCGTCGTCAAAATGTATCCCGGCACCGTTAACTATTCCGTTTTCAGGCACCCTTTTTTTCTTCACATACGTATATGCTCCATTTATCGTTTATGCCTCTATGGTTCGTAAATTCCTCATTCCAGCCATCACCCTCAGCCTGATCTGGCTGCTGCTTTCGGGTTATTATACCCGCCCCCTCCTGCTCAGTCTGGGCGCGATTTCGGCCATCGGTGTGACGCTGCTATCGCTAAAATTCCGCATTCTGGACCCGAAAAAAGGGGATTTGGCGTTTCACTTTCGCGTGTTGTTATACCTGCCCTGGCTGTTCAAGGAGATCGTTAAATCCAATCTGGACGTCGCCTTTCGGATCTGGCGAAGGGGCATGCCGGTTCAGCCGCAGGTCGTTTTCGTTAAAGCCAGTCAAAATAGAGATCTGGCACTGGCTCTCCATGCCAATTCCATCACGCTCACCCCCGGGACACTGAGCATCGATACCGGAGCCGGGTATATCGAAGTGCACGCCCTTTCCGAAGATTTTGCCCAGCAGGTTCTGGAAGGGGAGTTTGATCGCCGCATCTGCGCCCTGGAGGGGAACGCATGAGGCTCGCCTACGCGATCACCATGTGTGTGATTCTCCTCTCCATGTCGCTGATCCTGATCCGCGCTTTCCGCGGGCCCAGTCTCTATGATCGTGTCCTTGCCGTGAACAGTTTCGGCACCATGACCGTACTGTTCATCGCCGTGCTGGGCTATCTGGAAGGCCGTCCCGAATTCATGGACGTCGCGCTGATCTATGCCTTGATCAATTTCATCGGCACCGTTGCCGTGCTGAAATATTTTAAATTCGGTGATCTCGCCCATGCGGGTCGCCAAAACAAAGACGAGACCCTGCCATCGAATACCTCGCTACCATCCTAGATGTCCTGAGTTGGATATTGTTGCTCTCCGGAGGGTTTTTCTGCCTGACCGGGGTGGTGGGCTTGTTGCGCCTGCCCGACTTTTTCTCCCGTACACACGGTGCGGGGGTGATCGACGGCTTGGGCGCGGGCTTGATCCTGATGGGGCTTCTGCTCCAGGCGCCCGGATTCAATATTGGGGTCAAATTGGTGTTCATCGCCGTGTTCATGATGATTACCGGGCCAACGGCCACCCATTCGCTCGCTCGGGCTGCGTTGCACGGCGGCTTGAAGTTGCTGCCAGGGGATCAGACACCGGAAATACCCGAGCAGCCCGAGGACCCATCCGCATGATCGTCTTTATCGACATCGTCCTGTTGACCCTCCTGGTCGTCACCGCGATTACCCTGGTGTATTTGAAGAACCTCATCGCCACCGTCATGCTCGCCGGGATCTTCAGCCTCTTATCCGCCTGCATCTTCATGACCATGGATGCGGTGGACGTGGCCTTTACGGAGGCCGCGGTCGGCGCAGGGGTTACCACCGTCCTCATGCTGGGCGCCCTCGTGTTGATTCGCAAGGAGGAGGTGCCCGCGAAGAAAAGCTCGCCCTTGCCCTTCCTCGTGGTCTTGATCACAGGGTTTGTCCTGATTTACGGAACCCTGGACATGCCGTACTTCGGTTCGCACGATGCGCCGATCCATCACCATGTGGCGGATCGTTATTTGGAAGAGTCCGGTGGGCATCATGGAGAAGTCGGGCCGCCGAACGTGGTCACTTCCGTGCTCGCCAGTTACCGAGGTTACGACACCATGGGCGAAGTGGCGGTAATTTTTACCGCCGCCGTCAGTGTCATGATGCTGCTTGGGGTGGGCTTCGCCGCTAAGCGAGAGGATAAGTCATGAAGATGAATCCCATCGTGCGCGAGGTTTCAGATCGCGTCATTCCGCCCATCCTGCTCTTTGCTTTATACGTACAGTTCCACGGTGATTTCGGTCCCGGTGGCGGATTCCAGGCCGGCGTCATCTTCGCGGCCGCCATTATTCTGCACACGCTCGTTTATGGGCTGGAGTCCACGCAGAAGCTGTTTAACCCCATGTTGATGCGCTTCCTCGTCGCGCTCGGCCTGTTGATTTATATCGGCGTCGGCGTGGTCTGCATGTTTAAAGGCGGTGTCTTTCTCGACTACAACGTGCTCACGGAAAGTCATGGCCCGCGGAACATCCATGGGCAGGAGCTCGGCATCCTCCTCGTCGAGCTGGGGGTGGGCATCACCGTCGCTGCCGTCATGATCACGATCTTTTATTCACTCTCCAGTCGGCGGGTACGAGGCAAAGAGGAATGATTGCCGGTCTGTTTAACTATTGGGTCGTGATCGTGCTGATGATGACCGGGTTCTACTGCGTCATCGCCCGGGCGAACCTGATTAAGAAGCTCATCGGCTTGAGCATTTTCCAAACCTCCGTCTTTATGCTGTTTATCACCATGGGAAAGAAGAGCGGGGGGACTGCTCCCATTCTCATGCAAGGCGTGGAAGATGTGATCTACAGCAATCCCTTGCCGCATGTACTGATCCTGACCGCGATTGTCGTCGGTGTGGCCACCACGGCGGTCGGACTGGCCTTGGTCATTCGTATCAACGAAGAATTCGGCACCATCGAAGCGGACGAAATCCTTGATGCGGAAGGCGAGGCGAAGCTGAAAACCTGGAGGGATAACGTTGATTGATCAGCATCTACCGATCCTCCAGATCATTATCCCGCTCATCGCCGCACCTTTTTGCGTGATGCTGCGCAGTGGGGCCGTGGCCTGGTTGCTGGCTGCGACCGCGTCCTGGTTGGCCGTTGGCAACAGCTGGTTGTTGTTGCAGAAAGTTATGCAGCAAGGCGTTGTGGTGTATGAGCTCGGCGGCTGGGAGCCTCCCTACGGCATCGAATACCGCGTCGACTCCTTGAACGGTCTGGTCATCTTCCTGATTTCCTGCATCAGCGCCATCGTGATTACGTATGCCAAGGTCAGCGTGGATAAGGAGGTGCGTGAACACCGCCAGAGCCTGTTCTATACGGCCTGGTTGCTGTGTATTACCGGCCTGCTTGGGATTGCCATAACCGGTGATGCCTTCAACGTATTCGTGTTCCTTGAGATCTCCTCGCTTTCGACCTATGCCCTGGTTGCGTTGGGCGGCGACCGGCGAGCCCTTACCGCGGCCTATCGTTACCTGGTTATGGGAACCATCGGTGCGACCTTTATCCTCATCGGTATCGGCCTGATGTACATGCAGACCGGGACGCTCAACATGGCCGACCTCGCAGACCGCCTGCATCGCGTGCACCCCGGGCTCGCGAACAATCATACCATCAACGCCGCCTTTGCTTTTCTAACCGTGGGCATCAGCTTGAAGCTCGCGCTCTTCCCCTTGCACCGCTGGCTGCCTAACGCCTATACCTTTGCACCTTCTGCGGTGTCAGCCTTTCTCGCCGCCACCGCGACGAAGGTTTCGCTTTATCTGCTCCTGCGTTTTTCCTTCACGATCTTCGGGATTGAATTTGCCTTCGCCACGATGGGCCTGGATCTGATCCTCATGGTGCTTTCGCTGTTTGCCATCTGCTTTGCTTCCCTGCTTGCCGTCTACAAGGTCAACGTGAAACGGATGCTGGCGTACTCTTCCGTCGCCCAGATCGGGTACATGACACTCGGGATCAGCTTCGGTACCGTCGCCGGCATCTCTGCGGGCATCCTGCACATGTTTAACCACGCCCTGATGAAGGGGTGTCTCTTCATGGCCCTGGGCTGTGTCTTCTACCGCATCGGCTCCGTCCAGATTGACAAGTTTTCCGGGCTCGCCAAACGGATGCCACTCACCATGGCGGCGTTTGTCGTCGGCGGACTGAGCATCATCGGGATTCCACTGACCGCCGGCTTTATTAGCAAGTGGTATTTGATTTCAGCGG
This sequence comes from Candidatus Omnitrophota bacterium, assembly GCA_047639095.1. GTDB lineage: Bacteria > Verrucomicrobiota > Kiritimatiellia > SS1-B-03-39 > UBA6053 > JAPYUI01. The sequence goes on along the minus strand of JBLIND010000019.1, from coordinate 9,598 downwards.
CCCTCGAACAAGGGAAATGGGCGGTCGCAATCGTGGTGCTCGCGGGCTCGCTGATCGCAGCCGTTTACATCTGGAAAGTGGTCGAAAAAGCATATTTTGGTGAGCCCCTGGAAGAGCATGCCGGCGTACTCGATGCGCCGCCAGCCATGTTGATTCCCATGTATGTGTTGGTGTTTGCCAATCTGTATTTTGGTGTCCAGGCCTCCCTGCCCGCCGGGGTGGCCGAGCAGGCGGCGAAGCTCCTCATCCGAGGTGGGCCGTGAGTCCTTCCGAAGTCCTGATCTTTGCGCTGTGCTTTCCAGTCGGCATGTCCTTCATCATCCGGGGCCTGGGTCGGTGGCCCAATCTTCGCGAGGCGGTAACCCTGCTCACCGCCGGCACCCTGTTTTACCAGGTCTGTGGGTTGGTGCCGCATGTTATGGCGGGAGAGAGCATTACCGTCCTCCTGGCGGCGCCCGCTCCGGGGATCGAAATTCGATTCGACCTGGAACCGCTCGGCATGCTGTTTGCGCTCATCGCTTCCGGCTTGTGGATCATCACAACGATTTTTGCCATCGGGTACATGCGCGGGAACGATGAGAAGAATCAATCCCGCTTCTTCATGTGTTTTGCCATCGCGATCGGTGCCGTCATGGGGATCGCCTTCGCGGGCAACATGTTTACCCTCTTTATCTTCTACGAAGTTCTCACCCTCTCCACCTTTCCGCTGGTCACCCATAAGGGTGACGCGGCTTCGCGCAAGTCCGGTCGCATCTATCTCGGTATTCTTCTTTCGACATCCGTGCTGTTTCTGCTCCTGGGTACGGTATGGGTATACGTCCTCGCGGGTTCCGTGGATTTCCAGGCCGGTGGGGTGATGACCGGGAAGATTGATCCCAAACTGGGATTGCCCCTGCTCGCCCTTTTCGTATTCGGCATCGGCAAGGCCGCGGTCATGCCCTTTCACAAGTGGTTGCCGGCCGCGATGGTCGCGCCCACACCGGTGAGCGCACTCCTGCACGCGGTTGCCGTCGTGAAGGCTGGTGTGTTCAGCGTGCTCAAGGTCAGCATCTACCTGTTCGGCATAGATTTTATCCGTGACAGCGGGGCAGGGGAGGTCCTCATGTGGGCCGCAGCAGCCACTATTCTGCTCGCTTCCATGGTCGCGATGACCAAGGACAATCTGAAAGCCCGGTTGGCTTATTCCACGATCAGCCAACTCTCCTACATCGTCCTCGGTGCGATGATCGCAACCGCCATGAGCGTGAAGGGGAGTGCCCTGCACATCGCCATGCATGCGGTCGGAAAAATCACGCTCTTCTTCTGTGCAGGAGCTATTTATACCAAGGTGCACAAGACCAACATTAGCCAGTTGGATGGACTTGGGCGCAAAATGCCGCTTACCTTTGCCGCGTTCTTCATCGGCTCCTTAAGTATCATCGGCTTGCCGCCCTGTGGCGGTTCCTGGAGTAAATGGTATCTGATACTCGGCGCGGCGGATGCCGGGCAGTTCATGATGATCGTCGTATTCATGATCAGCTCCCTGTTAAATGTCGCCTATCTCCTGCCCATTCCCATTCGAGCGTTCTTCCGGCCCGCCCGTGATGAAACCTCCGAACAGGATCCGGTCGGTCAGGAAGCCGCTCGCTTCCGTTGGGACCAGGTCGATGAAGCCTCCTTCTGTTGTGTTTTCCCGCCAGTGGTCACCGCGCTCGGTTGCATCGTGCTATTCTTTTCTGCGGATACCATCATGTTCCTCATTAACCGGATTCCCCTGTCATGAGTGAGCGTCCGAGCAACGAAGAGCCCTGTTGGCTCGATCAAGCATCCAACGTCAACCGCATGATTGTGGTGGTGATAGGAATTTGCATCCTGCTGCTGATCGCCGACCTGCTCTTTGTCTCTAAGGTTTTCGACAAACATGCGCATTTTAACTTTGAAAACTGGGTGGGTTTCTTCCCGCTCATGGGCTTCTGCAGCTACTGTTTCATTGTCCTGACGGCCAAAGCCCTGCGTCGATTCCTCAAGCGTCCGGAGGACTATTACGATGATTGATTGGGTGAATCCAGCCATCATCATGATTCTCGGCGCACTGGTCATCCCCTTCTTGACCGGGCGTAGACGCAGTATTTTCATGTTGCTGCTGCCGATATTCAGCCTGCTGGATCTCCTCGCCCTCGGGCACGGGGAATTCGGGAGGATCAGCGTATTCGGCCAGGAATTGATCATGACTAGGATCGATCACCTGAGCTTTATCTGGGCGATCATATTTCACATCGCCGCGTTCCTGGCCATGCTCTATTCCGTGCACGTCAAGGATCCCATGCAGCATGTCGCGGCGCTGGTCTATGCCGGATCGGCCATTGGTGCCGTCCTCGCGGGTGATTTTATCACCCTGTTCATCTACTGGGAAATCACCGCGCTCTCCTCCGTCTTTCTCATCCTGGCACGCCGTACGGAGCGGTCCTTCAGGACCAGTATGCGCTACCTGATCATCCAGATATCCTCCGGGGTGATTCTGCTTGGCGGGGTGGTGCTCTGGTACCGACATTGCGGTAGTGTGGCCTTCGGGCATGTGGGGCTTGAGACCTTTGGCGGCAAGCTGATCTTCCTCGCCTTCGGCATCAAGTGCGCGTTCCCCTTACTGCACAACTGGTTGCAGGATTCGTATCCGGAAGCCACCGTCACCGGCACCGTGGTCCTCTCTGCATTCACCACGAAGTTGGCCGTCTATACCCTGGCCCGCGGTTTTGCCGGTACAGAGCAGCTCATCTGGATCGGCGCCATCATGACCGTCTTCCCAATCTTCTATGCGGTGTTGGAAAACGATTTGCGCCGCGTACTGGCCTATAGCTTGAACAACCAGCTGGGTTTCATGGTCGTCGGTATCGGTATTGGTACCGAGCTGGCCTTGAACGGCACCGCGGCCCACGCCTTCTGCCATATCATTTACAAGGCCCTGCTCTTCATGAGCATTGGCGCCGTGCTCTATCGCACCGGGACGAGCAAGGCCTCCGAGCTCGGAGGCTTATATAAATCAATGCCGATCACCGCGGTATGCTGCATGATCGGGGCAGCGGCGATCTCGGCGGTTCCCTTGTTCAGTGGCTTCGTGTCGAAGGGAATGATCCTCGCCGCTGCGGCCTCTGAACATCATACGATCGTCTTCATCGTATTGCTCTTCGCATCAGCGGGGGTGGTGGATCACTCCGGGATCAAGGTGCCGTTTTTCGCCTTTTTCGCGCACGACAGTGGGATTCGTTGCGGAGAAGCGCCCAAGAATATGCTGGCGGCTATGATCATTTGTGCCGTGCTCTGCATCGGCCTCGCACTGCCCGGGATCTACCCGTACTTTTACAAGCTCTTGCCTTTTGCCGGGGTGGAATTCCATCCCTACACCACGGCGCACGTGATCACCCAATTACAAGTGCTCTTCTTCGCGGCGCTCGCTTTCATCGTGTTGATGAAGAAAGGCTTGTACCCCGACGAGATCCCGGCCGTGAACCTCGACTTCGATTGGTTTTACCGCAAGCCCCTGCCGGCTTTTGCGCGAAGGGCGTTGGCCACAACCTTTATGGTCAAGGATGAGTTCGAGCGTCTTGCAGTCAACGTTGGCAAACACTTCCTCGAAGGCCTCTTCAGACTGCTCGGGCCCGCCAGTCACATTGCCCGTAGCCAGGGAACCAGCAGCATGGTGTTCTGGGTCGCGGTCATGCTCCTGCTCGTACTTTGCTTCTATTACGTTTAAACGCCATCAGGAGGCCGGCTGATGGCATGCGTGCACCGCTTCTTGAATCTGCTCAAACGAAGTCGTTCGGCGTTGTCAGCTCAGGGTCCTTAGGCTAAGCCTGTTTAGCATATGCAAGAAAAGGACGCTATGCCGGCAGGTGACGCCATTCGACCCAGGGTATTTCGGCTCTTGGGACGTACATCTGTAAGCTCGTTCCTCATCACCCTGGTCGTTTGGCTGGTGTTTACCTGGCCGCTGGCTTTACACCTGAACGAAGGCATTCCTTGCTCTACCCAGAACCAGGAAAAAGATCAGATGCGCCGAATGATCTCAGGCGATCACCTGCAGCTCATGTATCACTACCAGCTCGTAGAAGGATTTCTCTCGGGCGAAATCCCCTGGCTTCATAACCTCTACGAGTTCAACCTGGGCGATGATGATGCCACTTTTGTCGTTCGAGGATACTTTCTCCCCTGGTCCTTTGTCTTCGCCGTGCTCGCGCTGCTGTTCGGTCCGGCCCTCGCCTGGAACCTTTCCGGTCTCCTGTGTTACTGGTTGACCTATTACTTTACCATTCACCTGGTGCGGTTCTTTGGCCACCGCTGGCTTGTTGCCTATACTGCCGGGTTGGTCGCTATTATTTTGCCATGGCGGTGGGTCAGCTGGATGGGCGGCAGTCCCATGGGCTATGCCATGTGTTGGCTGCCCGCATTCTGGTTGGGCGCTGCGCTGCTGTTACGGGATCGCTCTTGGCGGGGTGGGGTCCTCGCCGGCCTCGCGTCCCTGTTCTTGTCAACCGGCGATTATCAGACCTATTATTTTTCCCTGCTGTCAGCCCCGATTGTTGCGGGTTGTTTGTTGATTTACCTCCGCCCCCCTTTGCCCTGGTGGCGTTTGGTCCGTGCAGGCTTGCCTGGGGGGGGGCTGATCCTTTTGAGTTTGGTCCATGCGGTCTTCATGAAGAAGGGGCATGCCAACGCAAATCTGGAGGGCGGGCGCTCGCTGAATGAAGTGGCGCTTTCATCGCCTCATTGGCAGGATTTTTTTACCTGGCAGGGAACCGGCCTGGTTGCTCATGCCTATCTCGGTTATGTGATGGTCGCCTTGTTGCTGATCTCGCTCATTGCACTCGTGCGGACATCCCGTTGGACCAGACTGACCGGCTTCATACTCGCCGCAGGCATTGCGGTGGCCCTCGTCCTCGGCCTGGGGATGCATGGACCGGATGAGGGCCGGGCCCTTATCGGCGCACGAAAACTCCTGCCCTACTACGAGCGCATTCGTCAACCGATGAAGATCTGGTCACTCATGCCGACCCTCCTGGCCCTGTTCTCCGCGTATGGCTTCACCTGGATAACTGGACGGCTTTCGTCGCGATTGGGGGTGGGACTCACGATCCTGGTGACGGCCGCCTTATCCATCGAGTATGCCGCACAGATACGACCGACGATTTGCCTGCTGGATCAAGACAACCAGGCTTATTCCGCGATGGGTGAATTATCGCCTGAGCCGCGGGCCCTCATGATTCCGCTCTGGCCCGGTGACAGCGACTGGTCCTCGCTCTATGAGTATTATGCGATTCGATATGGAGTACGCATGGTCAATGGGTATTCGCCGGTTGTCAAAACCGCATACGCCGAACAGGTGTACCGGCCCCTGTCCAGCGCCAACCAGGGCGTGTTGTCCCGTGATCAGCTGGATCGCATACGTGGTTTTGGGGTCGAGTTTGTCGTCCTTCACGAAAATGCATTTCCGGAAGTCGTCAGCCCCTGGCCCGTAGGGGTCACCTTGCAACGCCTGGTAAAGCATCCCGCCCTTGAATACGTTCGCCAGGATGGCCCGGTTCACCTGTTTCGTCTGCGTTCTAAACCGGTAGAAGCACCGTTGTCGGATTTGATTATTCAGCCCCAACACTTTTTGCCCGCCCGGCGGTATCGCGCCGAGGGGATGCCTGTGTATGACGGTCATGCGGCAGTCATCCAGGATGTAGATTTATACGGGGGGCAGGCGCTACGAATCCACGAAGTGGGAACGCGATGGAGCAGTCGCCCAACCCTGGTGCTCGACGAGTCCGGGCTCGCCGCTGAATGCGCCTTGCGGGTTCGCGGTCGGTTGAAGGATGAGGAGGACACGGACCCCTCGGCCTGGCGATGGATTCGACGCCCCTTGCTGCACCAGGAGGACGGACTCTCCCAGTTCAAGTACGTCCACCAGGGAGGTGTGCTTGATATCGATACCTTGAATATTTCGTTTCCCGGTAGTGCGCGGCCCCTTGGGCGCTACCCGGCCTCAGCCTTTTTCCATGCCGGTTTCTCCCATCCCGGGGAACCTGAGGTCTATTTTCAACCGCATGAAGACCATGCGGGAGAGATCCTCTACGGTTTGCTGGTCAGTGATGCACCCTATACTGGTGGGGTGCGGCTTGCCGTCGAGGTGGATGAACCCATCCTTCCGGGCAAGCTCCTCGGATCTCTCGAACTAAGCTGCGGTGATGATCATGTTTCGGTTCCTGTACGTGGCCCCAATACGATAGCCTACATCCAATGTACGTATAATTTCCCCCTGCGCGTTTCGTTCATCTATGCTGGCCATCAAGCCTGCCGAATCCAGCACATTGATTTCGAACCCTCGGAGCCGCAGCCTGTTTCCCCGCAGCAATAGAGCCCATCCGATTTTAAAAGACCTCACGCAGGTACCCGGTGAAATCAGCTGCGAGGGAAGGGTAGGGTTTGGAAGTTCCGAATTCATCTGGTAACGTATCCATCATGAGTGAAATCAAACGACGTGAATTTATCCAGCGCTTAGGTGCGGCCTCGGCAGCCGCACTCGCCAGCGGAGCTCCCCAGGCCGTATTGGGTGCTGAGCTTGTGGACCAGCCCACCCCCAAGGCGGACACCTGCATCCTGCTCTGGATGGCCGGTGGGATGGCGGCTCCGGATACGTTCGACCCCAAGCGCTATGTGCCCTTTGAAGTGGGCGTACCCGTCGACAAGGTCCTCAGTACCTTTCCTGCCATCGACACCTCGGTAGATCATATCAAGATCACCCAAGGGCTCGAAAACGTGGCACGCGTCATGGATCGCGCCACGCTGATCCGCTCGCACGTGCTGCCCGACCTCGGTCATATACTGCATTCGCGCCATCAGTATCACTGGCACACCGGCTACGTACCCCCCGTGACCGTTGCCGCACCCCACATCGGGGCCTGGATGGCCAAGGTCCTCGGACCGAAGAATCCGGTGATCCCCGCCTTCATCGATGTGGGCCAACGACTCGAAGGGGTGGGCGAAAAGGAAGAGCTGAAAGCGTTTCACACGGCCGGATTTTTTGGCAGCGAATATGGCCCGTTTTTACTACCCTATCCGGATAGCGCGATCGATGCCGTGCGTCCTCCCAAAGGAATGACGCCTGAACGTTTTCAGGCGCGATACAACGCCTATCGGGAATTGGTCCAGCAAGGCACGCGGAATAAAGACGTCAGCGACTACCATCAGGAATCCATGATCCGTTCCATGGAAAATGCGCATCGCCTGCTGAACTCTCCGGAGCGCGCGGCCTTCGATCTGACCGAAGAGCCAAAAGAGATTTATGATCGGTATAACACCGGACGCTTTGGTCTCGGTTGCCTGCTCGCCCGTCGCCTCACCGAAGCGGGGGCTCGTTTCATCGAAGTGACCACCGAGTACGTGCCTTTCGTCAGTTGGGATACCCACGAGAACGGGCACACCACCCTGGTGAAAATGAAGCAGCAAATCGATCAGCCGATCGCCCAGTTGATTCTCGATCTGGAAGAACGCGGACTGCTTGATCGGACCCTGGTCATTCTCGCCAGTGAATTCAGTCGCGACATGATCATCGAGGGCGTGCCGGGCAGTAAGGCGCGTGATCAATCGCGCGCGCGTACCGATGTGCTCAAAGAGATGAAGCATTATGGGCAGCACCGCCATTTCACCGGTAGCAGCTCCGTCGTCATGTGGGGCGGTGGGGTCAAGAAAGGCTTTCTCTACGGGGACACAGCGGACGAGCGCCCGCTACTCACGACTAAAGATCCCGTTTCCGTCGAAGATATGCACGCGACGATTTTTCATGCTATGGGGATTTCTCCCAAGACGGCCTTCGACATCGAGTCGCGGCCCTTTTACGCGACCAGGGACGGCATAGGAAAGCCGGTGCTGGATCTGTTTGCCTAGCAGCCTGTTGAAAAACGCGCCCCCCAAAAAGCCACATACGTACGCCATCCAAATGCGCGCTTACCCGCGTGCATCCGCGGTTCCTTCCGTCCCCTTGTAAGGACGCCCGCTCGCCCTCGGGTATTTTTCGAGAGCCTGCTAACGAGACGTTCGCGTGGACTCGTCCTTGCTAGCCGGAGTGTCTGGCGAGGTCTCCCTCGTCACATGTACCCGAAAGATTCGGGTCCGACGTCTCGGCTTATCACCCGCTGAGCCAAGGCCTCGGCTCAGGGGTGGAAATATCCCGTATTGCACCTGGGGCGAGGGCGTCGTGTCGGTCGGAGCGTTGTTCCTATGATCGGAAGGCTGTTGAAAAAGGGTTTCTATCATCTGAAAAACATGTGAAATAAGGGCTGGTACGTTCCGATCATAGGGACGAGATTTACCCGTTATTCCGATCATCGGAAAACGGTTGGAGTACAAATAGATGCCTTGGATATTACTCATTTTCTGTTTGGCTTGCCCTGCCCGGGGGAGGGCTGGTGCCTGTAGGTCCATGGTTGGATGGGTGTAGAGCATGTTGCGGTTTCTCCTCCATGTCTGGTTGCTTTCGTTGGGTGTTCTTAGCGCGCAAACTGCGACGCAGGATGCGGATTTTGCGACGTACGATACAGCCTTGCGTAAGCTGGATGCGGCACGCGTTGGACAAGAGCAAACGGTGCGGGTGCACTACTTCAAGTTGTTGGATGACTTTATTGAGGCCAGTGAGCTGGCGGGGACGTCGGAATATGTGATTTGGGCGGAGAGCGAAAAAGTACGCTTTGATGAAAATCCGATCATCGTGGTGAATCCCGAATTGGCCGTGCCGGACAGCATCAAGGACGGGCAAACCCGGTTACGGCGAACCCTGGAGGTCGCCGAGTCGAAGTGGCGACAAGCGTACGTGCAGTTGACCGATGACTACGTGGTGCTGCTCGAACGCGAGCGTGTGCGCCTGTCTGCCGAGGAGGAAAATGCCGAACAGAGCCGGGTGCTGCGTGATCGAATACGGGAAATTATGGAAGCCGAGGAGTACCAGCAGGCCTTGTTGCATGTGAAGGCGATGCAGGCCGGGCAAGTCGTCGGAGTACCCGGGGTTGAATCGGACGTATTGTTCGAAGAGGGTTTTGATCATGCGCTGGGGGTGCAATGGATTGCAAATCATGAGGACGTGGTCGTGAAAGACGGCTTGCTGATCGCCTCCTCGCATGCGGCGAAGGTTCGGCTGAATCGAGCGTTCGTGGGCGATTTTTGCGTGGAGGTTGATGTGGTGAAAGTGGGTGATGAGGATCTGCCGGACTGGGATTTTGGGGTCGCGCTGGAGGCGCCGGACCTTCAGGCCGAGATCGCGGTTGAAGGACAACAAGTGATCGGGCTGCGTCTGCGCGGGGTGACGAGTTTATCGAATTCAGATCGCGCGATTACCCTCCCGGGTACCCTTTCCGTTACCTGTCGCGATGGTCGCGCGCAATCGGTTTTTTTGTCCGCAGCGAGCGGCCGCACGCTTGCCACGGAATGGGTGGTGGCAACATTTGAACAGACACGATTGGTCTTTGAACTGGGCGGGAGAGATACTGAGAATCTGTTGGGGGTAGATGCGGTGCGGGTACGGTCTGTTCCTGAGCAGGAGGAGTGAGGAGAGGAGGAGTGAGGAGAGGAGAGGAGAGGAGAGGAGAGGAGA
>JBLIND010000018.1:0-35528 GCA_047639095.1 Candidatus Omnitrophota bacterium | reverse complement strand
CACTCAATTCCATGTACACTTCATCGTCCTCGAGGACTTTGAGCGGGCTGAGCAGGAACTCAGGATTGAAGGAAATATTGATCTCGTTTCCGCTGTATTTGATCGGAATCTTTTCCCGGGCTTCACCCACATCCGGCGTCTGAGTGATGACATCCAGTCGGTTTTTCTTGAAGCTGAACTTGATGGAGTTGGATTGCTCACTCGTGACGAGAGCTGCACGGCGAACCGCGGCCATCAGGCCTTCGCGTTCCAGGGTGACCCGTTCTTCGCACTGGGAAGGGATGACCTGGCGGAAATTGGGGAAATTGCCTTCAATGAGCTTCGACACGATCAACATGCCCTCGAACTCAAACGCCACCTGGTTGGGCGTCGCCTTAATCTTGATCATGCCTTCGTCGCCGAGGGTACGGATCAATTCGCTGATGGTTTTACTCGGGATAACCATGTCGTTTTCCGAATCTTTCGGGAAATCGACTTCCTGTTCCACGATGGCCAAACGACGGCCATCGGTAGCGACGACCGCAAGCTTGCCTTCCTTGAAGCTCAGGAGCGCCCCATTGAGGATGTAGCGCGTTTCATCGGCCGAAGCCGCATAGGAAGTCCTCCTCAACATTTCGCGGAATTTGGCCTGCTCCAGGGAGTACTGAGAGGCCGCGTCGAAAACGGGCATGGGAGGGAAGTCTTCGGGATTAATCCCCACAAGCTTGAAGAAGGAACTTCCGCACTTGATCGAAGCCGCATGCTTGTCGTCCACTTCGATTTCCACGTCATGAGACGGCAACTCGCGAAAGACGCTGTAGATACGCTTTGCGGGAAGAGTCGTCATGCCCTTCTTGGCCACGTCGGCCTCCACGATCGTACGCACGCTGACTTCCAAATCCGTGGACGTCAGGATAAGTTTACCCTTGTCGGCCTCGAAATGTACGTTCGAGAGAATGGGTAAGGTCGTGCGTGGACTTACGATTGATTGGACCTTGGACAAGCCGTCCAACACGGCATCACGGTTTACGGTAAATTTCATACAGCCTCTGTTCGTTTCCTACAGGCATAAGAATCATGTGATTAGGCTTAAAGCAACCTTGAAGCATCATCGAAGGTATTCGGTCCAATGTGCATAGCATCGCTGAAGACCTACTATTAATATATTATATGTATATTGATATTAGTATTATTATGGGGGGTCAATAACTTTAGTAACTCACGTATTGCTAATGCCTTATTGGTCCAAACACCTGTTTTTGCCTGTGGACCGAGCGTTGCATAAGAATGGATAACTGCCTCTTTCTGATGATAACTACCTCGACCGTATTTATCCACTGCTCCGCCCACAGCTTATCCCCGAGAAGTGCACAGGATGCGAAGCCTTTATTTTGAGCCCGTTTAAGACCTTCGTAGACCCATGATCGGAGAAGAACGATACGAGATGCATCCTTCATTTCAGAGCGTGGTCCGTTGAGTGCATCTCTGAAGGAATCAACCCCTTCGCATCCCCTTCTGTTCGCCAGGATGAAAGATGATGGAGAGCACAGAAAGGGTGGACGTACGAAACGGTTGGTTGGAGTTTCAGACTTCACCGGTCTGGAAGTCTGGATTCTCTCTCTCTTTGCTTCGGCAGTCACGGAAAATCCCGTTGATGGAGAATCCGTGGAAGCCGTTTTCATTGGAGCATGTGCCCGGGAACGGGTTCCCAAGCGCTTAGCGTTGCTGTAAACAGCGCTTAGCGTTGCTGTAAACAGCGCTTAGCGTTGCTGTAAACGATGTTTAAGCAAGGTCAGGGTCTGGTTGATCGCGGGATTATCCTGACGCTTCTTATCGACGCTACGCCAGGCATGCAGGACGGTTGCGTGGTTCTTCCCAAACGCCTGACCAATGGCTGGGAGTGAGAAGTCCGTGAGCTCACGGGCAAGGAACATGGCGATCTGCCGCGGAAAGGCAATATTCGCCGGGCGTTTCTTGCTCATCATGTCGGTAAAACGGATATCGTAATATTCGGAAACCGCACGCTGAATGCGCTCGATGGAAAGCATTTCCTCTTCTTTGGGATCCAGCGTGTCGTGCAGGAGTTCTTCCAGGCGTTCAAGCGTGATTTCACGTTTGGTCAAACTGGTAAAGGAGGAGGCGCGAATCAAGGCGCCCTCAAGGCGTCGTACGTTTGAGCTGATGCGTTCGGCAATAAAGGTGATGATTTCTTCGCTGATATCCAGACCAGAGGAATTGGCCTTGTGCTGGAGAATGGCGATGCGCGTTTCGACCGAAGGCGCTTCGAGCTCTGTCGCCAGGCCCCATTCAAACCGACTGACCAGACGCTTTTCGAGGCCGGGAATCTGGTTCGCCGGACGATCGCAGGTCAGTACGATCTGTTTGTGACCGTCGAACAAGGTGTTGAAGGTGTGGAAGAACTCTTCCTGAAACTGGTCTTTGCCGCCCAGGAACTGAATATCGTCAATCAGGAGGAGGTCCACGTTCCGATATTTCTGGCGGAAATGCACCAGGCGCTGCTTCAACAGGGCATCAATATATTCATTAGTGAAGGCTTCTGACGATAGATAGGCGACCTTGTACTTGCCCGTGCTCAGCGCGTGGTTGCCGATCGCCTGCATGAGGTGCGTCTTTCCCAGACCGACACCGCCGTACATGAACAGCGGGTTGTAGGCTTTTGCGGGACTCTGGGCAACTGCCCAACAGGCCGCGTGCGCGAACTCGTTGGATGATCCAACGATGAAGGATTCGAACGTGTACTTCTGGTTTAAGGTAAAATCGGTCGCCCGAGCTTTCTTGTGCGTGTGAATGGGAACGGTCCGTTCCGTCAGGTGTTCCTGCGGTAAGGGCTCGGGTTCATCGGACAAGGGAGCCGCTTCGGTAATTGCGCGCTGAGGAATTGTACGGTCCTGTGAAAAGCTGTCGCTGTCAACGGTGAGGGCCACGCGCACTTCACGACCGGTGACCGAAGTAAACGCAGTGGAAATCAACGGGATGTAATTATCTTCAAGCCACGTGTGATAAAAATCATTTGCTACGCCGAGCGTAAGCGTCTTCTCGGTCAGCTTGAGTGGTTGGATGACGGAGATCCAGCGATCAAATACGTCTTTGGAGAGCGTGTCCTGGAGAACCACGCAGGTGTCCTTCCACACCTTCTTAATATCTACTTTTTCTTCCACTTCATATTCCCTGGGGTTGGACCGTAATCCGGATGATAAATTTAGTTGTAACCGCGCAAACAAAACCGATCGGGTGATCCATCAAATTCACGTAATACTTCACCACACAAAACTGCTGATAATTATCCACAGGCGAACAATAACATGTTAATAAGTTTGCGGAAGCTGGCGAGTACGATCGTTCTTCACCCGAACACCCCGAGCCAGTTTTCCACAGCTTATCCACAACCGGTTGATGATCGTTTCAGCAGCGAGTTTTGACATTAGGTGACATTGCAGCACAGAACAAGAGTGATATTTGAGGATAATGATACAAAAGGATCAGGATACATTCTGTTGTATGCTTTTAGGGAAGGGCACACCATATATGGACATATGCATACTTTTTCCTTTTTTCGCTTTGAGAAAATCTGCCCCCTTCTGGAACAAATTAAATACCGCGTTAGCCCACTTTTGAACTTGTCAACAAGCCCCGAAAGACTCCCGCTTCATGCATAATTTAACCGGTACGTTACTTATGCTCGGTGGTTCTGCCGATGCCAGCGATGTTCACTACCTTTCGGGCTTCTGGGCACCAGATCCATATCTTTTCATTCTCGATAAGGGTCAAAAACACCTGGTGGTGTCAGATCTGGAATACGGGAGGGCCAAGCGAACAGCGCGTGGAACCAAGGTTCACGGCTTTCTTGATTTGGGTCTGAAAACCGGAAAATCCCGCAGTTTTACAGGTCAAGCGACCGCCATACTGCGCACGTTAAAGGTTCAGTCGATTACGGTGTCTGCCCGCTGTCCGGCTGGACTGGTGGAAGACCTTCGCGGTAATGGGGTCAGAGTCAAAATATCAAAATCACCGCTACTTCCCCAGCGCGACGTGAAACGTAAACCGGAAATAGCCGCCTTGAAAGAGAGCCAGGCAACGGCCGTGTTCGGAATGAAAACCGCCGCGAAACTTTTGCGGGAATCCGAACCGAATGCAAAAGGACTGTTGATGTTGAACGGTCAAACGTTGACCTCCGAACGCGTGCGGCTCGCCATCGAAATTGCCTCGATCGAAAAAGAATGCAGCACGCCCTTAAGCACCATTGTCGCTGGTGGTGAACAGGGGGTCGATGGACACGAACTCGGTAGCGGGCCCCTGCGCGCGAATGAGTTGATCATCATCGATATTTTTCCCCGGCATAAAGGGCATGGGTACTGGGGTGACATCACGCGTACGTTTATTAAAGGGACACCCACGTCCGAACAACGGCGCTTGTATAACAGCGTGAAGCAGGCGCATGCAGAAGCCCTGGCGATGATCCGACCCGGAGTTGCAGCAAATGAGATCCACGAACACGTGATCGAAACGTTTAAACACGCGGGCTACGAGAGCGGAATGATCGATGGAATTCCACAGGGCTTCTATCATTCCACCGGACATGGCGTAGGGTTGGATATCCATGAATATCCATCGATCAGTAAAATGAAAACGACCTTAAAAACCGGCAACGTGATTACCATCGAGCCCGGTCTGTATTATCGGGGTCTGGGTGGCGCCCGGATTGAAGATACGGTTGTGGTTACCGCAAAGGGTTTTGACTATCTCGCACCCTGTAAACTGGGGTGGCGACTATGATGTACCTGTGGGTGCTTATGATACCGGTGCTTGTGGCCATCGGCTACAAGCTCATCGAACGCAGCCTGATTTTCAAACCGACGCAGGGACATACCAGTACACCGGAGAAGGAAGGCCTGGATTTTGAAGAAGTCATCCTGACAACCTCCGATGGTATGAAGCTGCACGGGTGGTGGTTTCCTCATCCGGATGCCATCGGTACCATCCTGCATTGCCATGGAAATGCCGAAAACATTTCGGACCGACTTTGGCTGCCAAAGGACCTCCAGAATATCCCGGTAAACCTCTTCATGTTTGATTACCGGGGTTTCGGAATCAGTTCCGGCCGGCCCTCCGCCAAAGGAACCTACCTCGACACCTACGCGGCCTACGATTTCGTGCGGTCAAAATATCCGGATACGGAAGATCCGCCGATCATCGTGCTCGGTCAATCGCTGGGAGGGGGCATCGCCTCCGAGCTTGCCGTCAATCGGTCCATCAAGGGCCTTATCCTGGAGAGTACCTACACGAGCATCGTTGAAATGGGCCGCCGCTTTTATCCCTGGCTGCTGCCGGACCTGCTCTGCGGCCATCGCTTCGATTGCATCTCGAAAGTGCCGAAGATCACCGTACCGAAACTGTTTGCGCACAGCCCCGCGGACGAAACGATTCCCTTCGATATGGGCGAAGCCCTGTTTGCTGCCGCATGTGAACCCAAGCGATGGTTTGAGCTGCAGGGGGGCCACGGTGAAGAAAGCCTGCGGCAGACCCCGGGTTACCTGGAGGTGTTCAGGGAGTTTGTCCTGGAGACCCTGGCAGGCCGTTGAATTCCACCTGAACCTCCACATCCGGATATAGGGTCCGGTGAAACGCCCCGCGGGCACCCCGCATGATCACCCGATTCTCTGTCCAGTGATCGCGGTACCAGGAACAGGCCTCAAAGCCGTCGTCGAGGGTCTCCATCCGTGCAAACATGGCCTTACGCATCCGTCTCAGGACATCCGGTCGCACCGTGGCGAGATCGATCATTTGATGGGGATCCCGGGCGTTGTGGAAGAGCAACTCTTTCCCGTCGGATCGATACCGCGCATAGGTATATTCGGTATCGCGAATCGCCCGCCACTCAAAGCCATCGTTCCAGAGGAAGGTGTGTCCCATGCCCTGTAAGAAAGCAAACTCCGGTTCCGGACCGCTCTGGCCTCGGGCAGCCGGGGAAAGGTCCATGCCCTCTACCGCAGGGGGAATAGGTAAAGCCGTGAGGCCCAACAGGGTCGGCATGATATCGACCGTGGACATGCAGGCAAAAGAGGTGTGCCCTTCAGGAATATGTCCAGGCCATCGAATGAGAAAGGGCACGCGAGCGGCTTCCTCGTAAAAGGTCATTTTAAAGACCCGACCCTGGGCGCCAAACATCTCTCCGTGATCGGAGGTGAAAACGAGAAGCGTGTTATCTTCCATACCCCCATCCTTCAAGGCCTGCATCAGACGACCAACCTCATGGTCGAGGGAGGCAGTCATGGCGTAATACACCCGCTGAAGTGCATCCATCCGTGGCTTCCAGTAGCTGTTCCACCGTTTTGGATCGGTGTTGCGATCCATCCGCGGATCGGGTGTATCTTTCATCGTCTCCGGCAGGGGAAATTCCACCTCCGAAAACTTCGCCAACCACTCGGCTGGCACGTTGCCCGGCACCCAGGGATCGTGGGGCGGGCTGTAGGCGACGGTCATGAGAAACGGTTCGTCCTGTTGCTGGTGATGCTGGATGCGCTCGATCGCGAGGTCGGTAAAATGGCTTGCTGAAAACCCTTCGATCTTGATCGGTTCCGGCGTATCGCGGAAGTACGTTGCCTGAAAATTCTGGTGACCGAAATTATATCCTGCCCAGAACGAATCGAAGCCCATGCGATACGGTCCCGGCGGGGTGTAGGCATTCGCAACTTGGTTGTGTCGGCCAGCCTGGTTGGCCCAGAGGTGCCACTTGCCCAGATGATCGGTCGCGTATCCTGCCCGCTTGAAAACGTGGGCAAGACTGTCCTGATTGGGATTCAAGCGCAGTTCATTGACCACAACACCGGTGCTGCTCGCGTACTTACCCGTAAGCAAAGATGCCCGAAAAGCCGAGCAAACAGGCGTATTTGAGACAAAATTATCAAAATTCACCCCCTGGCTGGCCAGGCGATCGATGTTCGGCGTTCTGGCCCGAGTATCGCCGGCGTAGCCGACCGATTGATAGCGAAGCTGGTCCGCGATGAGGATAATGACATTCGGTTTGTCCGCAGAAAAACTGCGGGCAGCGAACGCTGCGAGCACGAGCACCAACCAGACTTTCATTTGGCCCCCGCGTCCAAAACGAGGGCCGCTCGCAACACCGCGGTGACCGTCATCGTATCGGTAATCTCCCCTTCGAGGACCATGCGGTACACTTCGGAAAAGGGGACCTTCCGGATCGCGAGCTCTTCGCTGTCTTCGTGTTCGGTCTCGCCGAAGGTCAGGTCACGAGCGATGTAAAGGTAGGCGATTTCATCGGACACGCTGTTGGATAGGTGCATGACCTGAATGAGTTGCCAGTCCTTCGCTGTGATCCCGGTTTCTTCTCGCAGCTCGCGTTGAACCGCGATTAGCGGGTCGGCCCCTTTCGCTCCTCCACCTTCTGGAATTTCCCAGGAGTATTGCTCGAGCGGATAACGATACTGGCCCACCAGCCAGGTATTGTTTTCCTCATCGAGGGGTATCACCCCGGTGGCAATGTTCTTGTACTGCACTACACCGTAAATGCCTTCCGAACCGGCGGGATGGATGACCTGATGTTCCACCACGTGGATCCAAGGGTTATCGTAAACAACTTTTGACGAAAGGGTCTGCCAGGGATTTCGGTTTTCATTCATACGCTTAAAAGAGGTCGCTCCATGCCTGTGCTGCCTGCTTGCAGGCTTCTGCCCGATGTGAAATGCGTGCCTTCACCGAGGCGGGCAGCTCGGCAAAGGTCTTTTCATAGCCGGTGGGGATGAACAGTGGATCGTAGCCAAAACCATGGGTGCCCGAGAGTGCCTGGGCGATCGTACCGGCTACCGCACCGGACACACAGCGAATCTCCCCTTGCGGTGACGCCAGGGCGAGTACGCAACGAAAACGCGCCTGGCGGTTGGGACTCCCTTCAAGCTCCTTCAGCAATCGGGCATTGTTGGCGGCGTTGTCTCCATGCACGCCACCAAAGCGGGCAGAGAACACGCCGGGGGCGCCGTCGAGGGCATCGACCTCCAGTCCAGAGTCATCCGCCAGGGTCCACATACCTGAAAAGAGCGCGAGTTCCCGAGCCTTCTTCGCCGCGTTGGCTTCGAATGTGTCCCCGTCTTCATCCACTTCTGGAGGGTCCTGCAGTTGATCCAGTCCCACCAACTCCCAACTGGGAATCTGCAGAATGCCCCGGATTTCTTCAAGTTTATGGGTATTTCCTGTGGCCACGAGTATTTGCATGGCGTGGATCCTCTCACAAAGGACCTGTCCGTGCAGCTTGTATTTGCCTTCTTCCGGGCCATTTGGAGGGTTTTTAGCCCAAAATGCCTTCTAAGGGGAAAATTTCGGCCGATTCTAACGTACGTATTGCAGTCCATGAGACGCCCTCCCACATCTTCCAGCAGCACGAAGCCCCGTTCCTTGAGCGCGGTCGAGTGCATGTGTCTGGCCATCACCCTTCTGGTGATGGTCCTGGTCGGGAATCATATGCTCAACGATCGGGATGCTTCGGGTGACCGGGTTCATGAGCCGGCGTCTGAACGCGAGCCGGTGGTCACACAGGAGATGGTTTATGCTGAGCGGAATCAGAACCTGGTCTATCGGCTGGGCTCGATCGCTTCTGTTCCCGCAGACCAGGCTTTTGGATCCGATCCCAAAGGCCAGAACGAAGGCGGAGATATCCTGGAAGAAGAGGAAGAGTCAGCCATCGACGATGGTAGCCCGGCAAAACCGCTGGAGCTGATCAAACTGCTGCCTGCCGGCGATTACGAAGATGATCCCTTCCTCCAGGCCTCCGTGGTGGACCCCGGTGATACGCCATTCATCAACGCGTCGTCGAAAAAGGAAGCCTTCCGTTCAAATACCGCCTCCACTTCGAAAGCCTCGAAAGCAATCAAAGCGGGGAAGCTTGAAAAACTGGCGGCGCGGAACGGTCTGGGTCGGGTTACGGATGCACGTGATAAAGCCGGAATCGGATCGCTTGCCGATCTGGACTCGGATGCCTCGCTCGAACCGGAAACGGTTGAGCCGCAAGCGCAACTCAATAGTTTTTACGAAGCCCTGAAGGATCCGAACATATCCACCGGAGGCCTCCGAAAGTACATGGACAATCTGACCACGGCCGAAATTCCTGTGGCGCTTGAAGCCTTGCATCAACAACCCCATAGCGCGCGCACCTCGTATGCATCGGCGGCCTTGTTCGCCTCCTGGGGCAAAACGGATCCGCTCGGTGCCTTGGATTATGCGGATGAGTACGAATCCATACGCATGCGCAACAGTGCAATTTCCACGACGCTGGGAGCCTGGGCGAAAGAACGTCCGCATGAAGCACTGGGCTGGTATCTCGAAAACCTGGAGTCCGATCCACGCGCAAAGCAGGTCAGCGTCGGACATGTATTCCGTGAGCTGGCCAAGGTCGACATGAACGATGCCATTGTCAATGCGCGGGCGCTGCCGGACGAGCGCATGCGACGATCCGCATTTGCTTACATCCTTGAAGGGGTGGACCGCGATCAACGCGATACCACCCTCGCCAACCTGTATCAAACAGCTGTAGACAGCAATGAACGCAAGGAAATCGCCAACATGATTGTGCGTGACCAGGTCCGCTACCAGCCCTATGAAGCTGCCCAGTACGTCACATCTCTCGATGACCCGGAAGCCCAGCGGTCCGCCTTGAGCACCCTGGTCGAAACCTGGAGTCAGGATCGTCCCGATCAGACCGTCGAGTTCGTCAATCGCATCAATGATGCTGAGCTGCGGGAGAAGTATCTTGGTTCCACGATGCGTAACTGGGTTCGGTACGATCCGGCGGTTGCCCTCAATTGGCTGGGTAGTCAGCCACCCTCGAGTGATCTTGATAGTGCCTATAGCAGTGTCGCGTCGAACTTTCGTGGGAGCGATCCGCAGGAAGCCCTCTACTGGGCGGAGCAGATACAGGATCAGAAGCAACAGACCAGTAGCGTTCGTTCCGTGGCCAAAGAATGGATGAAGACCGACCCGGAACAGGCGCGTGCATATATCGCCACTTCCGCTTTGTTTACGGACAAGGACCGCGCACAATACCTCGGCATTCCGATACTACCAAAGCCTTAAAACCCCGTTCGCGACGGAGTGGAATTAGGATTTCAACAGGGTATCGATTATCTCGGCCGCTTCGCGTTCGCGATTTTCGATATCGAGCATACGCATGTCACCCGCATAGGTGATGGTCTTGTATTCCGTGACCCGGCTCAAGCGGTGGATCTCTTCGGAACTTTTTCGAATCCAGTGAAGCAGACTTCGCAGTCGCGGAGCAATACGGATGCCGCGGGCTTCCTCTTCACGAACCAGCAATTCGATTTCGGTTGCGGCAGCCGTCATGGGTTGACCGATATGGTGGCAAGCTGCGCCAATGGTTTCCTGCATCACCTTGCGTTGTTCGCGGGTCAGACGTGTACAAAATGCTTCGCGTGAAAGTAAGCTTACTTTGATCCGGGCCAGGAGGACGCGTATATCGCCCACCTTCGTCAGATAGTCATTCGCCCCGGCTTCCAGACCTTCGACGATCGCTTCGCTCTGATCCAATCCGGACAAGATAATAACAGGCAGGTCATACCGGGTGTTTGTGGTGCGAATGAATCGCAACACATCCAAGCCCGACATATCGGGGAGTTGCGTATCCAACAGTACAAGGTTGTACGTATTGGATGACAGGTGATAGAGCCCGCGCGCTCCATTCGACGCAGTATCCACCTCGTACTCATCACCTCGCAAGGCTTCTTCGATGAGTTTCAGTTGCGTCTCATCCTCCTCAACAACCAATATCTGCTTCTTCATACGAACCCCGATCCCTTCTTGTTCTGAAGCCATCTTCAGAACCATGCCTCATATAACGTGGAAAACCGCTTCAACAAGCGGTTCAACCTTTTGTAGAAGGCTGCGAACAGGTCGTACCATCATCAACATCTATAATGTTTGTCTCACTCTCGTACGTAACGGAACGATACTCTTTTACACGTTGAAGGCGGAGGATCTGTTTCCCGGATTCTTTAATCCATGATCGCAACGACTCCAGTTGCGGCAACGTTTTGCTGCCACTGGCTTCTCCATCTCTTACGAGCATCTCGACTTCAACCACCGCCGCGGTGATGGATTGAGAGATGTGATGACAGGCTGCACCAATCGTTTCCTTCATCACCCGGTTCTGTTCACGCGTGATGGACTCTTCATGATTCTGGTGAACCTGGAGGTTCACTTTAATCCGAGCGATGAGGACATTGCTATCAACCGGTTTGCACACATAGTCATTCGCCCCGGCATTGAGAGCATCAATTATTTTCTGTGAGTTGCCCTCTCCGGAAAGCATGATCACGGGAAGATCGTTTTGGGAATAGTACCTGCGAATTTCCTGTAGAATCTCGACGCCGGTTTGATCAGGAAGTTCCAGATCCAAGAGGACCAGATCATAGTCCACCTCCGAGAGGATGGCCTCAAGTCCATCTTCTCCGCAAGAAGCCTCATCGACTTCAAAATTTTCCATGCGCAGGGTCTGACCCATTACACACCGAAACAGAGCATCGTCTTCAATGTGCAGGATACGTTCTTTCACTTTCATCAAGTTGTTACTAATAGCAACAATGATGCCAAGCGTCGTAGCACGTCGATTGGTAGTCACTGCTAAGGCAACAGCGATGGAAATGAACAGAAATGGACGTCCATATAGCTATTTCAGAACACGAGCTTGTTGAAAGCTGTCCATGTGGAACTGCATCATGCGGATACATTCTTTCTCGTAAATCGCCGCTGCGCTGTGCGGAGCACGCTCCACGATTACGCGTTCAAAGGGGATCTTTAAGGTTTCCAGAAAGACCATGTAGGCCAGGTTGTTCTCGTAATTGAAACCCTTGGTTCCAACGTGGAAGAGAATGCGCAACGGAGGATGGGGATCCTTCGCATAGACCCGCGCAAGGTCCCAGGCATTGTAGCCGGCGGTGAAAACCAGGCTGTCACTTTCGCGCCCGTTGTTCTCGGAAATCATTTTTTCGGTGGCATAGCCTCCGCCACCTGGAGCGGCCGAGCAGAAAAGATCCGGGTGCTTGAACATGATGCGGGCGGTTCCTCGACCTCCCTGCGAAAAACCTTCCAAGCCTCGACCGGAACGATCCGCGATCGTTCGCCAGGTCGTATCGATATGCGGGATGAGCTCCTTAACGAAGACGTCTTCACCCATCGCATGCCTTCGCTCAGGCATGTTGTAATGACTGACCGAGCCTCCGTTGACGAAGACATAGATCACGGGTTGCACCTCTCCGGAGGCATGCGTCTTCTGCATGAAAGATGCGAGTCGAACACTCTTTGTTTCATTGCCCGGACGGCCTCCATGCAAATAGTAAACCACCGGAAACCGTTGCTTGAGCTGGGCGCGATATGCATCGGGTAGGTAGATGCAATATCCGACCTCGATCGCCATGGAGGGACTTTTGAAGGTGTGATGTTCCACGCCGGAAGCGGCGTTTTTCGGCAGGGGATTCACCCAGGAAAAGGGAGTTTCTTTTTTTTGCGCCTTCTTTTTCTTGCCTGAATCCTTACCGTGACAAGGGGTCCATCCCAAGGTGACAACCAGACATGCAAGAACAAGGAGGAGACCTTGGGCGCGAGACCGCAGGTTTCGACAGGGCAAAATAGACCGATTTTTCATGTCAGGATCAAACCGGAGGAAAGGCACGATGTCAAAACTGACTATTCACCATGGAAAGATGGGCGGTTCGCCTTATATTCGCATGGAATCAACCTGAACGGAAGAAACGCCCTATGATGATGTACCTGCTATTAGTAATGTTACCCGGACTTGTCTTGGGGGGGCTTGCCAGCTTCCTGACCAAGTCGACGTTCAAGAAGTACAGTCGCAAGACTGTTCGATCGGGAATGACGGGTGCGCAGGCTGCCCAGACCATGCTCGAGCGCAATGGGGTCCACGACGTGAAGATCGAAGAAGTGGCCGGGTTCCTGAGTGACCACTACGATCCCCGCAACAAAACCCTGCGTCTCTCGCCGGCTGTTTATCAGGAAGCCTCCTTATCCGCGATCGGCGTCGCCTGCCACGAAGCCGGTCACGCCCTGCAACACGCCCAGGGCTATGCGGCGTTGAAAATGCGCTCCGCCCTCGTTCCGGTCACCGGGGTGACCAGCTCTCTGGCCATGCCCCTGCTCATGGTCGGCATGATGCTGAATTTCAAGCCACTCCTCCTCGTGGGCGTTGTGCTGTTTTCCGGCGCGGTGCTGTTTTCCATCGTCACCCTTCCCGTGGAATGGGATGCCACTGCCCGCGCGAAGAAGCTCATGGTCCCCGCCGGGATCGTCACCGAAGCCGAAAGGGAGGATTCAGGCAAGGTCTTGAACGCCGCCTTTTTGACCTACCTTGCCTCGACGATCACCGCGATCCTTACGTTAATTTACTACCTATACCGTGCCGGTCTCATTGGTGGACGGCGGTAGCCCCTTGGCTGTCTTCAGCCGTTTTCAACGCCTACGCTGATCCGCGGCTGGGTTTGCCCGCCTCAGGTAAAAAAAAACGCGGCATGAACAAACATGCCGCGTTTCCGCAAGGAGGTTCAGGTCGGGATTAACTGCCGACTTGATAACGCACATAGCGCCTGATCGTGATCTCGTCGCCCTGTGCTTTCGCGACTTCGTTTACGAGATCGGTGACCGACTTTTCCGGGTCCTTCACAAAGCCCTGTTCACGCAGTACGCTCTGGCTGTAGAATTTGTCCAGCTTTCCTGCGAGGATCTTGTCGATGATCTCGGGCGGCTTGCCTTCAACCTGCTTCGCATAGAGGGCCTTCTCGGCCGCCACATCTTCAGCAGGAACGCCTTCACGGTCCAGCGATTTGGGCGAGAGCGCTGCAATATGCATGCAGATGTCCCGGGACAGCAGACGGGTTGCCTCGCTGGTCGTGGTTTCGGCTTTGCCGCATCCGAGCTCGACCAATACGCCAACTTTTCCACCCATATGGATGTAGCTGCCGATCATGCCTGTGCCTTCGACCTGGTAGCGCACGTTGACACCGATGATCAGGTTCTCACCGATTTCCTGGATCTTGATCGCCAGGGCCTCCGCCATGGCGGCCGTCATCTCGCCATCGGCGAATTCGTGTCCGCGCTTGCCCATTTCGGCCACGAAGGCCTGGAAGGTTTCGTTCTTCGAGACGAAGTCGGTCTCGCAGTTCACCATGACGAGGGCGCCACTCTGGGCATCATCTTTGATATCGGCCACGATCAGGCCTTCCTTCGCTTCGCGGTCGGCTTTCCTTGCCGCCTTGACGATGCCGGTCTCCCGAAGGATGGCAATCGCCTTGTCGATATCGCCATCGGCCTGGACGAGCGCTTTTTTGCACTCCATCATCGGACCGTTGGTCATGGCTCTGAGTTCTTTAACTTGTGCTGCTGTAATAGACATAAGGTTCTCCAGTGGGACCGTGTTACTCGGCCGGTGTTTCAGGTTGTGCCTCTTCAGCCGCAGGAGCCTCAGCCGCAGGAGCCTCAGCCGCAGGAGCCTCAGCCGCAGGAGCCTCAGGAGCCTCAGCCGCAGGAGCCTCAGCCGCAGGAGCGGCTTCTACCGCTGGTGTTTCAGCCGCGGGCGCAGGCGCAGGTTCAGCAACAGGCGCCGGTGCAGCGGCTGCAGCGGCATCCGCTTCGGCTTTGCGGGCCACAGCAATTTTAGCCGCAATGGCTTTGTCTTTGGCTTCTTGTTCTTTGGCTTCAGTCGCGGCCTTCAATCTGATCTCGCGCTCTTCCTTGATTCGAGCATCGCGTTCGGCTTCAGCTTTCTTACGCTTCTCAGCCTCTTCAGCTTCGCGGATCGCACGCTGACGTGCTTCTTCGGCCGCAATTTTTGCGTACACGTTGGAGGCGAGCTGAATGGTCTCACCGAACATGTTTACCACGAGTTTAATGGCGCGGCTGCCATCGTCGTTACCCGGAACCGGATAGTCGATTTTGGAGGGGTCGCCATTGGTGTCCACGAGGGCGACCACCGGAATGCCCAACTTCTGTGCTTCCGAGATCGCGATGTGCTCGCGGATGACGTCAAAAACGATGAGGGCTGCAGGCAGCTTTTCCATCTGGGCGATACCGCTGAGGTTGCGATGCAGGCGTGCATGCTCACGGCGGAGCATAGACACTTCCTTTTTGGAAGCCATGGCCGCCATACGGCCGTCTTCCTCCATGAGTTCCAGTTCGCGCATACGCTTGATGCTGCCTTGGATGGTTTCATTGTTGGTCAGCATACCACCGAGCCAGCGATGGATGACATAGGGCTGGTTAAACTTTTCGGCGACCTCTTTGATCGAGCCCTGAGCTTGCTTCTTTGTACCGACGAACAGGACGTTGTTCCCGCGAATGACGGTGTCGTAGATGAAGCGCTGAGCAATGCGCAGCTGATAGAGGGTCTTACCAAGATCGATGACATAGATGCCATTGCGATCGCCAAAGATGTACGGGGCCATCTTCGGATTCCAACGTTTGGTCTGGTGACCAAAATGCAGACCTGCTTCCAGCAGATCCTTAACGCCTACTTCAGGCAAGGATACAGTTTCCATAATTACTCCATGTTAGTTGGCCGGTAATCCGGCAATCCGCTTTGACGTCCTCGATGGAGACCGAGGCGCCTTCGCTTCCGTCCTGCGAATGCGCAGAACTGGCGCGGAATATAGAGAGGGTTCGTGTCGATGCAAGCCCAATTTATGGGCTTTTTGGGGTTGGAGAGGCAAAAGCCCCGTCTCGGAGCACGAGCTTTATATCCTACGTAGGATAGATAAAAGCCTTGCGACGAGGAACGAGGCGCTTGGCGTTATCTGTCCGCCGCTGGCCTGGGACAGCAAACGGTTACCTTCCATTTACGCTTCCGGCGCCAAAAGTAGAGTAACCGGTAAGGCTACAAAACGGGCTAAAACCCTGTAAAACAGTCGGCTTTGCGGCCTATTCGGTCACTTCGAGCGCGAGGATGCAGATATCGTCACGGAGGGGCTCGCCGGCGGTGAAGTCGTTTATCTGGTTCACAATGCCGTCGACCAGGCCTTCCATGCTGTTGTGCATCAGCTTGCGGATGGTTTTATCCAGGCGGATCAGGCCGAATTCATTGCCATGGGAGTCGAACGCTTCATAGACCCCATCCGTAAAGAAGATGAGCACGTCACCCGCGGCAAGGCGACAGGAGCCGCCGGTATAGTCCTCGTCCTTCACGATTCCGAGTGCGGTACCATGCGGGGTCGCGACCTGCAGGCGTTCCACATGGTTCAGCGCGCGTTTAAGGTGGAAAGGAGCTGGATGCCCTGCCGTGGAGAAGGTCGCCGCCCGCGCGGTGGTATCCACCACGAAGTAGAAGGCCGAACAGAAGATGGGATGTTGAATCTCGATGTGTTCGAGCATGGAGCAGAAGTTTCGGTTCATCTCCCGGAGAAAGTTGCGCGCGTTGCGGCCCTGGCTGTGCAGCTCGCTCATGATCATCCGGATATTGGAGGTGATCAGCGCCGAACGCGTTCCATGCCCCATGACGTCGGCAATCAGCACACCCGCCGTTTCAGGGCCGAGTTTGATCACGTCGAAGAAGTCCCCGCCCAGAGCCATGGCCGGCTTGTAGTAGTGGTAAAAACTTAACTTAAGTCGTCCGGGCACGTGAACCTCCGGAATGCGCGGGTAAGGTCGGTCGAGGTAGGACATCTGGAATTCACGAGCGAGGTGGAGATCGCGTTCACTCTCAAACTGGGTCACCTCCATGTTCTCCACGATACTTCGTCTCAAATCACTCATCCAGGATTCGAGCGTTTTGCCAATTTTGGTGTTGGTCGCCTCTTTAACGGAATCGCCGCGTGCCCGGTGCAGGACCCAGTTACCGGCTTGAATATTTTCACGATTGGCCGACTCCATTTTGGTCCCGGTGATCTTGGCCATAAAGGTAACGAAGCCCAGGGCTGCGAGGCTGAGCAGCGAGGAAATCATCACCGGCATGAAGTCCTTGAAGTTGATGAGCGGACCTTCCTTCATGGCCAGAAGACGAATATTCTGTGACAGGGTGAAGGAGTGTAAGATGTCCCGGCTGAAGTGAATGCCGCTTTTCCAGCCTTTTTCCCGCCCATACTCATTAATGTATTGCATCAATGGAACCGAATGGCTGTCGAGCGTGGTTTTGGAACCCGCGGTGAAATATTTTTCGGGATTCTCTTTGGCGCCCATGACGATGATCGCGGCGTCGATACCAAATTGATCGGCCTGGATGCGTTGGACCACGCGATCAACTTTCACTTCCACGCGAATGACGCCCACGGGTGCGACGTTTGGACCAGCGCTGTTCCAGATCGAGTAGTGCACAAAGATGGAGCCGTTCTCATACATTCCATCCAGATAGGGTTTGCCCTTCGCCTTGAGGGCCTTTTTCCACCAGTCCTCGTTACGGGCATTTTTGGTTTTCGGACGGATGCTGGAGGCAATCATGGTGCCAATGTTATCCGTGAGCTGGAAATTGGCTATCTCGGGATGTTCGACTCTCACCCGATCCATTGCGAGGGTGATGTCGTTCTTCATGATGGCCTCGAAATCAACTTCGGTCGTTTTGTCCGGGGAGCGTGACAGTTGAATGAACCACTCATCAAAGGCCCATTCTGATTTGGAAAGCTTGTCCCGTGCGCTGCCAGAACCGCCGAGGATTTTTGAGACCGCCGGCATGTATCCGAGAGAACCGACGAAGGTGATGGAGCTGTTTAACTCGTTTTCAAAGGTCTGCACCGCCGTTTTCCGGAAGGTGACCACCCCGTCGCTCTTCTGGGTATAGGAGCGCTGGAATAACTGCGCATTGTAAACCGCAAGGACGGCAAACAGGGGGAGAAAGACGAAAAAGAACACGAAAGAATTTATCTTATTGCCGCCTGCAGCCATGATGTAAGTTCCGAAGAAAGGGGTTGGGAAAACCGGGATTCGAATCGAGGTAAACTTTGGCAAGCGCCCTTTCACATGACAATGGAAATCGACTGTAAAATGAGTCACTCGCCTTGTATTTTGGGTCAGCATTTCCTACACTCGATAGGAAGAATGGAGATCACTTGAAAATACTGGTTGCGGACGATAACGAATACATCCGAGAGCTGCTCAATCGCATGATAGAAGATGCGGGCTACACTTGGCAGAATGCAGAGGACGGGAAGCAGTGCCTGGCCTTGTTGAATACTACCGTGTTTGACGTGCTTTTCCTCGATTTAATCATGCCTGAACTCGACGGGGAGTCAGTCCTTAAAAATATAGGAAGCACCCTGAACAAGGACATCGATGTGATTATCATGTCGAGTCAGGACGATGATCAGGCCATTGAAGAGGTGCTCAACCTGGGCGCGACCGCCTACCTCACCAAGCCCTTATCCATCGAAGTGATAAACGATGTGCTGACCACATTGGGCGAACGGATCGAAAGATGATTTTCTTAATGTGTTCCGCGGCAACGGGTTACGCTATAATTTGGCCTATATTGAATAGGCTCAGGACTTAATTTTCTTTAGCCATACCGAAAGTATCGAAATGTCTGCCGGGTTGACCCCGGAAATGCGTCCGGCTTGACCCAGGCTCTCCGGTCGAATCTTTTTCAACTTCTCCCGTGATTCATAACGCATGGCCGTAATGGCGTCGTAGTCGAGATCGCGTGGAATCAATTGACGTTCCGATTTTTCTGCCTGGAGAATATGCGCCTTTTCACGCTGTATATACCCGGCATACTTGGCCTCCACTTCGACCTGGCGTTTGGCACGTGTACTCACCGATCCCGTCGAGCCCGGCAGCTGCGCATAGCTCATCTCAGGTCGGCGCAGCAGCTGGGTGAGTGAAGCCCCCTCGTGGAAGGTCTTGTCCATGCGCCCAAGCTCCATTGATACTTCGTTGCGAACGGACGCGACTTCGTCCAGGATCGCTTCGTCCAGGATCCCGAGGCGCCGTGCATGGGCTTCCATGCGCCAGGGGGCATTATCCTGACGCAAGGACAGACGGTGTTCGGCCCGGGAGGTAAACATCCGGTAAGGTTCTTCCGTGCCTTTGGTGACCAGGTCATCAATCAGCACCCCGATATAGGATTCATTGCGGCTGAGCACGAGTGGCTCCTCTCCCCGGAGTTTCAGTACGGCATTGGTGCCGGCCATGAAGCCCTGGCAGGCCGCCTCCTCGTACCCGGTGGTACCATTAATCTGACCTGCGAGGTAAAGATGCTCTACCTGCTTGGTTTCCAGCGAGTGGTACAATTGAGTCGGATCAGAAAAGTCGTATTCAATAGCATAGCCAGGCTTCACAAAGACCGCACGCTCCAGACCCGGTATGGAATGAATCATCTCCACCTGCACGTCCTCAGGTAGGGAGTTTGAGGTTCCCGCAGGATACATGGTGACGCTTTTACGGCCTTCCGGCTCTATAAAGACGTGATGGGAGTCCCGTTGAGGAAACTTGACGATCTTATCCTCGATTGATGGACAGTAACGCACCCCGGTCGCGTCAATATGCCCTCCATACATGGCGCTGCGCGAAAGATTGGTATCGATGATCTCATGCGTGCGCAGGGTTGTGTGGGTTAGAAAACAGGGGATTTGACGCCAACCCACCGGCCAGGGGACAGCGGTCGAAGCCTTATGTTCCACGTGGAACATACCGTGTGCCTCGTAATCCGCTGGATCGTGTTCCACGTGGAACATTTCCCAGTCTGCTTGAGCTTTCCAGGAGAAAAAAGGCGGAGGAATCAGGCCATCTTGACGCTCCATCTGGTCGTAGTTGATACTGTCCTGATGCAGCCGAGGTGGAGTGCCCGTTTTCAGCCGGGCGAGGTTGAAACCCAGGTTTTTAAAGGAATCACTCAGCTGGTAGGCCCCCTTTTCTCCTGCCCGCCCGCCGGGGAAATTAATGTCGCCGATATGGATGAGACCCCCGAGAAAGGTTCCGGTAGCGATGACCACGGCCTGTCCTGGGATTTCGCTGCCATCTTCTGTTTTTACACCCCGGATCTGGCCGTTTTCGATCCAGATCTCGCCTACCAGGGCTTCGATGACATCCAGGGTTTCTACCGCGTCGACCATGGCCTGAATACGGAGCGGAAACAGGTCTTTGTCGTTCTGGACCCGATGTGCCTGGACCGCCGGGCCTTTACGCGTGTTTAAGGTGCGGAACTGGATGCCGGTATAATCCGCGTTCCGGCCGAGCTCTCCGCCCAGGGCGTCCAGCTCACACACGATATGGCTCTTGGCCATCCCGCCGATGGAGGGATTGCACGACATCCGACCAATCGCTTCTTTTTCGATGGTGACCAGAGCGGTGTGCGCTCCCATGCGGCCGGCCGCGAGGGCTGCTTCGTAACCTGCATGGCCGGCACCGACCACTATGACTTCGTAGGGTTTCATAAAGCGGGGGATCATACGGGAAAATCGCCCGATTGAAAGCGGCGAATGCGTTCCTACTTGCCGATGCAGAAACGACCGAAAATATTGTCCAGTAGCTCTTCTTCGTATTCCCGTCCCGTAGCCTGGCCGATCAGTTGAAGGCCCATGCGCATTTGGGAGGCCGCGAGTACCAGGCCATCCTCCCGATCCATGCGAATCAGGGCCAGACCGGATTCCATTTCCTCTTTGGCGTCGAGGAGCAGGCGCCGATGGCGTTCAGAAATGACCGCATGGGGGCGTGCGGAGAGATCCACATTTCCCGATAGGCAGGCGAAGAGCGCATCTCTTACCGCTTGGATGCCGCTTTCCTCCAGTAAGCTTACACTGAGGCCATGCGATATATCCGGAGCTTGGCCTTGCATCTGATCCAGCTTGTTAAAGATGAAAAGATGAGCTTTTTCTTGTGTTTCAAGTGATTTCAGGGTGGTTTCGAGTCCGGGATCGGTCAAATCGAAGAGGTAAACCACCAGGTCGGCGGCCTCCATCATCTGGTGGGTTCGTTCAATGCCTTCCTGCTCAATGCGGTCGACCGTTTCGCGAAGACCTGCGGTATCGGCGATGCGTACGGGTATGCCGTGCAGCATAAACGATTCTTCAATACTGTCCCGAGTGGTGCCGGGAATGTCCGAGACAATGGCGCGGTTTTTTTCCAGCAGGCCATTGAGCAGGGTCGATTTTCCGACATTCGGTTTGCCGGATATGACCACCAGCGCCCCGTCGCGCAGCAAGTGGCCTTCGTCCCAGGTCGCAATCAACGCATCAAAATCCTGATCGATTTGCTCGAGCTCCGCTTTGATTTCATCCATGACCAGCTCGGGGAGCTCGTCTTCCGGGAAGTCCAGGGTGGCCTCAAGACGGGCTGCAGCCATCAGTAGCTCGTCGTACAGCTGGTTGAATTTCCGGCTTAGCGCACCGTCCAGCTGTTCGATGGCTGCGGTACCGGCCCGTTCGGAATGCGCGCGGATCAGGTCCAGAACGGCTTCGGCCTGGACCAGATCGATGCGCCCATGGAGAAAGGCCCGGCGGGTAAACTCGCCGGGCTCCGCCAGGCGCGCCCCTGCATCCAGCACGAGTCGGAGAATCGATCGGGCGCACTGATGCCCGCCATGGCCTTGAATTTCGATCACATCTTCTGCGGTATAGCTATGCGGGGCACGGAAAAACAGCACGACCACTTCGTCGACGACCTGGTCCTGATCCATCACCTGGCCAACCACCAGCGTGTTGGCGGCCCGTTGGGACGGTGGCGCGCCCGGACAACGGATGATTCGGTCCGCGATGCCGAAAGCCCCCGGGCCGGACAGGCGGACAATGGAAATGCCCCCTTCGCCTGGTGCTGTTGCGATCGCCGTTATGGTATCGTCCATCATCGCCCGATTCTATGTCTGCGCGAAGGGGGATTGTCAACCGAGAGGCGCACCCCGCATGGGGCCGGCCGCGGACAAGCAACCTATTGGGGTCATATATTAAATATAAGTAAAGTGTTTACTCGCACCGATGGGATGGTAGGCTGGGGTGATCGGCCCCTTATGAATTCGCTTCGTATATCGCTCATTTTTTATTTTATTATATGGATGCTGATCCCTGGGCGGGCGCTGGCTCAATCGGAGGATCCGGAGTTGGAGCGGATGGGATTTGAATGGATCTCCCGGATGGAGAAAGGCAACACGGAGTGGGCGCTGAAGGTCGCAGATCAGATGCGGGTGATCGCTGAAAAACGCTATGGACCCGGAAACGTCTGGGTGGCGCTCGCCTGTGCTAACACGGGAACCACCTATCTGGAGATGCAGGATTTTGCGAAGGCGGAACCGATACTTGCGGAAGCCTTGCGGATGGAAGAGGCCCTGGCGAGCGCCCGTGTCTCAAGCCTGCTCAGAGATCTAACCTATTGCACCTATCGCCTGGGACACTTCGAACGATCCGAAACATTCGCGCTACGATCACTTGCCCTGGTGGAAAAACAACGGGGCGTAAATCATCCTGATTTCATCCAGGCACTGTTCAATCTCTTCATGCTCTACCGGGACATGGGTCGGTATGACGATGCGATCCGGCAAGGGCGTCGGATCCTGGGAATGCATGTGAAAACCCTGGGGGCGGAAAATGAATTGGTCGCAGCGGATTTGGACTGGTTGGGAGATATCGCCCGGCTGCAGAAGGACTATGCGACGGAACGGACCTTGCGGGAACGCGCGTGGAAAATTCGGGCGATCGTTTTCGGAACGGAAGATCTCCGCTCGATCAGGAACATGTTTCATTTGGTCGATACCTGTATCAAGCTGGGTCTGTTCGACTTGGCGGAGGGGTACGTCAATCAATCACTTGCGATCCGGAAAAAGCATGTCGAATCGGTCTTTACGGATCTGAGTTCGGAGTGGACCCTGCTCGGTGACCTTTGCCTGGCGCGCGAGCAGCCGGTGCCGGCGGAGCAATATTACCTGAAGGCGCTGGAGGAACAGGAATCGATCTGGGGGCTGAAGCATCCGAAGCTGGAATCCTACTTAAAACTCCTGTCATCCTTCTACGAGCGTCTGGGCAAACCCGATAAGGTCGTCGAACTTGCAGAGCGCATGACCTCCATGGGAACAACACCCCCGCCATTGGAACGACAGGATGTGGAGGTGGTGTCAAAGCAAGGCGATTACTATCTGGCGCATGCATCCTTCGCTGAGGCAGAGGCCGCCTACCTCAATGTGCTGGGGCGTCTTGAAGGGCTGGTGGGACCGGATCACCCAAGTTTGCTCAGGCCCTTGCAGCGCCTCGCTACGGTTTACCAGAACATACAGGACCTTGAGCGGGCCGAGCCGGTACTGGTTCGAGCGAAAGACCTGGCCGAACAGGCGGTGGTGCCGGATGACGCCGCCCTGGAAAGTATTTATCTCAATCTCAAATCCTGTTATCGGAAGTTGAATCGGCGAAGCGAAGCGTTTTCCATTTTTCAACAGTTGTTCAGGCTGATGGAGCAGCGCTATGGGGTCGGCGACGAGCGGGTGGGAGCAATGTTACTGGCTCAGGCGACCGAGCTGCACGCGGACGGTTTTTTTGCGGATGCCGAACCGTTGTATATCAAGGCCCATGAGATTCTGAAGGCGAAGCTGGGGGAGGCCCACCCCCAGATCGATCGTTGCCTCTGGGAAACCGCTTCCATGTATGAGAGCTTGGGGAAGGTCGATCGGGCGGGGCCCCTGTTGGAGCACATTTATACGATCCGGAAAAAGGTGTTTGGACCCGACCATGAGCGGGTTGCGGAGTGCCTCGACCGACTGATGCACCTTTCCCGTAATCTGGGTCGCTATGCAGAAGCAAAAAAGTTCGCCACAGAATCGCTTCGCATCCAGGTGGTCCTGAAAGGTCAGGAATCCATTGAGGTAGGCAACCTCTTGAATGAGTTGTCCGGCATTTTGATTCGTCTGGATGAGGGCATTGAAGCAGAGCGCTGCGCTCGTCGGGCGCGGGCTATCCATGAAAAGAAGGATGGACAGGACAGCCTGGGCGTTGCCGTGAGCCTGAACAACCTCGGTACGATTCTTCACGGGCGCGCGCATTACAACGAGGCCGAGCCCATACTGCAGCGTGCGCTGGCCATCGCGGGAAAGCACTTGTCGCCCGATGAAACCACGGGGCACATGGAAGCGCTTGGTTTGTTATACCGGGACCAGCGCAGGTTTGCCAAAGCGGCCGAGTTGTTTGTCCGGATCGTCCAGATCAAAGAAAGCACCTTGGGCTCCAAGGATGCCAGGCTGGTGCCATCCCTCACGGCCCTTGGCGATACCTATCAGATTGAAGGAATCCCGAACAAAGCCATTCCGATCTATGAACGCTGCCTGGAGATGACGAAAAAGGCGTATGGCGAAGAACATCCCTCACTGCTGCCGCTATTTGATCGCCTGGCGGTTGCGTATGAGAAAATTAAACCATCGCGGGCGGCGGGCTTTAAAGAAGCGGCCAAGGCCTTACGTAAACGCCTGAAGTAAGCGGTTTACAATTCGGGCTGGACCATTTTGAGCAGCTGGAACCCGCGCTCAGCTTTCAGCCGAGTAAATACCGGTTGTTCCAGGGTCTGGCTCAGCGTCGCCAGATTACAGTGATCGGCGCCCAGCTTGAGCCAGGCGATGGCCTTCTCATTGTCGTTTTCGAGCGCGTAACATTCGGCAATCTTGAAGTAGAGATCCGGGTCGTCCTTGATATCACGGACCAGTTCGGTGAAATGGGCACGGGAGCGATACGGTTCGCCTATCTTGAGCAGCGAGTAGGCTAAATAACGTCGTGCACGGGTGTTACGCGGGATAAAGTCGATGATTTCATCCAGTTGCTTCACGACCAGGTCGTTCCGTCCGCGATGGGTATAGAGCAAGGCAAGATTTACGTGCGCATCGTAGAAGTTGGCGTTGGTCTTGAGGGCCAGATTCAGTTTTTCTTCGGCCAGATCGTAGTGGCCCTGATGAATGTAGGCAACCGCGATGTTGTTGTAACACTCCTCCTTATACGGGTCCCGGTTGATGAGCTTCAAATAATGATCAACCGCCGCTTCATACTCGCCGCGAGCGGTGTAAATCGTGCCCAGGAGCCGCATGCACTGGAGATCGCCGGGACGATGGTCGAGGGCGGTCATGAGCTGGGCTTCGGCGAGATCGTATTTCTCCTGTTCGATGAACTGTTCTGCCACCCGGGAGAGCAATTGGGCGATGTCATTGGGATCCTTGATCTCGGAGGTCAGTTCCGGGATATCATCCTGGGTATTTACGCCTTTCTCCGCCCGGTTGGCAATTTCATCGGCGGTGGGCAAGTGTCCCCAGTCCGCAGGCAGATAGTTACTTACATCGATGGCATAAATCGGACCATTGGTGTTGCCCTCAGCCGCTTCAACGCCTTGGGAGAGGCCAAAATAGGTGGGCTGGTACCCGGTGGAATCGACCTGTTCCGTGTCCTTATTCGGGGAGCTGTAAATAACCGTATACCAGAAAGCCAGGAGGAAGATGCTGGCGAGCAGAATACTCCCGGTCAGCATACGATTCCGGGTGATCGACTTGCTTTTCGTAAGCGGAAGATCGGCATAGATCTTCTCTGGAACCGGGTCGGCCGGGGAGTGGGTTTCGTAGATATTGCTGGGTTTTGGAAGCTCTCGCATCGCGTGCACCTGCTAAAGTATTACGCTGGGAGCAGGTTAAGTAAAATGGAAACTTCCAGACCCCGGCTCAACGGGTCCAAAAGCGGGCTTTCAGGGGGTGAAAAAGGACGGAAATACGGCTTTATCGGCATTGAGAATGGGCAAGTATACGGCCCGTTTACGTATTGACCAGCTGAGGATGTTCCTATAAGGTTCCCGATTAACCTTTAAATCTTAGCGTGAGTTTAAGAGTGGGTATACCAACCCACTCTTTTGTTTAATACAAGTCTTTCAAGGGTGTGAGGACTGAGAAATGAATACAGAACTACAAACCGTAATCGAGCAGATGGAACGGGAACGCGGCATTGACCGTGAAGTCCTGATTGAGGCCGTCGAAAGCGCTTTGGTGAGCGCATCGCGCAAGAGCGTAGGTCAAGCGCGCGATCTCCGGATCGAGATTGATCGCCAGACCTTGCAGATTCGCGCTTTGGCCAGTCTGGAAGTCGTCGACAAATTCAAGCCAGATGCCGAAGAGATCGACCTCTACAAGGCGCGCGAGACCCATCCGGAAGCCCAGGTAGGCGACCTGATCGAAAAAGAAGTGACCCCAGATAATTTTGGCCGAATCGCCGCTCAGACCGCTAAACAAGCCATTTTACATCGCCTTCGACAGGCGGAAAAAGACCGCGTCTACGAAGAATACAAAGGCCGCACCGGTGACATCATCAGTGGTGCAGTTCGTCGTTTTGACCGCAATGACGTCGTGATCGATATCCCGAAAGGCGAGGGCATCATGCCGAGCCGTGAGCGGGTACCCACCGAAGAGTATCAGGTGGGCGATCGTATCCGGGCCTACGTGGTCAGCGTAAAAGCCATGGGTCCGGAAATCATCCTCTCCCGCAGCCACCCCGATTTTGTCCGCCGCCTCTTCGAGATCGAAGTCAGTGAAATTGCAGATGGAACGGTTGAGATTAAAGGTATTGCCCGCGAAGCGGGATTCCGCAGCAAAGTCGCGGTCCTTTCACACGACGACAAAGTCGATCCCGTCGGCGCCTGCGTCGGCATGCGGGGTATTCGGGTTAAAAACATCGTTCGCGAGCTCGGTGGTGAAAAGATCGATATCGTCCGTTGGCATGATGATGTGAAAACCTTTGTCACGAATTCACTGGCCCCCGCCCGTTTGGCGCGCGTGGAAGTGGATGAAGACACGCATTCCGTCCGGGTGACGGTTGATCAGGATCAGTTGTCCCTGGCCATTGGCAAAAAAGGCCAGAACGCCCGATTGACTAATAAGCTCACCAGCTATAAAATTGATATCCGGAA
Source organism: Candidatus Omnitrophota bacterium (assembly GCA_047639095.1). GTDB lineage: Bacteria > Verrucomicrobiota > Kiritimatiellia > SS1-B-03-39 > UBA6053 > JAPYUI01. The sequence continues at coordinate 8,675 of JBLIND010000018.1, read as the reverse complement.
AGACGGTCCCGAGACCGACTTCGCCGATGCTGTCGCTGCCGCCATTGGTGAGATGGGAAAAATTGAAGGATTTGGGGAAGAAAACGCCGAAAAGCTCGTCCGAAGCGGGTTTCTTTCCATCGAAGGCGTGATGGCCGCAGAGACACAGGAACTAGTGGAAATGGCTGGTTTTTCCAATCAAGAGGCCGCCGAGATTAAAGCGGCCGCAGAGAAGTATTACGAAAGGAACGTACAATAACCCCTTCCCGGGACTTATTGTCGTACGAGGCATAACATGAGAGTTCACGAACTGGCTAAAGAACTCAAGATGACCAGTAAATGGTTAATCCAAGAGCTTACTGGACTGGGTGTTGAGGTTAAAAACCATATGACCACCCTATGCGACGAGGATGCAGAAAACGTCCGTCGCAAAATCAACGCGGAATACGGTGGTGGTGAGGCAGCAGTAGTACCTGTTGCGGATACCTCGACTGCCGCTGAAACCGCAGCAACTGCGCCTGAAGAAGGTGCGCAACCCGTTACCGAACCGGCAAGCAGCGAAGCATCGCTTGACGTTGCACCGGGTGCAGAGGCCGATACGGCCGCGCCAACGGATGCCGGTGAGGAAGGATCGCCCGCAGCAGATGTTGTCGATGGCGAAGCTCCCGCCGAAGAGGTAGAGGATACCGCCATCGTGGTTACCGGCCCCGTGGTCGTGCGTGAATTTGCTGAGCGCCTTTATCTGAAACCGAATCGACTGATCGCCACCCTCATGGGCATGAACATTTTTGCCTCGATCAACCAGGAGATCGACGCCGACACCGCAGTTGAAGTCGGGGTAAAACTCGGCATCGAGGTTCGGAAAGAGAAGAAGAAAAAGAAGAAGATCGCTCCTCCGCCTCCACAGCCCAGAGCGGCCGGAGCCTCGGCCAAGAAGAAAAAGGACCGCGCGAAGAAAAAGAAGGATGAGGTCGTACTCAGTGTCGATCAGATTATCCGTCCGCCGGTTGTTACTTTCATGGGCCATGTTGACCATGGCAAAACGTCGTTGCTCGATTTCCTCCGCAAGGCCAACGTGGTCAAAGGCGAAGCCGGAGGCATCACCCAGCATATCGGCGCATATTCGGTCGATAAAAACGGCCAGATGATCACCTTCCTCGACACCCCGGGTCACGAAGCATTCACTAAGATGCGTGCCCGCGGCGCCAATCTCACCGATATTGCCATTATCGTCATCGCAGCGGATGAGGGCCTGATGCCCCAAACGCGCGAAGCGATCATGCACGCGAAAGCGTCCCAGGTCTCCGTTATTGCCGCTATCAACAAGATGGATCTGCCGGGTGCCAATCCCGACAAGGTCAAGCAGCAGCTGCAGGCCGAAGACCTTGCCCCCGAAGATTGGGGTGGTGAAACCATTTGCGTAGAAGTCAGTGCCACCACCGGCGCCGGGATGGATACCTTGCTGGAAATGATTTTGCTTCAAGCCGAAATCATGGAACTGAAAGCCATCCCTACTGCTCCTCCCGAAGGCTATGTCATCGAGGCACAGTTGGAAAAGGGACGCGGACCTACGGCCAGTCTGCTGGTTACGAACGGGACCTTGAAAGTGGGCGATGTCATCATCTGCGGTGCGTCTTACGGAAAGATCAAATCGCTGATGGACGATAAGGGCAAGCCGGTCAAATCCGCTGGACCGTCCTATGCGGTCCGCTGCATGGGGCTGTCCGATGTCCCTGAAGCTGGAGCGAAATTCGAACATTGCGCGACCGACAAACAAGCCAAAGTGATTGCCACCGCACGGGCTGAAGCCTTGCGCGAGACCAGTTTAACGCGTCCGGTTGCAGCATTGCCGATGAGCGGAGAAGATGCGCCTCGGAAGATGACACTTGCGGACCTCATTGAAGCCGCTGGTGCAGCAGTCAAGGTTGAGCTCCCCATTGTGCTTAAAACCGACGTGCAGGGCAGTATGGAAGCCATCGTTCAGTCTCTGGATGGTATTAAGAGCGACAAGGTCTCCATCAAATACGTGCTCTGCGGGGTAGGTAGCATCACAGAAAACGACGTGCTGCTCGCCTCCGCTTCCGGAGCGATCATCCTGGGTTTCAATGTAAACATTGAAAACGCCGCGAACAAAATGGCGAAGGGCGAAGGGGTCGAAGTTCGACTGTACGACATTATTTATGAACTGATCGAACAGGTTGAACGGGCCATGACCGGACTCCTCGAGCCGGACAGCCGTGAAATCATCGGTGGTCAGGCGGAGATCCGTCAGATCTTCAAGCTCACCAAGCAGGGCAATGTTGCCGGTTGCATGGTGGTCAGCGGTCGCATTCGCTCGCGTGCTCGTGCACGTGTGCTGCGGAAGGGCGATATCATTTACAAAGGTGCGGTATCCACTCTCAAACGCTTCCAGAACGACGCGAGCGAGGTGCGCGACGGACAGGAATGTGGTATTCGACTGGAAAACTTTTCTGATTTTGAAAAGGGCGATATTGTCGAAACCTATGAGATTGAAACCGTCGCTGCGGTACTGTAAATCCGCGCGCCGGCCGACCGGTTTTCGTCATGGCTTCCAATCGCATAACCCGAGTAAACGAACTGCTTCAGCGCGAAATCGCTAATTGCATGTACACGGTGGTCAATGCGCAAGGGTTTGACGTTTCCACGATAACCGTCACCCACGTGTCCACCAGCCCGGATCTGCGGAATGCCCGCGTGCTCGTTTCCGTTCGTGGGACCGAGCTCGAAGCTCGGGACCAGATCAACATGCTGAAGCGCTTGCGAACCGACATTCAGGAAGCCGTGTATAAAAACGTGACCTTGAAATACAGTCCGCGCTTTCGTTTCGAACTCGATGACTCCCTGTTCGAGGGAGATCGTGTGCTTGCCATTCTGCAGAAGCTGGATGCGGAAGAAGGCGTTGAACGCGAGCTGGACCCACGCGACTCCTTTGAAGAAAAAGTGGACGAAGATGAGTAGGCGGGGAGGCGGTAAAAACCGCGATTGCAACCCGCCGATTGATGGACTGCTCCTCGTGGATAAACCCATGGGCAAGACCTCACACGATCTCGTCGATGTCATTCGTCGTCGATTTAAACTGCTGAAAGTCGGGCACGGAGGAACACTCGATCCCATGGCCACCGGCCTGCTCGTCATGCTCCTGGGCAAAGGGACGAAGTCCTCACAGCAGGTGATGAATGGCAACAAAGTCTACGAAGGCCGTATCCATTTTGGCATCAGTACCGACTCGCACGACAAAGACGGGAAAGTGGTTGAAGAACGCGATCCCGGAAACATCACCCGCGAGATGGTTGAGGCGGCGATGGCCCCCTGGAACGGTGAGGTCGAACAGATTCCTCCCATGGTATCCGCGATTAAGAAAGGCGGACAGCCCTTGTATAAACTGGCGCGCCTGGGCCAGACCGTCGAGCGTGAAGCCCGTCCGGTGACCATCCACAAATTTGAATTACTCGACTATCAGCTCCCCGTAGCACATATTCGCCTCGGCTGCAGTAAAGGGACCTATGTGCGGACCCTCGCCCACGACATCGGCGAAACCCTCGGGGTTGGCGGCCATCTCTGCGAGCTGCGCCGCACCCATTCCGGTGAATACGACGTGGCCCACGCGCTGACCATCGAAGCGTTGGAACAACTGGATTATGAAGGGTTGAAGGAACACGTTCTGCCCCTGCCTCCCCCAGCTCCCAAGGCCTGAGTTCGATGCATATCTGCACCAGCCTGGACGCGTTCCCCCCCGGTTCCCCATCGGTCGTTCTGGCCATCGGAGCCTTCGACGGCATCCACCTCGGGCATCGCAAAGTCATCCGGGTCGCACAAGATCTGGCCGCGAAGGCCGGTGGAACCTGCTGGGTGCTCTCCTTCGATCCCAACCCCAAATGTTTCCTGCGTCCCGACCAGGCGCCTCTTCTTCTGGCCTTGCCTGAACAGCGCACCCAGCAACTGGAAGGCTTGGGAATCGATGGCTTTTTATTGCTCCCGTTCGGTGACGCCCTGGCCCACCTGTCGCCCGAAGCCTTTATCGAGATGCTGCATGCTTCCCTGCCGCTGGCCGGCATCGTGGTGGGCAAAAATTTTCGATTCGGTCACAAAGCGGCTGGCGATATTCAACTGTTGCGCGAGCTCGCCTCCGCTCGTGGTCTCTTTGTGGACACCCCGGAGCCCGTGCTGTATCAGGACCTGCCCGTATCCAGTACCCGGATTCGGCAGGCCATTCGCGAGGCAAAAATTAGCGATGCTTCGGCCATGTTAACCCGGCCCTATCGGATTCGGGGCGAAGTAATTCCCGGAAAACAGATCGCCCGGAGCATGGGCTATCCCACCGCGAACGTGCATCTGCACAATGAGATTCTGCCGCCCCCGGGGATCTATGCGGTTGATGCTTACATCAACCATCGTCGTTATGCCGCAGCAGGCTACGTGAATCCCTGGGCTGAAGATCATATGGTTGAAGTCTACTTGATCGATGAGAGCGAAGACCTCTACGGCGAGACAATCGAGGTCGATTTCATTGCACACATCCGTGAGGACCAGCAGTTCGATGACATGGAAGAACTCAAACGCCAGATCGGTCGAGATGTTGACATGGTGCGGCAGCGCCTGGCGGAGCGCCCGTAGTTAAGCCGTGAGAAGGCTTATTTGTTTACGAGGAAACCCCGCCAGAAGAGTCGGCCGGTGTAATCCTGGCCTTCAATAAACTCATCGCTTTCGGGATTGTCCGGAACGTCCTCGGCCTTGCGGAATTGGGTCCGGCCATCCATGAACAGGACGTTCATTCCCTTCGGCAGGTGCTCAAACGTGTTTTCGTTGCCATCCTTAATGGAGGAAGGCTTCAGCTCGAACAGGAACTTTCTCCCTTTGAACTCGGCATCGCTGTACAGGACCGTTTTCGTCGAGACCTCGAACAGGCTCACCGGAAAGCTTTCCTCAGGATAGGCCGCGGCTGGGCGAAAACTGCCCCACTTGGCCATCTTGTCCGGATCATAAGGCATGAGGAACACATTCTTCGCATAGGTGATGTGGCCGTCATCCTTCACCTCTCCCTTGTGCCGGCGGAACTTGGTCGGGCAGGTCATGATCTTCGCTTTAGAAATCTGCAGGTTGTTCACGAAGGGATCGGAGCCGTTGCGTTCCGGCTTTAAGCCCATGTACGGGGCCAGCGCATTGCACCAGGTCGTCTTATTCAATCCCGATTTATTGTCGGTCCCAAACGTACCATCATTTTTGGGTATCGAACGCGTCGTGCGGGGCAGGTAATCATTGTTATCCTGTCCGTAGGCCTGGGTTGCTTTGCCGAGCTGGGCGAGGTTGTTCATGCAGCTCGTCTTACGAGCATTTTCAAACATCCCATTGAACGAACCAAGCATCAGGGCCGCGAGCACGCCGATAATGGCAATCACCACCAGCAATTCGATAAGGGTAAATCCCGACTTTTTATTCATGAAGTGACCTCAGGGTTGTTTCATAAATATATACACAAGAAGGGGCTGAACGATAAGGAAAATCTTGGCCATGGAAGATTTCGGCAGGAAAAACCGTGTTTTTGAGACGAACCCGGTCCGTTCATGATCTTCTTAGGTATTCCACTTTACTCACCCGAAACCGGATGGGTGGAGGCGACTTCAGATGCCTCTACATAAGAGCTTTGATTATACGCTTTCGACGACCGCTTGATCGGATATATTGTTGTCGAAACTCCGAGCCGACCATTAGTATTCCCGGTGTCTGGCTGTAATCTGAGTTTCGGGGTGTAGGATTTGAAAAGATACATGAGACGAGTGAACCATAGTACGACCATGCGACGGGGTTTCACCATCACCGAAGTGCTGGTGACGGTCCTGATCCTTGCCGTCAGCATGACGGCCATTGCCGTGAGCCTCATCTCCTCCCTCCGCATCAGCAACCAGAATAAAGAACGCAGTAAGGCCCTCTCCTTTGCCCGCATGACCATGGAAGAGCTTTATACCCAGAGTTATTATTCAACCAACCTGAACGTAGGGCGAAAAGTCATTCGGAATCCGGGCTACGCGGGGTTTTATGAAGTTACGCTGACCACCAACGATACAAAGCGGATTTACGTGAAGGTCTACTGGGATGATTTTAACAATTTCCAGGCGAATACAAACCTGAAAGCCAGTGTTGAAATGTACGGAACAATTTCTGATGCCCTGCACTAAAAAAATCAAGAGGTCCGCACGTGGCTTCAGCCTGCTCGAATTATTGATCGCGTCCACGCTCGCGCTGATCGTAGGTTCGATCCTGGTCAGCTCGCTGTTCATGAACATGAGCGCCCAGCGCATCACCCAGGGCTACAACCAGAATACCCGCTCTGCGAACGATGCCCTGCAGCGGATCGTTTACGGCTTTGGCGGCAATCGCGGTTTGCGGGAGGCGGCCGAAGTTACAGTGGTGAATTCGTCACCCGGGTGGAGGATTACCTTCGAAGACGGGAGCTATATCACCTACCTGCCCGGCGTTGGTCGTATCGAAAATCAGGCGGGCATTGTCTATGTGAAGAACGTTCGGGATTCATATGTGCGACAGAACCTGAACACGGTGGGCATCACGATTGGGATTACGGTGGAGTCCAAAAACCTGAAACGGTCGCTCCTGCAAACGGTCGAGACCTCGATCGTTTACCGCAACGCGCTGTTCGACTGACCTGAAGCACGAAGGCGTCAACTCGGCCGGTGAGGCTCAAACGTCGTAAGCTTTGCCTGGCCCGCGTTCCGGGCGGTTTTGACGGCCAGCTTGTGGAGGGATTCCTGGCTGCGTAAGGGTTTGCGCTTCGTGTTGGGTCGAACCGCCCGATAGGTGCCATCGCTCATCAAAATACGCGCTTTCACGGTATCCTTCATGCAGGTTTCCAGCACGTGGATCAGCCGGTCGCGCGACGCGGCATCTTCGATTGGAATCATCAGCTCGATCCGCGCATCCAGGTTCCGTGGCATCAGGTCTGCGCTGGAAATATATATCTTGGGGTCATCGTTCTGATGAAAATAGAAAATGCGGCTGTGCTCCAGATAGCGATCCACAATGCTGATCACGCGGATATGTTCGCTCAGGCCCTTTACCCCCGGTCGCAGGCAGCAGATCCCGCGTACATTCAGCTGAATCTGCACTCCTGCATTGGATGCTTTATACAATGCATTGATCAGGGTCGGGTCCACCAGCGAGTTGAACTTCGCCATGATCAGGGCTTTGTGTCCCTGCTTGTGACGTTCGATTTCCCCATTGATCAGGTCCAGCAGCTTATCCCGTAAGGTCAGCGGTGCGGCTTCCAACTTGCGAAAACTGTGGGGCTGTGAATACCCGGTAATGGTATTGAAGAACGCCGACGCATCCGCGCCCAGGTCTTCGCGGCTGGTCAGGTAACTGACGTCGGTGTAGATATTCGCGGTCACTTCGTTGTAGTTGCCGGTGCCGAAGTGCATGTATCGCCGCAGGCCCAAGGCCTCGCGCCGGACGATGATGCAGATTTTGGCATGGGTCTTATAGCCTTTCACGCCATAGATGACCTGCACGCCGGAGCGCTCGAGAGCCCGCGCCCAATCCATGTTCCGTTGTTCATCAAACCGGGCTTTTAACTCTACAATCGCCGTGACGTATTTCCCTTTCTCTGCCGCCTGCATGAGCGCGCTGACAATCGGGCTGTGCCGACTGGTCCGATACAGAATCTGTTTGATCGCGACGACATCCGGATCCTGAGAGGCTTCTTCGATCAGACGTACCACGGGATCAAAGGTGTCGAAGGGATGCACAAGCAACAGGTCCTTCTGGGAAAGCGTGTCGAATAGGCTCTTATCCCGATTCACGCCTGGGACGGGCTGTGCCAGCCAGACTGGATTCTTGAGCTCGTCATATCCGCTGACCCCGCCCTGGCTCATGAAGGCCGCCAGATCCAGTGGGCCTCGAATCAGATAGATATCCCGGTCGGTGATGCCGAGGGCTTTTTTGAAATAGGCCTGCAACACCTTCGTGGACGTGGCCTCAATTTCCAGACGCACACATTCACTGTCCTTTCGGGCATCCAATACCGCTTCCATCGCCTGTTTCAGATCGTTGGCCGCATCGTCTGCCGCCATATCGGCATTGTGGGTCAGGCGGAACACGACGCTTTCCAGCACCGCCTCTCCGGGTACGCACTCGTCCAGAAACATCCGGATGACATCTTCCAGCAGGATAAAGGCGTAGTCGTCGCTACCCGGCAGGGTGATGAAACGATCCATATTCGGGCCGATCTGGATCAGGGCCACCCGCGGGTGGTTGGGTGTGCCACCAGGATTTTTCAGGCGAATACAGATGTGCAGGGCGCGCGTGAGCAAAGGAGGGAAGGGGCCATCCCGATCCACGGCAAGGGGCGTGATGATGGGAAAGATCTCTTCGCGAAAATATCGGTGCAGGTAGTTGGTCTGACTGGCGGTTAAACACCCCGGACGCAGGTGACGAATGCCGGATTCGGCCAGTTGGGGCTCCAGCTGTTCCAGGTAACAGGCATCCTGATGTTCCACCAGGCGATGCACGCGCTCGCTGATCGCCATCAGCTGCTCGGGAACATTCAAGCCGGAGGGATCCATCTTGGCGATGCCCTCGGACTCCAGCATCGTAAGTCCACCCACGCGAACCATAAAAAACTCATCGAGATTGTTGCTGCTGATCGCGAGAAACTTCAGCCGCTC
>JBLIND010000017.1:0-35803 GCA_047639095.1 Candidatus Omnitrophota bacterium | reverse complement strand
CGGAGCGGTGCTCCATGCTACGGATTCCCCACGGAGCGGTGCTCCATGCTACGGATTCCCCACGGAGCGGTGCTCCATGCTACGGATTCCCCACGGAGCGGTGCTCCATGCTACGACTCAAAGCCCCACCCGATCTCCTTCCAGGCGGGGGTTACCCATCGTGTAAAAGAATCATCGCACAGGCCTGCCACTACACCGTTGTTGCCGATGTATTGGAGGCATCTCCACAAATGCTTGCTGTCACGCACAATGCGGTCATATGACTCCTCGAACCAAATGGAACCAGTCTTCCCTGCTTTCTTGTTCATCAGGCGGGAGCTCCGGCTCTTCCAACCTTGAAGAATGCGCTCAAGCGGGTGGGTTTCGCCATCAAGGGGTTTGATCAAGACATGCATATGGTTGGGCATGATCACCCAGGCGCCCAGGAGATAACGGGGAAGGGTTCGTGGGTTTGCGTAAGATCGATCAAAGAAGGCGATGGTGTCCTGCAGAATATCTCTGGCTGCAGGTTGCGCAAAGGGGCACGCCCCGAACCCACGTTCGAGCCATTGCTCTTCTACTCTGGCGATTCGCCTCGCTCTCTTTAACAAGGTCTCGTCGTCGAGCCTTTGTGCATCCATAGCGAGTGATCGCCTTTGTTGCCTTAATGCATGCTTCGCTTGGGCGGGGAGCGCATCGTTGAGATTGAAAGTAACGAAGTAGGTGGCCCCTTCCTGTCGCCAGTGAGGCAGGTTTCTGGTGTAGCGATGGATAGGAAGATCGTCGCGTAAACACTGGAAGTCGGGTGGGGCATCGATCGGTCGGGGCATGGTCTTATGCTGTGGCAGAGAATTTTAAAGTAAACTATATTTTACTTTAAAATTGTCAACCCCAGACGTAGCACGGACCACTGGTCCGTGGGTCTAAGGTGCTACGGATTCCCCACGGAGCGGTGCTCCATGCTATGGATACCCACGGAGCGGTGCTCCATGCTATGGATACCCACGGAGCGGTGCTCCATGCTACGGATACCCACGGAGCGGTGCTCCATGCTACGGATTCCACGGAGCGGTGCTCCATGCTACGGATACCCACGGAGCGGTGCTCCATGCTACGGATTCCACGGAGCGGTGCTCCATGCTACGGATTCCACGGAGCGGTGCTCCATGCTACGGGCTAGTCCTGGGGGAACCAGTAGCTCCGGATGTCGAGCCAGCCGTTCGGGGCATGGAAGCCTTCCAGAATCGACCCGTCACCTCCTCGGAGATTGATCCAGGAGCAGCTGTCCTCATTCGATTCGGTGACCAATGGCGTTGGCGCCAGGCGGTTGGTCAGTCCCATAAAGCGGATGTTCTGTCCGTTCTGGAGGACCAGCAGGTCGTTGGCACGGGTTTGGATCCACTCATTGGGCGTGATTTGCTCATCGTGGATCAGCCACTCATGCGCGGCATCCAAACCGATGGTTAACAGGGTGTTCGTGCTATCCTGATAGGTGCCAACGTAGAAGATATCCGAGTCGAAGAGGGTCTGGGCGTAGTTGGAGGTGACGACCAGGGTATCCAGAGGGAAGGTGTTCACACCATCGTAGGCGAGGGCATGCAGGCGCAAGGGGCGATCCTGGCGGTACCAGGGATTATCCTTGGTGTAGATGATCTGGCCGTTATTCGCGACGCCGATCATCTCTCCCGCATACTCGATCGATGGACGCTCGACCGGATGTGCCGGATCCAGATAATCCAGCACGATCAGGCTCTCCTTGCGAAACCAGTTGCCGTAGACCACATCGTTCGTGTTGGTCGTGACCGGAGGCTCGTACACGTATTCGTATCCGCCGGTAAAAATTTTCCCCGCGGCGGCGAAAGTCTGGCTGCGGCCATATCCACTCTTTGAGCTGAGGTCGATATCCGAAACGAACGCGGGTGCCGGGGATTGGCTGACGTCATAGGCGATGAATCGCTTGGTTGAGTAATTCCAGCCCGGATACCAGGCGATGTCGCTCAAAAGCGAGATGCCCCCCAGGGGTGCATCTGGGCTGATAATCATATAGTCATCAAGCTGATACCCGCGATACTGTTGCTGGTCGCCCCCCCAGACCAGGGTGTTGTCATCCACCCAGAGGGCCTTCAATTCGCCGTAAGGTCGATTAGACAGGCTGTGTACAGCCTGTCCGGAGATCTGTAGATCCGGCAGGGCGGAAAGGTCGATCACGGAGAAGACCACATTCGTAGCCGGGTGGTTCGTCGGCGTGTGGCCGGCAAACCAGCAACATACATAGCCATACCCGCTGTCGGCCTGCATCGTGTACAACTGATCACCCCGGACAGCCGATCCCACCAGGTTGATGGCATCGAGCTCCAGCTGGGAGAGGACGGTATCGTTCGTGGTTGAACGCACGGTCAGGGTCACCGGCTCGGTCACACTGCCTCCCCAGAAATAGCTGCGCTGCGTGTCGACCTCGATGATGTAGCCGTTGTGCACGAACAACTCGCTCACCTGGCGGGCGAGCTCGAAGTCCGAGGTCAAGGTCGGGTTTTGCAGATCTGCCGCATCAATCGTCAACAGCGACTCCGCGGTCACCGCCATGACGCGATCGTGGGTGTGTGCTGAACGCCGTACGGAGACGGGAGTCTGCACGATGCCCCCTTCAATCAGATTGGTTTCGGTGAGCCCGATCACCTGCAGGCCGCGGGCGCCATAACTGGAAAAGGGGAGGAGCACGAGGCCGGCGCCCTCTTCGACTTGAAAGGCCTGTTCCTCATACTGCGCTTCACTCCAGCTGTAGCGTCCACCCACCCGGATGCGACTGATCAGGCTTGGCGTCTGGACATCGTCGATATCAAACAGGGAGACGGCCACCTGATTGCTCACCGTGCCCACGGTGAGGAGCATGTCCCGGCCACCGCGGTTAAGGGGATGGATGTAGGTGGAGAATCCCGGCACTTCGAGTTCGCCGGAAACCGTTGGGTTGGTCGGATCCTGGTTGTCGATGATCCACAGGGGATCAATGCGCAAAAAGGTCACCGCATAGGCATAACCATTGGCAAAACGCGCCGAAAACAGGCTTTCTCCATGGCCGACTTCGACTTCGCCGATCACGACGGCTTCCGTGCCGGTGATGGAATAGTTGCGCAAACGGGTCAGACGATCCACTTCAGAAAACACGGACAGCACACCGTCTTTGATGTCGACCATGTACTCGTTTCGGATGTAACCGGGCACGGAGACATCCAGGCGATTGGTCATGCTTGCGGTGGTGTGGTCGATGTCGATTACCCGCAGGATGGAGTCCGAGCCCCAGCTGTTGTTTACGATCACAAGGTGGTGGGGAAAGGCGCGCACGGCCCGTTCGTAACCACGAAATCGCAGCTCGCCTGTCTCGTGAGCGCTTAAGGGATCTGAAAGGTCGAACGCGGTGAGATAGGTTCGGCTTTCCCATTTATAATTGCCCGCCTGATTGGGCCCCACGCGAAAGTAGCCACTGGAGCCCACATACAGGGCGGTGCCCACCAGGCGCGATTCGCGTACCGACCCCGACACGCGCAGGCGATCCACGATTACGGCTTCATCGTTCTGAACATCGATGATGACAACCTCATCCTGGGGATGGCCATAATTTTCGTTGCACCAACCGGTGGCCAGCAGCACCACATAACCGCTGGGCAACACAAACATGCGCTCGCCCTGGCCGGCGAAGGGCAGAGTATTGAGGACCGCGGGGTCATCCGGATCGGTGATGTCGATAATCTGGAGACCTCGGTTGCGGTTGTAGAAATAGAGACGGTCATCCCGAATCGCCCAGATGTCGGAATCGCTGACTTCCGGATCGACTGTGGGACTTAAAGCTTCGACATCGAAGGCCTGGGCATCGTTCACCATGCCTCCGGCAGCCTCGGGGGTCATCTGACGGAGATTGATATCTTCCCCGGTCGCGATCAGCTCGCGCTCGAAGGCACTTGTTGCAGCAAACAGGGAAAGGTCCAGCTCGCCAGTTGGATAACAGCGGATACGGAAACAGCCATGGCTGGGATCCAGCGGCATCGTCAGCAGCAACGACTCCGCATTTCCACTGAGGATCGACGAGTGTCGCGGCACCCATGCACCCGTATCCTGCAAGTCCGTCTTGGTCTCGTAGATCAGGTAATCATACCCAGCCTCGATCGTGACCCGGATGTTGACATTGGAGCCATCGATCTCGACCGACGAAATCATGGGCTCTACGACATTTACCTCCGCGCGGCACGTGAGCACAGCACAGCATAGGCTGATTAAGAGAAGATACCTACGCCACATGCCCGGAGTGTACCACGTGGGGGGAGACAGGTCAAAACTCGAACCAAAAACCGGAATCAGGGCTTTTACCGTGGTTTATCGCTCACCCGGTTGCCGCTTATCCTGCAGCCTCGATCTGCTATTCCTTAGTAAAAAGCTGCAGGGTGTATTTCCCGGAGAGCTCCTGCCGCAGCGGCGTCACGCCGGTCTCCACCAGGCGGCTGGTCTTCTGGATCACCACAATCGCATCGCCCTTGCCGGCGCGTTTCCACGCCTGGCGCGCATCATCGGTGTTGTGCACATGCCGGCCGAGGTAAAAATCGAACACGGCCGAATTGATCCCGACCACGTGGATCAATTCGGCTTCATCCGTCGTCGTTCGGGCTGCGGTAAGAAAGGCCGGAACGCGACTCAGTCCGTTCACTCGGGGATAGACGAGCCAGAAATACACCAAGCTTAACCCGAACACCGCCGCCGTGACCACCTTCACCGTGCGGAGGGAAAAGCGTTGTGCATACCAGGCTGTAATCAACGCGGCGGGCGGGAGGAGGAGCACGGCATAGTGGGACTGCTTGCTCGGGGTCAGGGTGAGCAGCAGAAAACTCGAGCCCAGCCAGCCGAGAAGAAACAGCCAGCGCGGATCCTCTTTGCGTACCTGCCACATGCGATAGATGGCGATTGGGAGAAAGACGCCCCAGGGCAGCAGCATGATGGGTAGGATATAGAGATAGTAGGCCGGGTTGCCCTTGTGTTCCGTTTTCACCAAGGCGGAAAGTTCCCGGCTCACCTGGCTGCCTGCGGCGTCCTGGGCAAAGCGGTGAATCGCCACGTACCAGGGGATCGCCAGCAGGGCGGCGAGCGCGAGGAGCAGGATCAAACCGGTGGGCCGGAAACCCTTGCGGGTCGAAGGCACAAAGCTCAGGTACGCCCCGAGTGCAAGCAGCGGCATCGCCACCGCGGCAGGGCCTTTCGCGAGGATCCCGAGTCCCATGCACAGTCCGCCGCCGATCCAGTACCGCAGACGCCGGCGTTCCAGCGCGAGATAGACGAGGTATACCGTGGCGGTCGTGAAGAGGGTCAAGGTGATGTCGGTTTCGGCGAGGCGTCCATGCCGGAGAAAGCCGATACAGCTGGCGAGGAGCAGGCCCGCGAGCAGGCCCCCCCGGGTGCCGATCCAGGTTCGGCCCGCAGCTGCGACCACGAGGATGAGGCCCATTGCGGCCAACAAAGCAGGGATCCGGGCGGTGAGAACGCTTTTCGATCCACTGAGCTTCATGGCGCTTGCAGACATCCAATACAGGAGCGGCGGTTTTCGCAGGCGGGGTTGTTCCTGGAAGTTCGGGACGATCCAATCACCCGTTTCGACCATATTCCGGGCACAGATTGCGACCCGGAGTTCCTGTTGGCGCTCCATGGCCAGCTGCGCCGTCCCCGGGACCAGCAACAGCAGGGCGATCAACACCAGCATGAGATTTTCGCGACCGATATTCACGCGGACCACCCTACGCCGATTCGCATGGTCAAATCAATCGCCGGGGTTCACCCAAACTTGAACCACAGCATCGCCACCACCCAGATGCCGATCAAGACCAGGCCGATGATCATCACCCACTTGCGGAATTTGGAGGGTCCATAGCGGTTCAGCAGATGGTCCTCCTTCTGCCACCCGCCGCGCGCGGCGTTCAGCGCCTCCTTCAGCTCGGGCGACTGATGCCCTCCTTTGTCGGCACTGCCTTTGCCGCGCATATAGTCTCGATCGTACAGGCCCACGTTAATTTTTCCGGTCAATGTGCAGCGCGAGATAGGCCCGCAAGCTGTCGCCCCAGATATTCAGTTTCACCACCTGGCCGTTGGGATCGAGCAGAATATTCGCCGGCGTCGTTGTCACCATGAGGGTTTCGGCAATCTTATTGGTGGCATTTTTGTCGTGCACGTTGATCCATGACAGCCCCTGTTCATCGATGAACTTTTCCAGGTCGGTTTTCCGGTCGTCCTCATTGATCGCAATGATTTGTAAGCCGCGTTCTTTATAATCGCCGTAGGTGCTTTTCAAGCTGGGCAGGTCGAGTCGGGTACCGACGTTGCGCATGGACCAGAACACGATCAGCACCCATCGGCCTTTGTACTGCGAGGCCCGGGCTTCGCCCCGCTTCAGGCTTTTGAAATTAAAATCAATCGGATCGCCGGGGAGCAGCCCATGAAACTTCTCGTCCAGCTTGTTCAGGATCTGGCCGATCTGGGGGTACAGTTCGTGCGACCGAAAATCGCGCCGCACCTCCAGCAGGAAACGCCGGCCGTCCCGCTTCATGCCCTCCTCCGCGTAGGTCATCGCAATCGGGCTGACAAACTGGGAAAACAATTGATCGAGGCCCACCTCCTCCTGGAGTTTGTTCAGGTGGTACCGCTCTTCCATCAGGGACAGGACTTTCCGCTTGTTGCCCAGGTCGGCATAGGCCCGGGCCATGGCTGCAAAAGCCTGGTCGAGATCCGGGGCCTCCGGGTTGAGATCGGTGTAGGCGGTCAGGTCGGCAATCAACTGTTTGGTGTGATCATCAATGATCGCCGCCGCATCCCGATCCTCGGCAAAAATCAGCGGGGTCAGAATTAAAATTAACAGGGTCAAGATCTTCATGGGTGCATGCATAATTCCAGTATAACCGGAATTTCACACTTTCTTAATTCAATTCTGCAGATTACCCTATTTTCTGTGGGGTTTCCGATCATCGGAAACCCGGCAGAAAAGGGTTCCGATGATCGGAAACGAGTCGCCGCGACGCGATCCGACGGTTGGCGTTTCCCGGCTTCATGGTTAGATCGTGGAGCGGATTGAAAATGAACCTCCTGACAACAAAAGATAGGAATGAATGATGAAGACGGACCTCTATACCAAGACCATGCTGACCATTATCGCCTTCGCCTTGGTTATTCTCTGTAGCCGGGACCTGAACTGGCCCATGAATGCCCACGCCCAGGACGCCGCCCCCGCCAAACCGCGCGGACCGATTGAGGTGGTGATCGTCAATTCCACCGACAAGCCCGTGAAAACCAAGATGGTGGATTGCGGCGACGATTTCAATTATGCGCTGCCCGTCAAGCTGAAGGAGATCGATCCCGACTTCGGTAAACTTTCGGTCGCGATTGAGGAGATTGGTGACAATTTCAACAACCGTCTGCCCGTGAGTGGAAACTAGATCCGGATGCTGATTGATACACAGGAAGCCTTAGCGGAATTTTGTGCGCGAGCGGCCGGTCAGCCCGCCCTTGCGGTGGACACCGAATTTGTCTGGACGCGGACCTTTTATCCGCGCCTGGGCATTGTCCAACTCGGGTGGTCGAAAGAGGATGCCGGGCTGATCGACATCCCTGCGATCGAGGATTTGACGCCCCTGGCCGCGCTGGTCTCCGATGACGGAGTGGTTAAAATCCTGCACGATGCCCTGCAGGATTTGCAGATTATCCGCCTGGCTACGCATACCACCTCCACCCGAATTTTCGACACCCGGGTCGCGGCCGGTTTTTGCGGACTGCCATCCACCATCGGCTTGAACGCACTCCTGACCGAGCTGCTGGGCATCGAGCTCGACAAATCCGAGACCCGGACGGACTGGTTGCAACGCCCCTTGACGGAGAAGCAGGCGGCCTACGCCTTAAATGATGTGCTCTACCTGAACCAGGTGCGGGATATCCTGCTTGAACGAGTCGCGGCAGCGGGAAACAGCGCCTGCCTGGAGGAGGATCTCCTGCGCTTTGAAGACCAGGGGATCTATCAGGAACGCGATCCCTATGAGCAATACACCCGGCTGAAGGGGATTGGTGGCTTGGATGCCGATCAGCGTTCGGTCGTACGTGAACTCGCCGCCTGGCGTGAACGCACGGCGCGTGAAAAAGACCTGCCCAAGGGCTTTGTGGTCGAGGATAAGCTGCTGGTCGAAATAGCGAAATCTCTGCCGCAGACCGTGCATCAGCTCAAGGATCTGGAAACCGGCCATCGCGGGGTCATCCGGAAGTATGGTCCGCAATTTGTTGAGGTGGTGGCCGAGGCCTTGAAGGATCCTTTTTTCACCCGGCTGGAAAAAGAAAAACGCATGTCGATCGAAGCCCGCAAGCGTCTGGACAGCAAGGTGAAGGAATTCATTGGACGGATTGCGGAGCATTGTACCGAGCGCAAGATCGATCCGGCCCTGGTCGCCAACCGAAAAGAGGTGAATGACTTTGTCATCAAGCTCGAAGCGGACCGTGCAGAAGAATCTCCCCTCATGCGCGAAGGCTGGCGCCGGGGTGTGCTCGAAGCCATCTTGTAACCCCTGTTCCGGATCGACTCATGCAGGAAAACCCCCGGGCCCACGCGGCCGAAATACTCTATCGCTGGTTGGAAAACGGCCAGTTCGTAGAGTCCGCCATCGATCAGGCGGATGTCGATCGCGGGTTGATCCGCGAAATCGTGCTCGGCAGCATCCGTCGTAAGGCGACGCTCGACTGGATCATCAATCGTTATGCCAAACAGCCGCCGGACCTCCAGAGCCGGTCCTGGCTCATGCTGGGTATCTACCAATTGTATTTTCTCGATGGCGTGGCCGATTACGCAGCGGTGAATGAGACCACCGAGGCGGCCAAGGGAGCGATGGACCCGTATCGGGTGAAATTCCTGCACGCGATTCTGCGGAACGCCGGGCGGGATGAGGAGCAGGTGCGCAAGGACCTGGCCGCTGCGGCGCCCAATGTGCGTTTTTCGCATCCCAAGCGCTTGCTCAAACGCTGGACCGCGCAGTACGGCGAGGAGAAGCTGGAGGCCTTGTGCGCCTGGAACAATTCGCGTGCTCCGGTGGTCCTGCGGTTACGTAAAGGCGCTTCGGTCGAGTCGTATCTTGCCGAGCTCGCCGCGCAGGACATTGCCGCCCATGCGCATATCGCCTGCCCGGATCGGGCGATCGTCCTCGACACCAATCCCGGTATCCGGGATCTCCCGGGATTTGGTACGGGACAATTTTACATTCAGGATCCATCGACCTTTGCCGCGCCGGATCTGGTTCGGGCACAACCGGGCGAAACGATTCTCGATGCCTGCGCCGCTCCCGGGGGCAAGACCATCATGCTCGCGGAAGCCATGAACGGTAAGGGCATCCTGTTGGCCAACGACGTAGGCGGCAAACGGCTGACGCGGATTAAACAGAACCTCAAGCGCATGCAACAGGAGTGGGTCGACACGGTCCAGATGGATTTCACCCGACCGGATGAGGCGGTGTTGAAGACCCTGCCGGCGGGCGGCTTCGATGCCATCCTGCTCGATGTGCCCTGCAGCAATACGGGGGTGTTACGCCGACGGGTGGAGGCGCGCTGGCGGTTTAATGAAGAAGAGATGAAGACCCTGGCCTATCTTCAATCGCGCATGCTCGACGAGGCCGCGACCATGATCAAACCCGGCGGGCGTATCGTGTACGGAACCTGCAGCATCGAGGCAGAAGAAAATGAAGGCCGGGTTGCGGCCTTCCTGGATCGCGTGCCGGGCTTTACCCTGGAAGCCGAGCAACACGTCTTCCCGGGTGCGCTGGATACCGAAGGGGGTTACGCCGCCCGCCTGGTGTCTACCCCCGCGTGAATCGTTGCTCCGGCTAAACGGTAAAATTTGTTTAATATTCTCGCGGGCGGTGCCGACCCCAGAATACGTGACGCAAAAGTCAACTGGTGACCGATAGAAGCGGCATAGACCCATCTGTTGACTGGATACGGCCGAATGAAAACACAAAAATTTAGACAAAAAACCGCCCGGCTTCTTCGGGGGGAGGGGGAGGGAGAGAAAACCGGGCGGAAGCCACGGCGAACCGTGGCAAATTGATTGTATGTATATTTAGCGTCTATGTCTCATACTGCGGCGACTTGTTACCGCCTTTTTTGTTCCGTTGGAAGCATAAATATCGGTTGTAGCAGCTTTTTCTACGATGTCACGTGAGGAGCGCTTGGGAATGTCCCAGAGTTCCCGCAGCACCCGGACTCCTGGCGCGGTCTCATTTGCGCCTAACTGATCTGAATTCCAATCTCTCATGGCAATATCAATATGTTAAATATGTAAAAAACCAACTATAATTAGAATACACCGCTGGGGTACTAAGTTTAGTGCATTCTTTGTTTTTTTCTAATTCGGCGCGTGCTCTCACCTACCCAAGTCGCTTTAATAGGCTATTTTAGGCCATAATCGTGAATATTTTTATCCGGACGATCCCTCTTTTATTTCTCTGCGGCTGCGTGACCCGTTCGGTCTCGTTTTCGGTCCCTTCCGCTCCTGCAGACGCGTATGTTCGCCTGCTCGCGACGGGCTACTGTCCGTGCGGTTCCTGTTGCAGCTGGGAGCGCAATTGGCTGGGACGCCCTGTTTTTGCGTCCGGACCCGCCAAGGGATTGCCAAAAACGGTGGGCATGACCTCATCTGGGACCTTCGCGCGTCCCGGAACGCTCGCCGCCGATCCCGCGTATTTTCCTCCCGGCACGATTATGTTCATCCCCGGATATGGATATGGCCGGGTGGAGGATACGGGAGGTGCGATAAAGAAGGGCCACATCGATTTGTATTTTCGCTCGCACCAGGCGGCCTTGAATTGGGGTAGCCAGAATAAAGATGTGCTGGTTTGGTATCCGTAACGGGGGCGGCTCCTCGACCACCCCTATGACCTACCAACTCCTGTATAAAGATGATGTGCTGCTCGGCTTGAATAAGCCGACGGGTCTGCTCGCCGTTCCGGGCGTCGGTCCGGACAAACAGGACTGCCTGTCCGCTCGGGTGCAGGCGGATTTTCCCGAGGCCACGGTCTTGCATCGGCTCGACCGAGATACCTCGGGCGTGATGGTGCTCGCCCGCACGCCCGAGGCCCACCGCCAGTTGAGCCGTCAGTTTGAATTGCGGCAAACCGAGAAGATCTACCATGCCGTGGTCGCCGGCTCGCCGGCTGAGGAGGAGGGCGTGATCGACCTGCCGATCCACCGTGACTGGACGAAGCACGACCCTCCGATGTACAAGATCGATGCCGAGAAAGGCCGGGCGAGCGTCACCCATTGGCGGGTCTTGAAGCGTTTTGCCGATCGAACCAGCCTGGAGCTGCAACCGATCACCGGACGCTCGCATCAATTGAGGCTCCATCTGCAGGTCATCGGCCATCCCATTCTCGGCGATCCCATCTACGCAACGCCCGCTCAACAGGCTATGGCGGATCGCTTGATGCTCCATGCCTCCATGCTCCAGGTAACCCATCCCGTATCCTGCGAGGCTCTGGTGATGGATGCGCCCTGCCCCTGGCCGCTGGGGTGAAGGCTCAGCCTTCGGTCAGCTGGACCTGGGCGATGTAGGGAAGCTCGCGGTAATAGCTGTCGTAATCGAGGCCGTACCCGACCACGAAGGTGTCTTCGATCGTAAAGCCGACGTAATCGGCCTGGAGATCGACGACGCGTCGGGCGGGTTTATCCAGCAGGGCGCAGGTCTGGATGGTGCGCGCGCCCTTGCCATGGATGTGCGAAATCGCGTGGGTGAGCGTGCGTCCGGTATCCAGAATATCGTCCACGAGCAGGATGTCGGCGCCGTTCACATCGACTTCGATGTCTTTTTTAACCTCGACGCTACCGGTTGAATCCATGCCGCCGTAGTAACTTTCCAAGGTGATGAAATCGATGCGCGGGTGAAGATTGTGGGAATCGAGTGCGCGCACGAGGTCGGCGAGAAACACGAAGCTGCCGCGCAAAATTCCGATCATGACAAAATCATTGCTGTCATGATTCACCGCGATGTCATCGACGAGCTTGCTGATTCGTTCTCGAATCACATTGCTGGAGATCAGTGTAGATAAAGTATGAGGTTTTAATGACACAAACCGCTCCGTTAAGGGTCTATTCGCTTGCACATCCGCAAGCGGTTAAGCTACAAGCGCATGCAGTACGAAGGGTTTCTTATATGAAAAAATATCACGCTACCATCCTCTTTTCCGCCATGCTGGGCATTAGCCTCTTGTGTGCCCTCGTAACCGGTTGCGATTTGAGCGCGAGCGGTGGCAGCGATGTGGTGCGGACCGTTCCGGCCGATTTTTCCGGCTTTTACAGCAACCCCAATGGTCGCATCACGACCGCCCAGACCGGGAATCCCCTGACCAGCCTGGATTTGCGCCAGACCGGTGATCGCCTGGAAGCCATCGACAACCATGGCAACATCTTTCGTGGGACCATCGGCCGTTTTGTGGACACCACGGGGACCTTTGACATGACTGGTCAGACGACCACAGGCCAGAAAGTTGTGATGAATGGTACTCTCACCGGTGAAGGCAGCGCCTCGACGCTGAGCGGCAACTGGATCGAGCCCAGCCTGACCGCCCTCGTGTTTGCCCAGGCGACCATTAATCCCATCCCAACCAATGCGCCGACCGGTGGGGGCGGTGAAACCGACCTGGCCATCCAGCCGGCGGGTCCGATTACGGTTTCGATCAACAACACGGTCACCTTCTCCGCCAGCGGCGGTTCCGGTACTTATCAGTGGGGCGTGAACAACCAGAACCTGGGATTCGTTTCCGTCGTATCTGGAGCCACCACCGTCTACACGCCCAGCCGATCCGGCACCCAGCAGGTCATCCTGAGCGATGGGGTCACCACGCTGACGACCACGGTCACCCACTAGTCCCCCACTAGTCCCCCACTAGTCCCCCACTAGGCCAAGGTCTTCGGCTTTCGCTCCACGTAGTCCGGCTTTCCCTGCCGGATCTGCAAAAGGCTTGAGCTTTCGAATCGATCGATGGGTCATATATTAATTATATATGCCTGGTGATTGCTTGCCTCAGCGCTTCTTCATAATCCTTTTTTTTGCCTGACTTCGCCCTCGCTAAGGCTTAAAATCGGACTATTGGAGGCTCCTATGAGTAAGATGATGCTGTCGGTCGTGTTTGGGTTTTATATGCTGGTTCTGCTTGATCCAGGCCTGAGGGCACAAACGGATCAGGCCTCCGCCCCTGAGGCGATTAAGGCGATAGCGGTGGCTCCTGCTGCGGCTTTTTCCGCTCAGAGCGTCGCCTTCGACGGGACGGCCATCTCGGCCTCCCTGGCCCGGATTGCAGGCGAGCTGGAGTTGATCCGGCTGGAGATGGGTTGTCCGCTGGCGACTCCGTTGGGGATTTCCATTCACGGGGCTCATTTGCACAACGTGTACTTTCACGCGCAGGCGCTTTTGGAAAAATCCAACCGGCTGACGTTTGAACAGACCTTTACGAAGAGCCAGCTCCCGTCCGTCACGCCCGTTAAGAAAATTGTCATTGATGATGTCCAGGCCTTGCTGGATCGTGTGGAAAAGCAGCTGGGTGGGATCAAGCGGGTCCTGGTCGTTTCCGAGGCCCCTTTGTCCACCGGGGCCGGCAGCAAGGTCGATGCTTCTGAGCTCCTCCTGACCATCCTGGGCATTAACAAGCAGATCAACCTCCTGCTGGAGCGTCGCTATGCCCCGCGCGATGTATATCAGAAGGCCACCCTCAGTGTGCATTACATGGCGCGCATTCTCGACCGCTTCCCGGATACCCGGCATATCCCCGAGGAGCCGGCTTCTGAGCGGCGGAAAACGCCGACGGATGTGTTCCTCAGGCTGCATCATTGTCACGAGCTGCTTGTCGGTATTTGTCAGACAGCCAACCTGGCCATTCCGGAGCTGGAGCTGACGGCGCCATCCGACGAACGCAGTCCGTCCGACGTCTACGACCTCGCGGTCCTCGTGGTTACTGACCTGGCCTATCTTCATACCGTTATGGGAGATCTGGATCCACCCGTGCGGGTCCTGGATCCGGGTCGGAAATTTCCTTCGCACGTGTTCCAACGCGTGGGGCTGCTGGAGAAGCAGATCGGGCTGCTGGCGGATAATGCCGCTCGGAAGGCGGATTGGATCGCCCCATGAATACAACGCCCGATGGGGAGCCGCTTTCCCCGGGTCGTCGTGGACTCGGTCGGATTTTGATGTTTTCGCATCTGCGGGTCGCCCTGGTCGGTGTGTTGATTCTGTTGGTCGGTCTGGTCGCGACCATTCATATGCGCAATGTGGCCCGGGAGCTGGTCGACCAGGGGCAGCCGCGGAACCAGGCCATCAGCGATTGTCGCATGGGGCTGCAGAAAGCCCTCGCCAGTTTGCGTGGATGGATTGCCGTGGAGGACGATCGTTTCCGGCGGGATCGTCGTCATGCGTGGGACGGGCAGATCTATCCGGCTCTGGCGAGGCTGGAAGCGCTCTACGGTGAGGATGCGGTCAGCGAGCTCGCGGCCCTGAAATCGGTACGCCGTACTATGCAGGAGCTCGAAGAGTGGCAGTGGTATATTGAAGATGTCGCACATTCGCCGGGCAACCATCCGGTACGGTTCATGTTTAACGAACAGGTCTCACCGGTATTTGACGATCTTGCCATGCGCATCAGCCTGCTGATCGAGATGGAGGCGGCCGAATCCGACGGGGCGAATAACCGCATTCTTCTGCTCAAAAAAATGGCTGATTTCCGGGGGCAGCTGTCCCGCAGCCAGCATGCCTTTCAGCGTTACTCGGAAGATTTCGAATCCATCTACCTGACCCAGGTGTTGGACTATCGGCGAGAGGCTATGCAAGCCCTGGCAGAAATCAATGCGAGTGAACGGCTGATTTCCCAGGACCAATTAGGGCAGTTGGGCTTGCTGAATGATCAGGTGCAGGAATACCTCAGCCTGAGCGAGGACTTGTTTGATCGCGCCGTGGATGCGGAATCCAATGCAGCGGATTCCTGGCTGGGTCGGGAGTGTGTTCCGCGTGCCCGCGATGTGCTCATCCAGTTGGATGAAATCGCTGCGTGGGAAAATGCACGTATGCTCCACCTCGCGAGTGCCGTAAACCGGATCAGCCGCCTCGCGCCGATCGTGTTCAGTGCGCTCCTCGTGTTGATGATGGGGACGGCCTACCTCACGTCGCGTCGCGGTGCGGACCGGGTTACGGGTCGTGTGGGCACCTTGGTCGCTGCGAGCCGCGAGGTGGCTGCTGGTCGTATGCAACGGGATATTCCCGTGGAAGGGCAAGATGAACTGAGCCTGCTCGCGGAATCCTTTAACCGCATGCGGGCCTCGTTGGTCGACCGTGAGAAAGCCCTCCAACATAAAGAGCAGGAAAGTCGTCTGATTATTGAAACCGCTTCCGATGGCATCGTCATCATTAACGAGGTCGGGCAGATAGAACTCTTTAACCCGGCAGCCGAAACGTTGTTTGGTTACCGCGCGGATGAGGTGGTCGGGCAAAACGTCAACATGCTTATGCCAGCTCCACATGCCGAGGCACATGATGGGTATTTGAAGCACTACCTCGAAACCGGCGAAAAGAAGATCATTGGCATCGGTCGCGAGGTACAAGCCCTGCACAAGGACGGGCACCCATTCTCCGTGCATCTGGCGATCTCTGAGATGGAGGTCATGGGCAAGAAATATTTCAGCGGCATCATCACGGATCTCACCGAGATGATTCGGATCAAACATGATCTGGACATGGAAAAAGAGCGCTTCAATCTGGCCATTCAAGGATCCAGCGCTGGGATTTGGGACTGGGACGTGGCGTCCAATGTCGTGTTCTTTTCCCCCCGCTTTAAGGCCTTGCTCGGATACGAAGACCATGAGATCAAGCATGATTTCGGCGAGTTCGAAAGCCGGCTCCACCCGGACGACAAGGAGGAGACCATGGAGGCGGTTACCCGCCACCTCCGGGATCGTGAACCCTACGATGTGGAGTATCGCCTTCTGCGGAAAAGTGGCAAATACGCATGGTTCCAGGCGCGCGGACAGGCCATCTGGAATGCGGAAGGGTTACCGGTTCGTATGGCCGGGTCGCTTACGGATGTGAGTAAACGCAAGGAGGCCGAAGCGGCTCAGGAAGGGTTGAATCAGCACCTCGAAGCACAGAATCGCTTGCAGGCGCGGCTCGTCAGACTCAACAATTGCATGCGGGGGGAACGCAATCTGGAGGCGTTGGGTAAAAACCTTCTTTCTCACCTGGTGGAGGTAACGGAATCCCAGTTGGGCGCGTTGTATGTGGTCGACGACAACGATACCCAGGTTTTACAGCGTTTGAGTACGCATGCCCTGGATGCGTCCTCCGCGTCCTCGTCTCGTATTCAGCTCGGCGAAGGGCTGGTCGGCCAGGCGGCGGCAGATGGAAAGCGGGTCGAACTCAGCGAGCTGCCGGCCGACTATTTCCACCTGCAGAGTGGGGCCGGAAGCATGCGGCCGGCGTATGTATTGATCAGTCCGCTCCTGCATGACGACCGGGTCTCGGCGGTACTTGAGCTGGCCGCATCGGCGCCCTTCTCTGAAGAGATCCAGCGGTTCCTCCGGGCGGGTGCCGAGCAGGTGGCCATTGGTCTGGCTGGTGCGCAGCTGAACCAGCGCATGGAGCACCTGCTAAGCCAGACCCGGCAGCAGTCGAAAGAGTTGATCGACCAGGGCGAGGAGATGAAGTCCATCAATGAAGAGCTCGAGGATCAGGCTCGGGCGCTGCAGATTTCGCAACGGACCCTCCAGAACCAGCAGGAAGAATTACAGGTCATCAACGAGGAGCTGGAAGAGCAGAAGGAAGCGCTCCAGGTCAAGAATCGTCTGGTCGAGCAGGCCAATATCAATCTGAAAAAGAAGGCGGATGAGCTGGCGGAAGCGAGCCGGTACAAATCGGAATTTCTCGCGAATATGTCGCACGAGCTGCGGACACCGCTTAACAGCCTGCTGATTCTTTCGCACCTGCTGGGCACCAACAAAGAGGGCAATCTGCATTCGAAGCAGGTTGAATATGCACAGACCATCCACAAGTCCGGGAGCGATCTGCTCACCCTGATCAACGACATCCTGGATCTGTCCAAGGTGGAGGCCGGCCGGCTGGACGTCCAGTGGAGTACCTGTTCATTCCGTGAACTGGTGGCCCAGTTGATGCGGCAGTTCGAGCATGTGGCAGCCGATCGGCGGCTCGGCTTCCATACTCGTCTGGATGAATCACTGCCCGAGTCCTTCACCACTGATCCGCAACGCCTGGAACAGATTCTGCGCAACTTATCCTCAAACGCATTTAAATTTACCAGCAAGGGCTCGGTTACGGTGGAAATCGGAAGGCCCTCCGCCGATGAGGTCGCAGCTTTGCGTCGCCTGAAACTTTCCACGGATGCGGTCGTGGCCTTCCGGGTCAGGGATACGGGCATTGGCGTTCCGCTGGACAAACAACAGGTCATCTTCGAGTCCTTTCAACAGGTGGATGGCAGCATCAGCAGAAAGTACGGTGGCACCGGGCTTGGGCTTTCGATTTCGCGCGAATTTGCACAGCTGCTGGGAGGTGAAATTCATCTTGAGAGCCTACCGGAGCAGGGGAGTTGTTTTAAACTCTTCCTGCCGGAGAGACCGGATCAGATGGCTCCGGCAGCTACGCCGGGTGGGAGTGTGCCGAAAATTATCCTGGACCCGCCGTCCCATACCGGGCCATCGAACTCGAACACGATTCACGACGACCTGGAAACCATTGCGCCAGGCGATGCGATGATCCTGATTATTGAAGACGATGTCGATTTTGCAAACGTCCTCGGGGAGCTCAGCCACGAGAAAGGGTTCAAGCGCCTGATTGCCTGTGACGGACTGACCGGGTTGCATTATGCATTTACGTATCGGCCCAACGCGATCCTGCTGGATGTGAATCTGCCCGAGCTCGACGGGGTGACCCTGCTCTCCCGACTGAAAGCCAATCCGGATACGAAAGAGATCCCCGTGCATTTCATCACGGGCCGCGACGACATGGATGACTTTCGCAAACACGGAGCGGTTGGCCTGCTGAAAAAGCCGGTGAGCACCGAAGCCCTGCTCGAAGCCATCGAGACGGCAAGAGGCTATACGCGGGAGACCGCGAAGCAGGTCCTGGTGGTCGCTGGTGATCCGGCTAACCGCCAGGCCGTGGTGGACTTGATATCGCCTGCGGTGGTGGCGTCCGGGGCGGTGAAGCAGGTGGCCACCGTCGAGGAGGCCGAAGCGCTCCTCGCGGATGCGCGTTTCGACTGTCTTATACTGGATCTCGAGCAGGACGAAGTACCTCCGGCTATGCAGCATCTGGAGCGCATGCGCGATGAGGAAACCACCTCTCACCCGCCGGTCATTATCTATGTAAAAGAGATGTTGGATGCTGCGGACGAAGCTCGTTTGCAGCAGCATGGAGATCGCGTGGTCCTCAAAGGCGAGCGCTCACCCGAACGCCTGCTGGATGAAGTGACGCTTTTTCTGGCCGACCTGCGCACCCAGTTGTCGGCCCATCAGCAGGAAGTCTTGCGGAACCAGCAGGTGAAGCAGGCCGGACTGGGGGGGAAGAGCATTCTGATTGTGGATGACGATTTACGGAATGCCTTCGCCTTGAACAGCATGCTGGAAGAGCAGGGCCTGCAGGTGCATATCAAGAAAAACGGGCAGGAAGCGCTCGATATGCTCGCCGGGGATGTGCACATCGACCTCGTGCTGATGGACATCATGATGCCGGTGATGGATGGCTACGAGGCGATGAAAGCCATTCGCCGCCAGCCGCATTTGCGGAGTCTCCCGATTATCGCGCTCACCGCCAAAGCCATGATTGACGACCGCGAGCGCTGCCTGGAAGCCGGGGCCGATGATTACCTGGCCAAGCCCGTCGATGTGGATCGTCTGCTCTCCCTGATTCATGTCTGGGTCCAACAGGGTGGAGATAAATGACGCAGTCCGTCCCCGATGCCCGCGCTGATGACCGACGGGAATCGATCGCCATCCGCTTGTTTCTGGAAGCCATTTACGAGCAGTACGAGCATGATTTCCGGAGCTATTCGCTAGCCCACATGAAGCGGCGACTCCGCAACTTTCTCGACGAAAGCGGCTACCGGCATTTCGGCGAGCTGCAGCATGAGGGCCTGTACGACGAAAGGCTTTTTTACCGCCTGTTGCAGGCCCTGACCGTCAACACCACCGAGATGTTTCGGGATCCGAAATTCTACCTGAGTTTTCGCAACGAAGTGGTTCCGGTTCTCGCGACCTACCCGTCCATCAAGATCTGGCACGCCGGGTGTTCCACCGGGGAGGAGGTTTATTCAATGGCCATCCTCCTGAAAGAGGTGAGCCTTTACGATCCGACCTTGCTCTATGCCACGGATGTCAGTGAGGATGCGTTGAAGACGGCCCGCGAGGGAATCTATCCGACGGATCGCATCCAGGCCTATACGCGAAAGTATCAACTGGCGGCGGGGACGATGGCCTTTTCAGATTATTATATCTCCCGGTATAAGAACGCGGTGGTGGCTAAGGCCTTGCGTAAACAGGTCGTATTCGCGGCACACAACCTGGTCACCGACAGCGCCTTCAGCGAGTTTCCCGTGGTGGTTTGTCGCAATGTGATGATCTATTTCAATCGCGAATTACAGGCCCGCGTGTTGAAAGTGTTTGATCAAAGTATCTGTCGCAAAGGATTTCTCTGCCTGGGTTCAAAAGAGTCTCTTGCTGCCACCCCCTTCTCCGACCGGTATAAGGAAACGGACCATGTCACGAAAATTTACCGGCGATGCAGCTGAACAAAAGAGGTTATTGGTGATCGGCGCCAGTGCTGGAGGAATTAAGGCCCTGGTGGTTCTCCTGCCCGCGTTTCCGGTGACCTGTCCGTTGGCGGTGATGATCGTCCTGCATGTTGGTCGGGACGGAACGGACGAACGCCTGGATTTGTTGCGTCGCAATTGTCAACTACCCCTGCGGGAGGTTCTGGACAAAATGCCCATCGAGGCGGGGAACGTCTATCTCGCGCCTGCCGATTACCATGTCATGGTCGAAGCCGATTACCATTTTGCGCTTAGCAGGGGTGAACGGGTGCAATTCAGCCGTCCGTCCATCGATGTCTGCTTCGAGTCGGTGGCCGATGTCTATGGGGAACGCGCCACCGCCATCCTGTTGACCGGCGCCAACCGGGATGGTAGTGAAGGATTACAGCGGATGCACGCCCGTGGAGCCCGGGTGATCATTCAGGATCCGGCGGATGCAGAATTTGCCGCCATGCCCGAGGCCGGGCTCGAGCGGGTCACCCCGGACCAGCTGCTTTCGCTGGAGGGTATTGCGCAATGGATCGCGGAAGAGACCACATGACGAAGCAAATCAATATTCTGATCGTTGACGACCGACCGGAGAACCTGCTGGCGATGGAGGCCATGTTGGATGATCCCGAATTGCAGCTCATCACGGCGACCTCGGGGGTGGGCGCGCTTGAAAAGTGTCTCGAATTTGATTTCGCTTTGATCCTGATGGACGTCCAGATGCCGGAGATGGACGGATACGAAACCGCACGCCACCTGACCACGATCTCGCGGACGCGTTACATCCCCATTATTTTTGTGACTGCGAATTCCCGTGACCTTCAGCAGGTTTCCACGGGGTACGAATCCGGGGCCGTGGATTACCTCTTCAAGCCGCTCGTGCCCCAGATCGTCATCAACAAGGTTCGCATTTTCAAGGAGCTCTACCAGCAGCGCCGAGCGATCACGGAGAAAAGCGAGGAGCTGACCGAAGCGTATCGTGGCATTCGCGCAGATCTGGATGCGGCAGCGGAGGTCCAGCGGAGCATGTTGCCACGGGAGCTGCCGGAAACGGATCGTGTGTGTGCCTCCTGGCGTTTTCGCCCCTGCCAGATTATCGGCGGCGACCTGTTGAATATTGTCGAACCACAAGCCGGGTTGTTTGTCATGTACGTGCTGGATGTGAGTGGTCACGGGCTTCAGGCGGCCCTCTTGTCCACCGCCCTGGGTCACATCCTGGCCTCGGTATCCCGGGTGGACTCGATCGTCTGGAATTACGGGAATGGAAATCATGCGATGTCGCTGGCAACGCCCGGAGAAGTCGCGACCCGATTGAATAAACGATTTCCAATGGATGCAGATACCTGTCAATATTTCACCCTGCTCTATGGTATCCTCGATTCGAAGCATGAGGAATTCAGGTATGTTGCAGCGGGGCATCCTTCACCGGTGCTGCTTTCGAATGGCGAAGTTACGGTGTTAGCCACGACCAACCCACCCATTGGATGGTTGCGTAATCGCCCCTCTTTCACCGAAGGGGTCTTGCCGATGAAACCGGGCGATCGCCTCTATCTCTTCTCGGATGGTCTGACGGAGGCCTGCAATGCGGCAGGTGAAGAATTTGGTGATGGACGATTGTGGGCTGAGATCGTTGGCTCGGCAAAGCTTTCGCTGGAGGACGCCATGGCCCGCCTTGAGGCGTTTGTGATGGAGTGGGCCGTAGAGGATTTGAAGGATGACTTGTCCATTCTAGGCGTTGAATTAAAGGAGGTTTCATGAGCGACAAGAAAGTAAATATTCTGTTGGTCGATGATATGCCGGCAAATTTACTCGTGATTAAAGCGGTCCTGGAATGCGATGCGTACAACCTGGTGAAGGCGTATTCCGCGGAGGAGGGTCTGGAGTATCTCCGGGAAATGCCCTTTGCCCTCGTGCTGCTCGATGTGCAGATGCCCATCATGGATGGCTTCGAGATGGCGGAGAAGATGAAGGAGGATGTGTCGCTGAAGAACATTCCCATCATTTTTATAACCGCCCTGGATCGCGAATCCGGCTACGAGTTACGGGGCTACGAATCCGGCGCGGTCGACTACCTCTCGAAACCGTTCAACACCAAAATTCTCCGATCGAAAGTAAAAGTTTTTGTCGAACTGTATCTGGCCCGGCGGGCCCTGCGAAATGAGATGGACGAGCACGCAATCGATCACCAGAAACTCCTCGATAAAACCAAGGAGCTTACCCGCTTCGCGTACGTCGTATCGCATGACTTGAAAGAGCCGATGCGGACCATCGAAAGTTTCGTTGATCTGCTGCAGCGGGAGTATGCTGGCCATTTCCAGGGGGAGGCGGTTGAGTACATGCGTTTCATCGATGCCGCCGTGCATCGGGGCCAGGGTCTTGTCGATGGCTTGTTGCAGCTGTCTCGCGTCGATACCCAGAAAGGCATTTCCGGCCCGACGGATGCCAACCAGGTGGTCAAAGAAGTCCTGGATGACCTGCGTGCGGCGATCGATGAGAGTCATGCCGAGATCCTGGTGGACCCCCTGCCCCAGGTGGTGGCGGATGGGCTGCAGCTGAGACAGGTGTTTCGAAATCTGATCGAGAATGCCATCAAGTACCGCCACAGCGAGGTTACCCCGCATATTGCCATCGGCGCCAAACGGGCGGGTGATGCCTGGGTCTTCTACGTTCAGGACAATGGGATCGGTATCGATCCGGGCTATCGGCGTAAAATATTTGATGTCTTCCAGCGTCTGCACACCAACACGGAATATGAAGGCAACGGGATTGGACTGGCCATCGTTCGTCGCATCATTGAACAACACGGGGGCGAGATTCGCGTGGAGGGAACTCCGGATCACGGTACGACCTTTCTTTTCGACATTCCCGACACGTTCGATTCAGCGGAGTAAAATAAGGCCTTTTTGCGATTACTGACGGGTTGAGGGGGCGTTCCTCATGAATTCCTGTGATATTTAATACTTTTTGGCATGGGGCCAGCTTATGATATGTTTAATGATGGACGTACGGTACCGCCGATTGGGTAATCAAGGGGAGATAGATGTTACAATATGAGACTACAAAGGAGGCTGCTCAATACGAGGAGACTTCAGGGTATTTTGTCGATTCCCTGGTCAATATTCTCCTCGTGGATGATCGCCCCGAAAATCTCATCAGCCTCCAGATGACGCTTGAGCGCGAAGATCTGAACCTGGTCATCGCCCACTCCGGCCTCGAAGGCCTCGCCCGGCTGGAAGAACGGGAATTTGCCCTCGTCCTCCTCGATGTCCAGATGCCGGATATGGACGGCTTTGAAATGGCGAGTCACATGAAAACCGATGAACGGTTTGTCTCCATTCCCATCATCTTTATCACCGCTGTAAACAAGGAAGTCGTCTTCCAGTACAAGGGGTACGAAACGGGTGCGGTGGACTACCTCACCAAACCGTATGACGTGAATATTCTTCGCTCGAAGGTCCGTATCCTTGTCGATTTATTCTGCGCCCAGAAAATGCAGGAAGCTTCCATGCGCTCCTTGCGGGATGCCCATGAGCTGCTGATAAAGAAAAACGAGGAGCTGCAACAGTTCGCGTACATCGTTTCTCATGATCTAAAGGAACCCTTACGTACCATCGAAAGCTTTGCCTCTCTGCTGAACGATGAATATGGTTCGCAGATCATTGGCGAGGGCCAGAAATATCTCAGCTATATCGACCAGGCCGCGAACCGTGGGCAAAATCTGATCGAAAACCTGCTTGAATTCTCACGTATCAAAACCCGGGGGCTTCCTTTCGTGCAGGTCGACTTCAATGAAGTGGTAGATGATGTCTGCGCCGACCTTCGCCAGGCCATCGATGAGGCGGATGCACAAGTGATCATACCGGAACCCTTGCCGGTTATTATTGCAGACCGGTTACAAATGACCCGGGTTCTGCATAACCTGATCAGCAATGCGATCAAGTACACGAAGCCCGATCAAGCTCCCGTGGTCGTCATCTCCGCGAAGGATACGGGGAGCCATTGGCAGGTATCGGTGGCCGACCAGGGCATTGGGATCTCCCGCGAGCACCACCGCCGGATTTTTGCCATTTTCCAGCGCGTTCACGCGGCGACGGACTATCCCGGAAATGGCATTGGACTGGCCATTATCCATCGGATTATTGCTCGCCATGACGGCGATGTCTGGGTCGAGTCCCAGCCGGGCAGCGGCAGCACCTTCTCCTTCACCCTGCTTAAAAGTATCGGTTAATCGCGGAGCGCTACGGTCGCACCGTTTTCAATCGAAGGTACAGCGGATCCAGCGGAGGGCCTTTCAGCATCAAGGATTCCCGTTCTCCGACCTGGGTTCGTTCCAGGCGATGGCTGAGGTCATCGACATCCATGTCCTCCCAGGTATCCAGGTCGCCTGACGCCTGTAAGGTGGTCTGGGTATCGGTCGCCAACAGGCTGCGTTCAAGCTGTACGGCAAAGTGGCCGTTGGTCACCACCGGGCGCAGCTCGCGCGCCACATCGGGGATGCGCGGGTGCTGTCCGCGCGCATACTCGGCCAGGTTGACGAACGGGTCCCCATCCGCATTCGCAAGCGGCCCCACCAAGGCCTCGTTTGCCAATTCCACGGTGGAGAAGAAGTTCGTCAACCAGGTCCGATAGTGGTCGGGAGCCGCCTGCATGGTCACCGTATTCGAAATCGATTGTTCCCGCAATTGAACGAGCACATTGCTGTAGCTGGCGCTGAAGGCGAGATTGGTCTGCTCGTATGGATCCAGGCGATGATCGAACAATTCTACCGTATCGTCGTTGTGATAATACACCATGCGATACCGATCGGTGCGCAGGGAGGAAGCGGGATGCCAATAGGTGATCGCGGCATCCTTTCCCGGATGGTTGGGATCCTCCAGGATGGGCACCAGGCTCTCGCCATCGAGGTGTGAAGGGGGTGTCAGCTCCGCCAGCTCGGCCAGGGTGGGGAAGAGGTCGATCGATTCCGTTAGCGCCTGTGTCGGGTACCCGCGAAAGCGCATCTGGGGCGTCCGTATAATCAGGGCCGATCGTGCCGCGCGTTCAAACATCGTGTGTTTGCCCCAGAGGTTATTATCCCCGAGATGCCAGCCGTGATCGCCCCAGACCACCACGACCGTATTCGTGCTCAAGCCGGTTTCATCCAGCGTATCCAGCACCTTGCCCACCTGGGCATCCATGTAACTGACGCAGGCAAAATACGCGTGGCGCAGTTGGGCATGATAGAAGGTTTTTTCCTGGTTGGCCCAGCCGGATTCCGAGGCCGGATGACCGTAATTATTCACGGGCTCTCCGCTCTGGCTGTTGGTTCGGCTATCGATCCCGATGGAGGTCCCGGTAAACGGCGCGAAGGGCAGGCTGTTCGTATCGTATAAATCGTAAAAGGCCTTGGGTGCATTAAACGGCAGGTGGGGCTTATAAAAACCCACGGCCATGAAGAAGCGATTCGTGCCGAAGCTCATCAATTTCTGCACCGCCGTATCTGCGATATCGGTATCCGGGTAAAGTGGCGCGCGGTGGAGCTGCGGGTCGCCAATTTCAAAAGGAGGTGAAGTCCCGGGGGTCCGGGACGACCCGTCTGCATAGCCGAAGAAGGCCTTCCATCCCGTTCCCCACTTGCTGATGAAACTCGGGGGAATGATCAGTTCACTCCACGAAAAAGGCATCTCCGGAACCAGGTTGGCTGGATAGGCCGACAAGGTCGTCCCATAGTTATAGCCATCCGCCGTATGTCCGATCTTGCCCAGGCCAACGGTTTGATACCCCGCCCGGCGAAACAAATCTGGAATCGACCAGGCCTCCGCCGGGAGGCTGGTCGGGGCGCGATTCAAGAGGGTGTTGTTGTTGCGATTTCCGCTGTCCGTCGGACCGTAACGTCGACCGGTGAGCATGGCATAACGCGAAGCCCCACACGTGGGGGACTGCACAAAGTGGTTCTGAAACAAGCGCCCTTCCTGCGCCAGGCGATCGAGGTGCGGGGTGATCATATGCTGCTCCCCGTATGCCCCCGTCTCGGGGCGCAGATCATCCACACAGATGAACAACACGTTCGGGCGGGTGCTCAAGTCGACTGGGGGATCCGGTGTCGGAGGCGTTACAAAGCCCGTTTCCACCACGAGGTTGGTGACGTCCAGCCCGTCTACTCCCGAGGCCGAGGTGTTCTGGATCATGACAAAATTGAACAGCTCCGGGCTCAGGTTCGTCGTACGCACTTCGTTGGTAACGCCATCCAGAATGGAGGTCAGGAGCAGCGCATCGTCGGGTTCACGCAGGATGCGAAAGGAGGCTTCATACCAGACACCGGTCTGGGTAACCGTGCCGGCGCGGCTGATCGCCTGCAGGGTGCTGGTGCCGGTGGAGGACAGCGGATTCGTCGCATCGCCGGTGCGGACACCGATCTGTGCGCTGGAGGTGCCGGCAAGGTTGCGTCCGGTCCAATACCCGCGATACGGCAGAAAGGCGTTGTCGGTGTTCACGCCATCCAGGTTCTCCGTGCGCAGACTGTTCATGTGGTCAAACAGGCCAAACCGCAATGCGATGCTGCCCCCGGTCGGGACCTGATGCGGATTCAAGGCAAAGGCAAAGCGGACAAACTGGTAGTCGTTGGTCAGGGAGATGCCCGGCATGTTTTGCCAGAGCGCTCCCGTATTCGCGGTGTCCGCCGCTCCGGAGACACTGCCCCAGGTAAACGCCGATGCATTTGTGGCGGAGAGGTTGGGGGTTCCCCGATTGCTGCCGGTATACCAGGGACCTTCCAGAGGCGCGGCCTGTACGATGCCCACCAGCCCAAGCAGCAGCTGGCAGATGCGCAGGGCGGCCGCGCTCATTTTTTGGTCCGGAGCGTCTCGAGCAGATCGAGACAGGCTTCACGTTCCGGAAACCGACCCAAGTGCCGATACAGTTCGGCCTGGTTTCGGAGCGCATGGATTTTGATGCGTATCAGTTCGGTCTGGTCCAGGCCGGTCCGCTCGGTGTCGAGCTCGGCCAGCACCCGGACCAGCTGAACGGACGCGCGCTCCGGGTCGCCCGCTCGCACCAGCATCTCCACCAGCAACAGCCGATTCACCGGATCATCAAAACCGAGCTTGATCGCACGATCCAGCAGGGCTGTAACGAGAGAGTATCGGCCCGAAAAATAGATCGATTGCACAAAAATACGGAAGGCCTTTTTCTGGGAGGGGTCACGCTGCATCAGCCGTTGCGCATAATCGGCCGCAAGGGGAAAGCGACCCAGCTTGAGTTGGATCTCCGCGATATTCACGAGATTGTCCATGTCGTCGGGGCGGCGGTACAGGCGAAGAAAACACACCCGTTGTTGATCCATCAAGGTCTCCAGCTCCGATGCAGTTAAGGGCGGGGCAAAGAGCTCATCCAGGCCGCGCCATTCCGGGGCTGTTTTCTCTTCGGCCGCAAACAGGCCCAGGGTGAGCGCCCACATCAGGAGGATCCATCTCATCGATTCATCCCCAGTCGTTCCCGGAGCTCAGGGAAACGTTTAAAACGGTTCTGCTCGAGCACCTCCTCGAAGGCTGCCGGCTCCACATGTTTCCGGTAGCGCGACAACCAGGCTTCCATGCCCGGCATGTCGGCTTTCAGTGAGGCCAGCTCCGCCAGACGAAGGTAGATGCTCGGGGGGTGATCCGGTGCCTTCACCGCCCGGGTAAATGCCACCAGGGCCGGTTGATAATCGCGTTCGCTTACCAGGATCTGACCCAGCATCTCCCACCCTTCCGGATTGGTGGGTTCGGCTTTCACCCAGGCTTCGAGGAACTGTTTAGCCTCGTAACGCAGCTTCAAATCCAGGCACCAATGACTCAGTTTTGAGTAATACCCTTTACCGAGATTCTTCATGTTCAGGTAGTTTCGGATGGTGTGCGTCGAGATGCGTCGTTCCTGCAGGACGAGCAGGCTGGCCATGTGCATGGGAAGTGCGGATTTATGCAGGGGTTCCGATTTCAGGATCAGTGCGGTCAACATGCAGACCATCTGGGGTTCGTCGAGCTGGTTATAGGCAAAGGCCAGCTCCAACAGAACGGGCAGGGTGGCCCCCGGCTCCTGGAGCAGGCCGCGCAGGCGCGGGATGACCGCGGCATAATATTCCGGGGTGACGATCGTGTTCTTTCGTTGGCGTGCGGCCTGGATCACATCCAACTGCCCGAGGTTGATCACCTCCGAATCGTCGCGCTTCAGCCAGTCTTCATAACTTTGTCTGAATTCGTCGATGGTGGGATGAAAAGCGGCCTTACCCAGGGCATCGGCATATTCCGCGGCGGCCACCGCGAGGACCAAGTGATTGTCCAGCAGGTAACTGCTCACCAGGTTGGTCACCGCGTTGGCGTTCCCGGGATTCGCCCGGAGGGCCGCCAGCGCAAACCACTCAAAGGAATCATCCTTTCGCGGATCGCGCGATGCCAGTTCCTCTTTCAGATAAAATTCCCAGGACTTTTTCACCAGGAGCTTCAGCTCGGCCAGCGCGAACTCATCCGCCAGATCGGTCTGGCCGGTGGCGATGCCTGCGAAGCATATGAGCCCTATAACGATTAATTTTTTCATGACCATTTACATCCCCGCCCCCGCTGCATTCCTATAGGATTAGTATAAGCCAATGGAAGAAGGAAATACATACCGCACTGGCGGATTCACGGCATCTGTAGCGCTTGACCCCGTGTATTATAGAAGCGGAGATTGACCGGATGCATTGTATTCGCCAAGCATGTCACTATGAGTGATCCCTTTCATGATATCGGGCTGATCGTGGTCTGTTCGGCCGTGATTGGCTGGTTTTGCACCCGTGTGCATCAGCCGATCATTCTCGGCTATCTGATTGTGGGTATTTGCGCCGGACCTTCCGTGTTCGGCCTGGTGGATGACGCCGCAACCATCGAAAGTATCTCGCATATCGGCGTGACCCTGCTGCTTTTTCTCGCCGGCCTCGTGCTCGAACCACACAAGTTGATCGCCGAGTTCAAGCTGATTTTTTCCGCGACCGCCTTCGGGGGGGTGGTTTCCAGCTTACCGGTGGTGATCGTGATGAAACTCTTCGGGTATGGCTGGGGTGAATCGATCCTCGCCGCGATCGCCCTCACCTTTTCCAGTACCATTCTCATCGTTAAGCTGATGCCGACCCGCACCCTGCATCACAAGCGCATGGGCAGTTTGAGCGTGGGTATCCTGGTCCTTCAGGATATCCTCGCGGTGGTCGTCATCATGTTCATCACCGCTACCGGGAGTGAAAATACGCCCTTGTTCACGGTGGTAAACATTATCGGCCGGGCGGTGCTCCTCATCGTGCTGGCCCTGCTCTTCGAGCGGTATGTCCTGCGCAAAATGGTCGACTCGTCCAAGCACTACCTGGAGATGATGAATATTCTCTATCTCGGCTGGTGCCTCGGAATGGCCCTTATGGCCAAGAACATCGGGCTGTCGTACGAGATCGGCGCCTTTGTCGCCGGGGTCAGCCTCGCGCGGAACAAGCTGTCGCTCTGGGTGCACGAAGAACTCAAACCCCTGCGAGATTTTTTTCTCATGCTCTTCTTCTTCGCCCTCGGTGCCGGGCTGGATTTATCGGTGGCCACGTCCATCACCCTCTGGTTGCCCGGAATCATCGTGAGCGCCTCCATCCTCATCCTCCGGCCCTGGGTGTATCGCCTGATCTTCGCCCGCATGGGCGAGACGGAAACCTTCTCCAAAGAAATCGGTCTCCGCCTCGGCCAGGCCAGCGAGTTCGCCCTGATCATCGCGCTGACCGCCCAGCAGGCCGGCAAAATCTCTGCGAGCGCTTCCCAGTTTATCCAGCTGACCGCGATCACCACCATCGCCGTGTCCGCGTATATGACCGTGAAAAAGTGTTACACCCCCCTGGGGATCGAGGACCAGCTCAAGCTGGATTGATGGAACTGTAGCTTGAACCGTCTCCTTGTAGACGGAATAAATTCCGTCTACGTCCCCCCTCAGACTTCGGGAATAAAGTCGGCAATCGCGATGTGTGCCTCCGGCAGGCAGAGGGGTGAGATCGTTTCGGATCGGGTGTGTACGGTCCGTTCGACGTAGTCTTCCCCTTCCGGCTTGCGATGTACCCACATGCAGTCTTCTTTCAGATCGACAATCCAATACTCGGAAACGCCTGCCGCGGCATAGACGGATTTTTTGAGTTTGCTGGTCGAATACCAGGCTGGTGTCGGATACCTCAATCACCAGCTCGGCGCTGGTGGGATGGGTCTTCCCCGCGAGTACCTTGGCCTCCGCGCGAACAATCGAGCAATCGGGCTCGGGTTCAGAATGCTCACTCAGGGCGAGGGGCAACTGCGAGAGCAAAAGTAGGTCGCTTTGCTCTGGGATCAGCCTTTGCAGGATCCGATTCAGGGTGTGGATGACGTAAGCATGGCGTGGTCCTTGTGACGACATATCCCAGAGTTCTCCGTTGAGCAACTGCACCCGGGAATCGCAGGGGTGGCCGCCGAGCGCGATCAAACGATCGTACTCTTCACGGGTCCAGATCTTGCGCTGGACCGCAGGCTTGTCCTTTGTAGGGGTCGACAGCATCCCAGCATATCAGACCCTTTCAGAACGAGAAGTCAGACCCTTTCAGAACGAGAAGCCATACCCTTTCAGAATGAGAAGCCATACCCTTTCAGAATGAGAAGCCATACCCTTTCAGAATGAGAAGCCAGACCCTTTGGTTTCCAAGGCGGCGTATGCATAATTTATTTTTGCTGTTACCACCGAGTATAGCGATGCTTAGCGTATAGGTAAACGTTCGTTTCCTGGATTTTTATCCATTATCCGGTTGACCTGTCAAAGGTTCCTCGCATATTCAGCACCCTCTTAAAAACCAACTCAGGAGTTAGAAACTATGGCTACAATCAATTTTGGCGGCGTGAAAGAAACCGTCGTTACCCGTAAAGAATTTTCGCTGGCGAAAGCCCGCAAGGTCTTGAAGAAGGAAGTCATCGCCGTCATCGGCTATGGTGTTCAGGCGCCGGCTCAGGCTTTGAACATGAAAGACAACGGCTTGAATGTCATCATCGGCTGCCGCAATCACAAGCAGGCGATCAAGGACGGCTGGGTACCCGGCAAGGACCTCTTCTCCATCGAAGAAGCGGTTCAGCGCGGCACCATCATCCAGTTCCTCATCTCCGATGCGGGTCAGAAGGCCCTCTGGCCCACGGTAAAGAAGAACATCAGCCCGGGCGATGCCCTCATGTTCTCGCATGGCTTTGGTATTGTCTTCCACGAAGAAACCAAGATCCATCCGCCCAAGGACATCGACGTGGTACTGGTTGCCCCCAAGGGCTCCGGCCTCAACGTGCGCCGAAACTTCCTCAATGGCGCCGGCATCAATTCCAGCTACGGCGTATACCAGGATGCATCCGGTCGTGCAGAAGAGCGCGCGATCGCCGTCGGCATCGGTATCGGTTCCGGCTTCCTCTTCCCGACCACATTCGAGAAGGAAGTAATGAGCGACCTCACCGGTGAGCGCGGGATTCTCATGGGCGCCCTCGCGGGTGTGATGGAAGCGCAGTATGAAGTGCTCCGCAAAAACGGCCACTCGCCTTCCGAAGCGTTTAACGAAACGGTTGAAGAGCTCACCCAGAGCCTGATCCGCCTCGTCGACGAAAACGGCATGGACTGGATGTTCGCCAATTGTTCGACCACCGCCCAGCGCGGCGCACTCGACTGGGCTCCGAAATTCAAGAAAGCCACCCTTCCGGTCTTCCGCGACCTGTACAAGTCGGTTAAGTCCGGCGATGAAGCCCGTCGCGTGATGCGCTCCTGCGGTCGTAAAGACTACAAGGAACGCCTGGCCAAGGAGCTGGATGCGGTTGGTAATTCCGAAATGTGGGCGGCCGGTAAGGAAGTCCGCAAGCTTCGTCCGAAGGGCGTTGCTCGCGAGATCACGAAGGGAACCAAAGGGATTTCCGGACGGACCATGAAGTAAGGGCCTTCACCCTTCGAACGAAAAAAGCGGGCTCTCGAGCCCGCTTTTTTTATGTCCATCGCGTTAAAGCGATCAGGCGTAGCCCAGGCGGCGGAGAATCCAGAAGTTCTTCTGCCAGTCCTTCTCGACCTTCACGTGCAGGTCCATCTTGAACTTCTTCTCGTAGATTTCTTCCAGCTCTTTGCTGGCGTTGTCCTTTACCCGTTTCAACAGGCGCCCCTTATTTCCGATGACGATCCCTTTCTGGGAATTCGTCCGCACGTAAATCGTTCCCATGCACAGCCAGGTATCCCCATCCTCTTTTACATCCTCGATCCACACCGCGATGTTGTAGGGAATTTCGTCGCGCAACACCTGGAAAAACTGCTCGCGCACCATGTCCGAGATGATCAGCTTTTTGGGGAAGTCCGTCAGCATTTCCTCTGGAAACAAAAGCGGACCCTTAGGTACCTGTTTGCCGAGGAAATCCATCAGCTCCGGCAGGCCGTCGCCGGTGACCGCAGAGGTCTCAATCCAGATCGGCTTGTTTTCCTTCTCGAACTTTTTCTCCCAGAGGTTGCGGTAGGCCAGGATCCGGAAATCCTTCAAGTCCCGCTTGTTCACTGCGAAGACCAGGGGCATTCGCTCATTCGCCAGCCGCTCCATCCAGTCTTCATCCTTCTGTTGCGGCTTCATCGAACCGTCGATCACATACAGAATCGCATCCGACCCTTCGATCGACTTCCTAGCCGTCGAGTTCATGATCTTGCCCAGGCTGCCAAACTCCGTGTGCAATCCCGGGGTGTCGAGGAAGACCAGCTGGCGGTCGCCATCGGTATAAATCCCCCGGATCAAATTCCGGGTCGTCTGGGGCACCGGGCTCACAATGCTGACCTTCTCCTCGAGGATTTTGTTCATCAACGAGGATTTGCCTGCGTTCGCGCATCCGACAATCGCCACCATGCCACTCCGGAAGTCGGCGTGAGGCGGTTTTAATAAAGGGTCCAAAAATTCGTATTCGTCCATAGCTACTTGTACCCTGTGAGGATTTTTACCGTCGATCTGAAAGCACCTTTAATCATGCCTACGGTCGAATATGCAGGTGGATAGGGGTTTTTCAGCCGTTCCGATGATCGGAACGGTTTTCCGAAAACCTTCCGATCATCGGAAAACCCGATTTCAAACCTTATTATGACCGCTATTTGTTCGGTATGACGCTTTGTCCCGCCTTCCGGCAGACGTCATATTCAGCGCCACAGCTTAAAACTTAACTTTGAGCTCGGTATCTGATAGAGATACTGGCTTTGTCTCCTTTTGAGAATAGCGTCTTGAGTAGAGGGGCCTTGATTCCAAAATCGGCGGGATGGGCGGGAGCTTCAGTATGCTTTTGGGTATGATGTATTTTGATCGTTGTAAATGTTGGTCGGGGGATACGCCATGAGCGTCATTCTCCTGACCTCTATTTTGCTCACGACCAGTTCCCTGGTCTGGTCGAGTATCAAGATGTTCCAGCTACGCGATCGGAAGCTGGTGTTCTTGACTGCCCTCCTCGGTTTGATGCTTGCACGCATCTTGGTTTCCTTTTTCAAGGTGTACGAGGCCCATCCAGTCGTAGACATCGCTTTTCAATCCCACTTGAGTGAACTGCCCGGCTTGGGCATCAGTATCATGGCTTTTATCGCGGTGCTGTATGTCACCGATCTGCTCAATAAAGGCCGAACGCCAACCTGTACGAGTACGACCCGCCGACTGGCCAGAATGGCCGTACTCCTCGGATGCTTTACCACCCTGTCCTGTTTTGCACTCGGTTACTGGGCCTATGGCGCGAGTCGAAACCGCATGCTGGACTCGATCGCCCACAATAACCTGATGCTCGCGCGCATTTTGAATGCTCACGCCGTTCACGAAACAGAAGAACGCGGCGGTCTGGCGGATCCGGATGATTTGCGAAAAGATCTGGTGGCGGCCTGGTCGCAAACCACGCCGCAGATCGAGGGCAGTTATCTTTGTTTAATTGAGAAGCCGGGCAACATTACGATTCACACCAAGGTGCCAAAAGCGATTGGGCTGGACGTCAGCCAGGTGAAAATAGAATCGGAGTTCTGGTCGAACGTCGGCGAGCTGCTGGAGGCCGGCGGGGATTGGGCCGGGCAGAATTTGGATCGACGCGGCCACGCGCAGCTGGTTGGGTACGCACATTTTAAAGTCCTGGATGCGATGTTGGTTGTGCACACCCCCTTGGACCTCGTCGAGAAGGACCTGCGGGCGGCCGCGACCCCCTGGGCGCTCGGACTGGTGTTGATCGGCGGCCTGCTCGTGCCCATGGTGGTCGGCATGTTGCATGCAAGTTACGCAGCAGCTCAACAGGCGACGGTCCAGGCGGAAAAGGAACGCATGGAGATGGAAACGGTGCTACACCATAGCCAGCGCCTGGAAGCGCTGGGCCGATTGGCCGGTGGGATTGCCCATGATTTTAACAATTTGCTCACGTCTGTGGTGGGCCATGTCGAGCTGGCTCGCATGAACCTCGAGGGGTCCCCGCTGGATAAAGTGGAAATGGAGGACAACCTATCCGAAATCGAACAGGCGGCTCAGCGGGCGACCAGACTCACCCACCAGTTGCTCGCGTTCAGTCGCAAACAGGATCTCAAGTTGGTCAGCCTGGATATCAATCTGCTGGTGGAAAACGTCCAGCAAATGCTGCTGCGCCTGCTCGGCGAAGATGTGAAACTGGAGGTGAGCATCGATTCCGCTGCGCCCAATGTGCGTGGGGATGCGGGGCTCATCGAACAGATTCTCGTGAATCTTGCTGTGAATGCACGCGATGCCATGCCGCAAGGGGGAATACTGGGGATCCACGCCTCGCCTTACACCCAGAAACAGGCAAGCGAAGGCTCGCTGCCGCCCGGTGACTATGCCCTGATCGAGGTGGTCGATATCGGCTGTGGGATGGACGATACGCTTCTCGACCGCATCTTCGATCCGTTCTTCACCACCAAGTCGCATGGCAATGGAACCGGTCTCGGGTTGTCCACCGTCTATGGCATCGTGCAGAAGCTGCAGGGGCGCATCGACGTGGAGAGTACGGTTGGAGAGGGCTCCACCTTCCGCGTCTATCTGCCCGCTGGCGCCGCCACAGTAGAGCCCTTGCCAGTGGCCACCGCCTCTGTGATCGCCGAACCCATACGGGGTGACGGACAATTGATTCTCGTCTGTGAAGACGATCATGCCGTACGGAAGTTGACCGTCAGCATGCTGGAGCATGCGGGCTACCAGGTGGTCGTGGCGGAGAACGGAGCGGAAACCTTACGCCTCGCGCGTCAGTATGGGAAGCAGATCGACCTCCTGCTCACGGACGTGATCCTGCCCGATACCGATGGGCATATCGTCGCGCGTGAACTGCAGCAGGAACAACCCGGTTTAAAGGTGCGCTACATGTCGGGGTATACCGGTGAAGCCATTCGTGAGCGTGACTTCCCGCATGACCAGGTGGAGTTGCTGAACAAGCCCTTTACCACCGCCGAACTCTTGGGTTTTGTCGCAGAGGGATTGGCCAAGCAAGACGAAGACGTGCAAGCGGCCAGTTGATACCGGACCATGTACGTAGGGGAGCTTAACGAAGTCGATGAAAATAGTCTGTATCAGTGACACCCACGGTCTGCACGATTCGGTCATCGTTCCGGAGGG
Organism: Candidatus Omnitrophota bacterium; assembly: GCA_047639095.1. GTDB lineage: Bacteria > Verrucomicrobiota > Kiritimatiellia > SS1-B-03-39 > UBA6053 > JAPYUI01. The sequence continues at coordinate 385 of JBLIND010000017.1, read as the reverse complement.
CGATGTACTCATCCATGCCGGGGACTTCACCAATGAAGGCGAGTGGGAACAGGTCGCCTCTTTTAACCACTGGCTCGGTACCCTGTCCCACCCGCTTAAAATCGTCATCGCCGGCAACCACGATTTTTGTTTCGAGCGTGAACCCGCACGCGCAGCAAAAATGATCACCCAAGCCGCCTATCTTCTCGATGATTATGCCTGTATCGACGGGGTGAAAATATATGGCAGTCCCTGGCAACCCCGGTTTTACGACTGGGCATTTAACCTGAAGCGGGGCGAGGACATTGCCCGAAAATGGGCCCTCATTCCGGACGATACCGATGTGCTGGTGACCCACGGCCCGCCCTGGGGTTTTGGGGATCAGGTGAATTATGGCCCCAACAGG
>JBLIND010000016.1:0-36038 GCA_047639095.1 Candidatus Omnitrophota bacterium | reverse complement strand
GGGATACGCGCTATCTCCCCGCGATTGAGGCGATCATGCACCAGGAGTGGGAGCAGGAAAAGCTACGCGCATCACGGGAAACCTTTCTGGGCACCTTTATTGAAACCGTGCTCGAGGAAATATACGCTGACGAACACGAGGCCCTGCTGCCGGTTTTCGTTCCGATTGAAATCAAGCCGCCGGTGGAGAGCGACAACAAGAAGTCCCCCTTTCATGCTGCCAACCCGGGCACCCAGGAGCTGATCCTGATCTTCCACAGCATGCAACGACTCCAACGCGAAGGCGACAGCGATGAGCAACTCATCAAGAGATGCGAGCGCGAATGGTTTAACCACGGCCACGACGGACGAAAGATTCAGACGCGGCTGACCTTTCTCGCGGGGTATCTGGAAGAGTTCCGCGGCCAGATTAAACAGCATCGTTATGAGGAAAAGCATAAGCTGCCCGCATACCGTCCGCCGCAGGAAGCGGAAATGAAGGTACTTACGGATGCGCTCACCCGGCATCGTAAAAAAGGCGATCGCTACAACGAGGTCATTCGCAAATGTATGGCGGATTGGGATGCGGGATTTAAGCAGGAGCGCATGGATGCCGGGCCTCCCGACGACGAATGGGTAAGGGCTCTGGTGGAGCAGCTGTTTGTCAAAATATTGGAGCACTCCCCCACGACAGAAGAAACCGACAAGTACGCGACGCTCGCACACACCTACATCCAAAGCCTCGGAAATCCTGCCGCAATCGAGAAGCTGATTCAAACCCTCCTGCTGAAATCGGAGTTCGTGTATCGGCAGGAATTTGGTCAAGGGGATGCGGATGCATCTGGACGGAAAATGCTTTCGCCGCGCGATGCAAGTTATGCGCTGGCCTATGCGCTGACCGACAGCAGTCCGGATAAGGAACTGGCTGAGGCGGTCAAGAATGGCGAGCTCAGCACACGCGAAGATTATCGTCGTGAGGTTCAGCGCATGCTGAAGAAGCGGGATCAATTTTACGTGATCGACGAGGGGGTGCAGCGCCTCCAGCTGACCGCGAGCATTACCGCGATGCCGATTCGCGAACTCCGATTCTTCCGCGACTTTTTTGGCTACCCGAAGATGCTGCCAATCTTTAAGGACAACAAGCGCTTTGGCAGCAACTACGACAACGCGAAGGGCCGGTTGGTGGGAGAGGCCGATCGCCTGGTCCATCATATCCTGGAAAAGGACACGCAGGTCTTCGAGGAACTACTCAGCACTGACTCGTTTTACGTCTATCATTCTGGAGACAACGAAGCCATGACCGCTTCGTCTGAGCGCATTCGGAAAATTTACGATTACTTCAAGGACCTGGATTGGGAGAATTTCGAACAGGAGGACCTCATCGCTCACTCGGCTTTTCTCGAAGAGGTAAAGATGCGGGGCGTCGATGTCGAAAATCTCGCATCCGCCGGACGCCGCAACTCGATCCGGGAGTTTAAAACCGCGATGACCAGTTTTACCGCGCGTTTTGACAAGGGTCAGACCGCTGCCGCGCCTTTCGTATCCTTTCCCGCCCATGGGCTTTACAATGCAGCGACCCGCGCCGGCATGCAGCTGCGGTCACCCGAGGTCGCGCGCTTCTTCAACATCGAACTGGACAACTGGAATTACCCTTCCGTGCAACCCGCCCCGGTTGCGCATCGCAAAGGTATGCTCACTCATCCCGCCTGGTTGATCGCACACGCGCAGAATACCGAAACCGACCCGGTCATACGGGGCAAGTGGGTTCGCGAGAAACTCCTGGCGGGCACGGTTCCCGACATTCCCATTACCGTAGAGGCGGTCATCCCGGAAGACCATCACAAGACCTTGCGCGATCGCCTGGTGGGCGTCACCGAAACCGAATATTGCTGGAAGTGTCATCAACGGATGAATCCCCTCGGCTACGCGTTTGAATTGTATGATGACTTTGGACGCTATCGCCGCGAAGAATCCCTCGAGCATCCGGACAACCTGGTCAAAAAGAGTCCGGACAAAGGCGGGGTGTATGAAGACCTGCGCGACGTGTATAAAACCCTGCCGGTGAATGCCCGGGGATACCTCGATGGCACCGGCGATCCGGCGCTGGACGGGGAGGTGGCGGACGCGATCGACCTGGCCGAGCGCCTCACGAAATCCGATCGCGTGCGCCAGTCGATCATCCGCCACGCCTTTCGTTATTTTATGGGCCGCAACGAAGTGCTGTCCGATTCGGAAACCCTGATCGAGGCGGATAAGGCCTACCTCCAAAGTAGCGGTAGCTTTGATGCGCTGATTGTATCTCTTTTAACTTCAGATTCTTTTATATACCGCAAATAGAACGCAGCTGGGGTCTCCGACCTGACGCGGATTTAATTCGTCGGGTCGGAGACCCAAGCTACGAAAACAGGAAACGCCGTTATGCATACCAGACGAGATTTTGTGAAGACCTCCATGCTCGGAGCCGGCGCACTGGCGCTGCCGGGTGCGGTGCCCAACCTTTTTGCCGCCGGTTCGAGCAGCACCCCGCCGACCCGCTTTGTGTTTATTCGCAAGTCCAATGGCATTCGTCCGAACGAGCTGGCGCTCCCCACGTTTTCAGACCAGGAAAAAGCGGCGGACGGCAAGAAGGAAGTCCTGGAAGTGGATCTGGACCAGCACGAGTTGCCCGGTTGGATGCAGGCGCTGGAAAGCCACAAGGCAAACCTGAGCATTCTCCAGGGCCTTTCCTGCAAGATGAGTGAAAATGGTCACTGGTCCTATTCGTCGGTGATGGGCGCCTACAAGTCGGGCCGCAATTCCTTGAGCGGCATCAAACGCGCCACCATCGATTTCGAGTTGGCCAATTTATTCCCCTCTCCCTTCGGCCACGTCGAACTCTCGCTGACCGGGTCGTACAGCTCGTTTCGCACCGGGATTGTTTCTGGATACTCCGCACCGGCGCCGCATCAACGCAACTACTGCTACGCCGATCCACAAACGGCCTATAACGAACTGTTCAAATCCGTCACCAATCCGAGTGCGGTGGATTCAGACAATGCGATGCTGCAGTTTTTACAGGGCGAAGAGGATTTTAAGGCGAAGGTGTTGCAGGGCCACGAGAAACTCAAGCTCAGCAATCACATCCACTCCATCGAAGCCATACGTGCTCGAAATAAAAAGCTGGTGACGATATCCGACGTCCTTGCGAAGCATCTCCCTGAAATGGATAACCTTCACGCGAATGGCGGACCGAATGCGAGTACGCCCGAAAAACAAAAAGCCTTTACGGACATTCTCATTGCCGCACTGACCACGGGCCTGACCAATGTCGTGACCTACACCATTGACGAGTTGTCTACCCCTATCAAAGGTCTCCCCGGCAACGAGGGCGATCACATTTCGATTCATGAGCTCGGCCACAACGGCGGGTACAGTGGGGTTTCTGCAGATGTGGTTCGCGAGAAAATTCGCGTCGGTCACATGCAGCAGGTCGCGCAGATCGTCGAGCGGCTCAAGGCGGTGCCCGAAGGCAAGGGCAGCCTGTTCGACCATACCGTGGTGATGTACTTCCCGGAAAATGGTGAGGGACATCACAGTCAGGGAACCGAAGCACCCTTCATCGTCCTCGCGGGCGACCAGGTGAAGCTGGACATGGCGGGTCGATATATCCGACTCCCGAATCATGGAACGGAAGGTCACAAGACCATCGGGAACTGGTACACCACCTTACTCAATGCGCATGGCAATCCGATCAGCCATTACGGCGATCTCGATCTGGACATGTCGCGCAAGAAGCTGGATCAAGTCGGGGCGATAGAACAGCTGATGGTTTAAGGGACTAAAGGGATCTAATGAACCTATGCTTAGGCCCCTTGGGTCCCTTCATCGAAGCCAAATATATCCGCTCGTAAAACGGCGGAACCACTTCCTGAAACGACCGGACCCACCGTCCCATCATGAACGGAATTACACCGTGTAAAAGTAGCGCCCGCGGATTTCATCAGCGAATCCTGCACATCTGCCTGATGGACCGACCACGTCAACGCGCAGCTCGCGCAGGCCTTACTTTCGGTTGTCGTCCCTAAAGCGGAAGGGCGCTCCGCCGAGAATCTGTGCCGAGGTGATGGTCGGCGCCCAATATTTTTCGATGTGCTCGACCACGAGTTCCGTCCCGCGATGATGAGGTACAAAGGGGGATTTACGGGAGTTGTACATGCTATCCGTCATGTCGCGCATCAGCACGACCTGCTGTCCCTGATACACCATCTGGCGAATGGAGAACGGGCGCCCCAACACACACATGTTGGTATGAACGCCCATGACAATGACATGGGTAACCCCTCGTTCTTTCATCAAGTAGAAGGCCTCTGCGCTATCCGTAATCGCGTCGGAGTCTTTAATTTCAATAACGGCAATCTGCCGCGACCAGGCATTGCGCGTTTTGCATGGGGGCTCGCAGTCGCAGCCGCCATCTGAATCATCAATGGGCAAGTTCTGTTCCCGGTCTACGTCCAGGCTACACCAGCGACTCAGGGGTCGAAGGGTTTCGATCTTCAAGGCATTCATCGCGCTTTTTCGTGCCGGATGATCGCGGTAAAAATCCAGCGTACCACTCGGAGCATGAATAATGAGGGCTCCTTGGTCACGTAGTTTACTGACCACGCGATTCATATGAGGCGCCATATCCGCGACCCGGCGGGTGGCCCCTTTACACCAGTGCTCGTCCCACATATCGCAGATAACAACTGCGGTCTTGGCGGGATCCCAGGAGACGTCTTCGGTGGTCACGTCTCCGGTCTTGGCATCGCGCTGCTGAAGGGTCAGTGCCAGCGGTTCAGCAAATACGGGTAAGCAAAAAAGTAGCAGCAGTAAAAACAGTCGGCTCATCGTCATGATCGGGATCCTTTGTACAGGTGCACACATCTCCGTTATTCATATACCCCGCGGTCCGATACGGCAAGGAGATGGGGTGCAGGTTGATTTCCCCATAGGCCTTCAGTCCTGCCAGGTGTCGCATTAAAAGTGCACTATTCACGCAAAAACAAGAATACCGACGCTTGTGTGACGCCGCGCACCCGCCCATGATGACCGACATGAACGCAAAGCACCTATTCTACCTTATTCGAGTGCTGGCACTGGTTGTGCCGGGCGGTATGGGAATCAGTTCCGCAACCGCTGCGAGTCTCGAATTAGGCTCCCCCTTCCTGGACAACGCGATTCTCCAGCGCGGGATGCCGGTCCCGGTATGGGGATGGGCAGAACCCGGCAACACGGTCACCGTCCATTTTGGAGATCAGGCGAAATCGGCCACCGCTGACACCAGGGGCAAATGGATGCTCAACCTCAATGTGCTGGACGCGTCGGCCGTGGAGCGCGAGCTGAAGGTGAGCAGTGCAGGTGAGGCGATCACCCGCAAAGGCATCCTGGTCGGCGAAGTCTGGTTTTCTTCCGGGCAGTCGAACATGGACTGGCTCGCGGGCAAGTCGAAGTGTGCGAAAATCGCAAGCGATTTGCAAAGGGCTGAAAAAGAAGTGCCCATCCGGGAGTACAACGCCGACATGGGCTCGTCGTTGTTCCTGCGCAGTCGAGTCGCTTCCGAAGCGGGATGGAAGAGCTCCCGGAGCGCCAGCAGCTTTTCGGCCCTGTCGCTCGCATTCGCATACGATCTCCACCATGAGCTGCAGGTCCCCATCGGCATCGTGCGCAGCACCCACGGCGCAACTCCGGTCGAAACCTGGGCGGCCCGCGAGGGCTTTTCCGATCATCCCATGCTACAGGACATCGCCCGGCAAATCCAGGAGAGTGATCCCGGCACACCCGAGGGGCAGGCGGCGTACGAACGGTATTACGAGGAGCTCAAGGCCTGGCAGGTTGAGAGCGCACAATTGATCGAGCGAGGGGGTCAAGCTTTGCCACGACCGCAGCTGCCCGGCATCGCCGAGGAATGGAAAGGCGCGAGCCGGATGTACAATCACAAGATCGCTCCCCTGGTCCCCTACGCGATTCGCGGGGCCATCTGGTGCCAGGGGGAAAGCAACGCTGATGACGGAAAAATCTATGCAGCGAAAATGGAGGCCTTGATCAATGGCTGGCGCCTTCACTGGGGCCGGCCGGATATGCCGTTCTACTTTACCCAGCTGCAGTGCTACGGCGAACCCAATCCGGACAACGTCGGCTTTGCCGATCTTCGCGAGGCGCAGACCTTGTTTTTCCTGAACAATAAAAACGTAGGTATGGTTGCCCAGCACGACTTGAATTCCGAGCGGCCGACCGGGATCCACTATTACAACAAATTGGATCCCGGCAAACGACTGGCGCGTTGGGCGCTGCATCATCAGTACGGCAAAAAAGACCTCGCCTACGTGGGTCCGATTTACACCTCGCACAAAGTGGATGACGCTGAAGTACGTGTGCAGTTCGAACAACGCGGCCCCGGCGGCGGGCTGATGGTGGGCAGCAAGGGCCTGCAGGCTGACATCAAGCAAGACCCGAAGGCCTACGTCGAGCCCGCGCGGGAAACACCCGGTGAAGCGCTTCAGCACTTCCGATTGGCCGGAAAGGACAAGGTCTGGCACTCGGCCGAGGCGCTAATTGTTAATGAGCACGAAGTTCTGATCACCTCCCAGGCGGTTCCGAAGCCCGTCGGCGTGCAATACGCCTACAGCGCGAGCCCGATTGGCGCCAACCTGTATAACCGGGCCGGTCTGCCGGCCCTGCCCTTCGCACTTTTCGACGGGAAGCCCCTGTTCAACGAAGATGATCCCGCGATCGTTGCCGCAGCGAAGGCCGATGCGGAACGCAGATACGGCAAGAAAAGCTACCTGCTGCCCGCGACGCTGTTTCGTGACCACGCGGTCATTCAATGCGAACGGCCGGTTCCCGTCTGGGGCCACGGCATTCCCGGGTCCGAAATCACCGTGCGTTTCGGCGGTCAGGAAAAGAAAACCGTAGTCGGCGAATTCGAGTACTGGAAAGTACACCTCGATCCCATGCCCGCTTCCGGCCTCGGGCGTGACCTGGAGATTCGTTCCAATGCGGGCGAGGAGCGCATCGTTCGGGATCTGCTGGTCGGCGATGTCTGGATCATGACCGGAACACGCAGCCTGTCCGAGCAGGTCATCCGGATAAACAAGGACGAGCAGAACACCCTCGAGCCTTTACCCCTGGTGCGTGAGTTCAGGATGAAGACCAATGCCCGGCGCTTTCGAACCCCGCGTAAACTGCGCATGGAAATCGGAGGTGGCAAGTACGTGGCCGCCTGGAAGGCGGTGGCATTTGATCGAGCCGAGGACAATCCATCGGTGGCGGGTTACCATTTCGCGGCACAGGTCCACCGGCCGGGTGTCCCGGTCGGCATCGTCTCGCTCGGATCAGAAAACCCGCCCCTGACCTGGGTGTCGTATGCAGGTATGCAGCAAGCTTCGGGTTTCGAGAAGGAGCGGGACGACCTTAACCTTGCCTATCCGAATACCGATTCCTGCAGACAAGCCGTGGAGAAATATACTGAAGCCGTAAAAGCCTATACCGGGGAGATCGCGAAGCTGCGCAAGGCCGGCGATGAGATCCCGGCTGAACTGGCGGAAAAGTCGCCTCCTTTTCCGCAGCCGTATTACAACCAATGGGAAAGCCGGACCGAGACCCCCACGCACACGTACAATTTCTGCATCAGCCCAATTACGCCCTGCGCGGTTCGGGGCGTCGCCTGGATTCCGGGGAAGGACAATATCGGCAACGATGCTTCAAGATACGCCCCTTCACTCGAGGTGTACGCGGCCAGCCTGGCTGAAACCTATGGCCAGAAGACCGTGCGCTTTGTCTATGCCCAACCGGCGGACGATTTGCTTCGCCCTGCGCCTGCCGAAGGGGTTCATGGGATCGGCAAACCGCGAATAGCGCATGCGGTTGAGTTTGCCGCCTGGCCAAAGAGCCTCGAGGATCTTGCGACTCAGCTGGGCGCCGCTGCAAGTGCCTTAAAGTAAACGATGAGAATATCATGAACATAACGGGCTGGCTAACCTCGATCAATCCAGACCGATCACCCCGATCCGGGGGTGAGCCGGGGTACGTTTGTTGGGGTTGTCGGGGTAACGCGTTCGGAGCCCACCCAAAGCCATCGCTTTCGACCGTCATAATCGGCGTTTGGAGTCGTAGTTTCTTAGGATAGAACGGTCGCCTTTCGACTTACCTGATGCCGATGATTTCAATACGCATATACTGCTTCCTGGTGCTCCTCTCGGCCCTTTTTGGGGCCGAAGCAGCCGAGCTGGATATCAATGGAGGAATTACCCACTGGGCGTTTCAGGAATTGAGCCGACCGCAACCGCCAACGGAATCACTTCCCGACCGCAGCCGGGTCCGCAATCCCATCGATGCATTTATCATTCATGCCCAGCATGCGGCACAGGTCGAGCTGGCGTCCGACGCGGAACCGGTGGCACTCCTCCGACGCGTGTACCTCGACCTCATCGGACTGCCGCCGACACCGGAAGAGCAGGCGGCATTCCTGCAGAATCCCAGCGACGAAGCCTATTCCTTGATCGTCGATGATCTACTGGCCCGGCCACAGCACGGTGAGCGTTGGGCGCGTCACTGGCTGGATGTCGTACGCTACGCCGAGACCAAAGGCTATGAGCGCGACGACGATCGCAATTTCACCTGGCGGTATCGCGACTACGTCATCGATGCCTTCAACCGTGACATGCCGTACGATCAGTTCGTTCGCGAACAGCTGGCGGGCGACGAGCTCCCGAATGCCGAGCACGCACAGCGTATCGCCACCACCTTCCTTCGCCTGGGCCCCTATGACACGATCGCCAACAGTCGGGACGTGGCGAAGTTCAACCAGCTCGACGACATCCTGGCCACGACCTCACAGACGTTTATGGGACAAACCATCCAATGCGCGCGTTGCCACGACCACAAGTTTGAGCCGTTCTCGCAGGTCGACTACTATCGCATGCTGGGTGCGTTCGACTCCCTGGACATCGGATCGAAAGGAAAGCCGCTCAAGATGTCGGATGCCGAACTGGCGCACAACGAAGCGATCGAGCATGAAATGATGCCGCATCGCTCCAATCTGGAAGCGTGTCAGACGCCGATTCTTCAACGCATCGCCGCGAACCCGATGGAAGGCGATAAAGAGATGCAGGTGGATAAGAATCTGATGAAGGATTTGCCGCAGCTCATGGAGGCGATGAGCATGCCGATTGCCGCACGGGAGAAAAAACACCACGACCTGCTCAATCGCTACAAGGGAAAAATTGACGATGCGATGAAGAAGCGGGCAACCGATGAAGAGATGGCCCGGCTGGAGACCATCCGCCAGAAGATTTCCGCCCTCGAAGAGCAGGTAGTCAAACCGGTCGAGGCCTGGGTGTTCGACGATGGGACGAAAAAATCCATGACCCGGGTGAAAATTCGCGGAGATGTAAAGCGCGATGGCGAAGAGGTGCCCTTTGGCATTCCGGTTGTTTTTAATCAGGGAGCCCTGACGACTCCCGAGCCAACAGCCGCCGCCCATGATGAGGCATCGGGCAAAACCCCGATCCCGGAAAAGCGCCGCTTGTGGCTGGCGAATTGGATGACCGGTGCGGGCAGCCCGCTGACCGCGCGGGTCATGGTCAATCGCGTGTGGCAGGGTCATTTTGGAACCGGCTTTATGGAGAATGCCAACAACTTCGGCATCAAGGCCGGGGCGCCGACGCATCCGCAACTACTCGAATGGCTGGCATCCGATTTTCGGGACAACGGCTGGCAACTCAAGCGTCTGCACAAGTTGATCGTGACCTCCAGCACCTACAGACAAAGCGCAGCGCATGATCACCCCGAGGCAGACCCGGACAACAAGCTGTTCACGCGTTGGCCGCTGCATCGCCTGGAGGCCGAAATCATTCGCGACTCCATGCTCGCGGTCAGTGGTCAGCTCAACCTCAAAAGCCACGGCCCGAGTATTTACCCGCCGGTGAATGACGTGGTGGTGGGTACGTCAGCGAGTAAAGGATGGAAGACCTCAAGCGAAGAAGAGGCGGCACGGCGCAGTATCTACGTCTACGCCAAGCGGGCCATTCCCCTACCCGAACTGGCGTTGATGGATGCGCCGGAGGCGGGGGAGAGCTGCGACAAGCGAAAGGTGTCCACGACGGCCATCCAGTCCCTGCTCATGCTCAACGGTCGTTTTTCCGCCGAGCAAGCCAAACATCTTGCCGCACGGGTACGTGACGAGGCGGGCGAAGATCGCAGCGCGCAAATCCGTCATGGTTTCCAACGTGCATTGTGCCGCCCCCCGACCCCGGAAGAGATGGCTTTGTCCCTGAAGTTCTTCGAGGGCGAAACCGATGCGCAGGGCGTAGACCCCCTGCTCAACTTCTGCCTCGCCCTGTTTAACAGCAATGAATTTTTATATCCCAATTAAGTACGCCCCGGAATGAACAATCGATTTTGCCAAAATACCCGACGTGAGTTTCTCTGCCAGGCTGGCAACGGTTTCTTTGGCACGGCGTTGGCGGGCTTGCTCGCGCAAGATGGATTTTCCGCGTCGAGCGTGGAGGCCGCGTCATCGCCGATGGCATTGAAATCCCCGCACTTCCAACCGAAGGCGAAGGCGTGCATCAATCTGTTCATGGTCGGCGGCCCGAGTCACATCGACACCTTTGATCCCAAGCCCAAGCTCAAGGAGCTGCATGGCACGGATCACGACTTTGGCGTCGACAAGTCGATCTCGCAGAAGCCGAAAGGCAAACTCAAGGGCTCCCCGTTTCAATTTAATCAACACGGTCAATCGGGTACCTGGATCTCCGAGCTGTATCCACAGCTCGCCACGTGTGTCGATGAGCTCGCAGTGATCCGCAGCATGAAAGCTGACAGTTCTGCGCATGGATCGGCGTCCATCCAGATGAACACCGGATATATCCGCCAGGGACATCCCAGCGTTGGATCCTGGGCCACCTACGGGCTGGGCTCGGTGAATCAAAACCTGCCCGGCTTCGTCGTGCTGGTTGCGGGCGCACCGTATTCGGGCGCGACCAACTGGAACAACGGCTTCATGCCGGCCAGCTATGCCGGAACGGTGTTCGACATCAAGGACACCCCCATCGCCAACCTGAAACCCGCAACCGGCGCCAGCCGCGACGAACAACGTCGGCAACTCGACCTCCTCGGCAGCCTGAATCACCTGGGCAAGCAACGGGTAGCTGATCACCGTGAATTACAGGCTCGTATCGATGCCTACGAACTGGCTTTTCGCATGCAGGCACACGCACCGGAAGCGGTGGATCTCAGCACCGAGTCCGCAGCGACCCTCGCGGCTTACGGGGTGGACGAAAAAGACACCGATAAATTCGGGCGCTGCTGTTTGATGGCCCGCCGACTGATCGAGCGGGGCGTGCGCTACGTACAGATTTTCCACAGCAACTGGGACACCCATGGGGACAACGACGGACGACACCGGAAGCTGTGTTACGAAACCGATCGGCCGATGGCCGCCCTGATCCAGGATCTCAAGCAGCGTGGATTGCTGGATGAGACCCTGGTATCCTGGGGCGGTGAGTTCGGACGCACGCCCATTGGCGGCCCGGAAGAAAATGGTGGTCGCGATCACCACGCCACCGCATTCAGTATGTGGATGGCCGGAGGGGGCATTCAGGGCGGGGTCAACTATGGCACGACCGATGATCTGGGTTTTGACGTCGCCGAGAACCCCGTACATGTCCACGACTTGCATGCAACCACCCTGTATTTGATGGGTATTCATCACGAAGAACTCACCTATCGCCACAACGATCGCGACTTCCGCCTGACCGACGTCGCCGGTGAAATTATCGGGGATTTACTCGCCTGATTGACTGGAGCCCCTCCTGCGTTCACTCGGGCCATTCCGCTTGTCGTATAAACGCGAAACATTTACGCACAAACGGGAAGGCCGACGCTTGTGCGATGCCGCGCACGTGCCCATGATGAGTGCCGTCAAATCAACGCGTCCTTAACATAAACAACGAGCCTGCCATGAACATAAAAATGATCGTCCGGTTGATCGCCCTGCTGCTGCCGATATGGCCGATTGCGAAAGGGCAAGCTCCGACCACGGACAAGCCGGTCAAGGTCTACATCCTGGCCGGCCAGTCCAACATGGTAGGCATCGGCCAGGTGGATGGCGGGGGTACGCGCTGGTCGGGCGTGACCGATGCCACGGTTTCTGTCTATGCCGGGGCGTACGATCCCAAGGCCGATTACGACAGCCTGAAACCGATCATGACCCGGGAACTGCCCTCGTATGGCGGCACCAAGCCGACCCCCTTTCCCGGTGGCGGAACCCAGGTCGCTCGCGGTTTAATCGAGTTGAAAACGTCCGGCGTGTACGAGTTCCGCCCCGGTTACCAGAACTCCACCTACAACATCATGAAGCTCGACGGGGTAGAAGTGCATCGCCGGGAGCCGGGGAAAGAACCGACCTACAAGCTGTTCAACATCACCGGCGGTAAAAAATATCCGTTCACGATCACCTTTTTCACCGGAGCCGCCGACGGTTTGGGATGGTTCGCGCGTACGGATATTCCGGGCACCCTGAAAACGGTGGTGCACACCGACCAAAAGTTCCCGCACTTGATCGACGCACAGGGTAACTGGAGCGTACGCAACGATGTCTGGTACAAAGGGGTGGTGACCGCGACGGCAAACAAATGGCTCGGCATCGGTTGCGGCGCCAGCGCGAGTTCCATCGGACCCGAATTGCAGTTCGGACATATCATGGGCGATCACCACGACGAACCGGTGATCATTCTCAAGGCCTCACAGGGCAACCGCAGTCTGGGTTGGGATTTTCTCCCGCCGGGCAGCGAACGCTTCACCTACGAAGGGCGTACGTACGCCGGATACAAGGATGACATCCCCTCCTGGACCGCGGATGATCCAGGCAAAAAAGTGAATTGGTACGCCGGCAAACAGTACGACGATTGCTTTTCGGCTGCGCACGAATACCTGGACAATTTTGGCACCCAATTCCCCCAGTGGAAAGACCAGGGCTACGAAATTACCGGCTTCGTCTGGTGGCAGGGGCATAAGGACGGCAACGAAGCCCACGCCAGTCGGTACGAACACAACCTGGCGCACCTGATCAAGAGCTTGCGATCGGAATTCAATGCGCCAAAGGCGCCTTTTGTCATCGCCACCATCGGCTTCGGCGGCTGGGACATGGCCGGCCCGCACAAAATCGTGGCCGATGCGCAGCTCGCGGTCAGCGGCGAGACCGGGAAGTATCCAGCCTTCAAGGACAACGTCAAAACCGTCGAGATTCGCGACTTCTGGAAGGACGCGGACCTGTCTCCGCGCAATCAGGATTTTCATTACAATGGGAATGCAGAGACCTACATGTTGGTGGGCGATGCGATGGGGCGCGGCATGCTGGAGCTGATCAAAAAATAGATCCACCCGCGATTCGGGTACTGGCAGCCTTGCGTTTTCGGGTTGGTGCGCCGGAGCCTGTCGTGGTAAAACGACTCTATGCGTATACTCCTCCGCCTTCTTCTCGCAGGAACCTCCTTCCTCTATGCCGATGGCTTGGTCGTACCGCCCGTCAACTACACGGGTTCGCTCAACGAAAAGGCACAGGAGGCGATCCTGATCTTTTTCTCCGGCACAGAAAAAGAGCCCTCGCTCCAGGACCTGATCCTGAAAATTACCGTGGAGGGCGAAGCACGGAATTTCGGATGGCTGGTCCCGCTTCCGGCTGAGCCCCGGAGCGGCAAAGAAGACGCCGCGCTCTTCCACGAGTTGCACCAGTACGTCCAGTCCCGCACCCGGCCTCCAAGCAAGCCCAAAAAAAACACCTTTGGCGATGCGGCATCAGGTGCGGTGAAGGCGGCGGTCACCCCAGCCGTCGAGGTGCTGGAACGCAAGGTGGTCGGTAGTTACGATCTCGCCATCGTCCGTGAACATCAGGCGGGCGCGCTCAAAGGCTGGCTGCAGGAGAATCAGTTTCAGGTGCCGGAGCAGTCAGACGACCTGATCGCCTTTTACCGGGAGAAGCAGTACGTATTTGCCTGCATGAAGGTAAGCGATGTCGTCTTGCAGAAAGACCAGGCGGTTGACCTGCATCCCATCCGGTTCAGCTTCAGCAGCGGCGGACGCGACGGCATCTTCTTTCCCATGCGGATGACGGGCCTGCAAAAAGAGCCGTTCGACATCAACCTCTATGTGTTTTACGACAAGTGGATTAACAACGACCTCTCCCCTTACGGCTTCGTCCATCGAGGATTTAATCTGCGCTGGCGGGATTTCGACAGCCGCGACTGCACACCCAACGCAGGCAAGTCATGGTCTGCTCCGCAAACCGACCCCTATCTCGCAAGCTATGCCCGGCGACTGCCAAACGTGACCCAGCTCATGCAAAAACTCCATCCCGGAAAAACCTTTTACCTGACCAACCTGTACGCCAAGCGGCTCGAGCCCACATCCGTCCTCGACTGGAGCGACGATCTCTGGCTGTTCCCCTTTTATGCCGACCGAGATTTCGTTCCGTTTGATGCGCGAAAAGGCGGGCCGGCGATGTACGGATACCCCTAAACCGCCAGAGCCCTTCAGGACGCCCTTGATGTCCACCCCTACTGAAAGATGACCCCATATGAAGACCCTAATCATCGCGTTACTTTGCCTGACCGCGGGCAGTCCGTACTACCTGAGCGCCCAGGATGCCGCCTCGCCGCCCCGGCCCAAGGTCTTGATCATCGGGGACTCGATTTCCAATGCGTACACCCCGCACCTAACCCAACTCCTGAAAGAGGTGGCGCTGGTGAAACATCACGCGGGCAACGCGGGACCAACCATTCGCGGCATGGAAGAAATCGAAAAATGGCTGGGTGATACAAAGTGGGATCTGATCCATTTCAACTGGGGCTTGTGGGACATGTACGGCTGGGCGTACATGAAACAGGATCGGAGTCCAGCAGCTTACGAGCAGCGCCTCGACACCCTGGTTCAACGTTTAAAAAAGACCGACGCCAAACTGATCTGGGGAACCACCACCCCCATTTGCCCGGAGGTCGAAGTGCAGTACCGGAAGTTCGGCGGCGAAGGTGAAATCGATCAAGCCATCGAAGCCGAGTACCTGGTCGCCGCCGCGCGGGTCATGAAGAAATACGCGATCGAGGTCAACGACCTGCATGCCTTGATGCTGCCAGACCTCCAGCAATACGCGCTGGCGCCGAATAACGTTCATTTCAACAAGGCGGGCAACGAGCTCCTGGCGAAACAGATCGCCGAGCGGATTGCCACACGGTTGAACCTCAAGCCCTGAGCGCAAAGACGCGGCCCCGGCCCCGGCCCGGATCGTTGTCGCAAATACATGCTAAATAGTCGTAAAGAGGCGAGGGATTATCCTTGGCCGCAAGCGTGGCGGGTTTAGCTTCATCTGGATGGGCTTCTACTGCCGATGCCCAAAAACCCTGGATGCGATGCCAACGGAAATGCCCCACCCAAAAAGACGCCGCGTAATGCATACCTTATCCATTGCCATGCTGGCGTTGCTGGTCCCGGGAACGGGCGGATCGGCCGCAGGACGCCCCGCAGACTTTGTGTCAACGATACAACCCTTCTTAGAAGCTCATTGCATCGCCTGCCATGGTCCGAAAAAGAGCAAGGGCAAGATCACCCTGCACACCCTGAACGGCGATTTCGCTGCGGGCCAGGATGTTGAACGCTGGGAGCGGATCCTCGATATGCTCGAGTCGCATGAGATGCCACCGGAGGACGAGCCCCAGCCGAGTGAAGCGGAGCGCCGAGCCGTCGCGCAATGGATCGAAGCCAGCCTGCGGACATTTGTCACCCGGACGGAGGCGATCGCCCCGGCCCCGACGACGCGGCGTCTGACCAACTTCGAGTACGAGAATACCCTGCGCGATCTGCTCGGGTTCCGGCTGAAGGTGATCGACAACCTGTCAAAAGATCCGGTCAAGCCGTACACCTTCAACAACACCGCCGAATTCATGCGCATGGGTCCGGAGCAGATCGATCGATATCTGGAAACTGCGCGGCGCGCCATGGCCAGTGCGATCGTTGCCCCCGGAAAGCCCGAGGTCCATACGACCCGCGTCGAGTGGACGTCCCAAGGATCGGACAAGGGGCTTGGCGGAGATGAGGTTGGCGTCTGGGGGAACCGCCGTAACACCCCTGCGCAGGGGATGGGGCTCAAGACGTTCCCAAAGACTGGCGCGTATCGCATTCGCATCAAGGCATCAGCCATCCTGCCGCCGGGAATCGGCGAGTTACCCCTGCGATTGGTGATGGGCTACAACCTCAACGAAAACCAGTCGACTTTCCGCATGGAACCCGTCGGGACGATGCGATTGATCAACAATCCGGATCACCCGGAGCTGTTCGAATTCCACGGCCGGATGGAAAACCATCCGGCCAGACCGGGTCCGCTGAAGAATGGCGTTCACCAGCCGGACAGGATGACCATCACGCCGCAGAACCTCTATGACGATGGCACGTTGAACGACGAGAACGGCTTCAGTAAGCCGAGGAATCTTTCCATGCCACGGGCCGTGGTCGAGTGGATAGCGTTTGAAGCCCCACTCACGGATATCTGGCCTCCCGCGCATCACACCCGAATCCTTTTTGACTCCCCGTTACGGAAGCGTGATCCGGAGGCCTACGTTAAAGCCGTTCTTACGCGCTTCATGAGTCGGGCGTATCGGCGGCCTGCTACGGATGAAGAGGTGGCACGTTTCGCCAGGATCTACGATATCGTTTCTTCGGATGTGCATACGCTCGAAGCGGCCTTGCGCGAGACCTTGGCGATGGTACTGGTGTCACCGGATTTCCTCTATCACACCGTCGAGGTCAACGCGAAGGCTCGGCCATACGTACTCGCCTCGAAGCTTTCCTATTTTCTCTGGGGCAGCATGCCGGACGATGAGCTGATGCGGCTTGCGGCGGAAGGGCAGCTCGACGATGCCGCCGTGATCGAAACACAAGTCCATCGACTGATTGCAGACGAGCGGTCGGGCGACTTTGTGCAGAACTTCACCATGCAGTGGCTGAGCCTTGCGAAGATGAAGACGGTCCCGATCAACCGGGATCTGTTCCCGCGATTTCTCTACTATGTTCCTCTCGGAGAACGCGCCGGCACGGAAGAACCTTATCGCCCCACGATCCGGGATTACATGATCGACGAAACCGTGGGTTTTGTGGCCGAGTTGATCAAGCGCAATGCCAGCGTCCTGCGCGTGGTCGATTCGGATTTCGCCTGTCTGAATCAACCGTTGGCAGCACATTACGGGGTGCCCGGTGTGGAAGGTCTAACGCTGCGCCCGGTGGCGATCAAGCCGGAGCACCATCTCGGCGGCTTGATCACACAGGGTTCGATCCTGATTGGCAATGGAACCGGCTCGGCGCCGCATCCGATCTACCGCGCGGTCTGGCTGCGCGAAGCCATCCTGGGTGATGAGGTCAAGCCGCCTCCGGCAGACGTGCCAGCCCTATCCGACTCTGCAGGCGAATCCGCTGAGCATGCCCTGAGTATCAAGGACCTGCTCGCCAGGCACAGGACAAAGGAAAGCTGTATGGATTGCCACATCCGTCTCGACCCCTGGGGCATTCCGTTCGAGCGCTACAATGCGATTGGCAAGTTCCAACCGATGGTTCCGAAAGACGGGACGCGCGTTGGTGGCTTCAGCAAGAAAGTCCACACCGACCTTGGGGGCTACGAGGCGTATTTGGAATCAATCAGCACGGTGAGCATTGACGCGAAAGCCCGGGTGCCGCAAGGCCCGGAAGTGGATGGTCTGGCCGACTTGAAGCCCTTTCTACTGAAGGAACGTAAAGACGACATTGCCAGGAACGTGTTGCGCCGCCTGCTCAGCTACAGCCTTGGCCGGGAGCTGACCTATCGGGATCGCTTTGCGGTTGAAGTGTTGCTCGCACAGGCGAAGAAAAATGAATATAAGATCCAGGACATGATTGTGTCGATCTGTCAGAGTGAGACCTTTCGTAGCGAGCAGGAAAAACAATGAAACAGAAATCCTGGCATATCAATCGGCGCGAATGGCTCAAGGGCGGCGGGGTCGCCTTGTCGCTTCCTTTTCTCAACAGCATGAGCTGGGCAAACGGAACCATCGGTGGGACGCTGCCGAAGCGAATGCTGATTAGCTACTTCGCCTATGGGGCCTACATGCCGAATGGTCCGGCAGGGATACCGGACGCCGACAAGCCACACCACGACTGGAGCTGGTGGCCAACATCCACCCCCGGCCCGCTCACCTTCAACACGTCTTCCGCGCCGTTCGAGCCGCTGAAGGACTATGTCAGCTACCTGCGCGGCCTCGACCATGCGGGCGGATTCGCCCTGGGGGGCCACAGCTCCGGAGACGTCTTCGCGACCGGCGCAGATCTCTCCGGGTTTGAGAAAACCAACAACATTTCCGTTGATCAGATCGCGGCGAACCTCCAGGGGCACCAGACGCGCCATGCCTCACTGGTGCTGGGGACCGAAGGCGGGACCGGATCCTACGGTTCCTGCAAGACCTTGTCGCACCGAGGCCCGGGCCGGCCCATCCCTTCCATGAGCAAGCCGCAGGAAATCTTCTCACGCCTCTTCGATCCGTACGGGGGCAAGAGCGTGGAGCAGGTGCGCGCCGGACTGAAGCGGGAAGCGAGCATCCTCGACCTGATGATGGATCAGAGCCGAGGCCTGAAGGGACGCCTTGGCAAGGAAGACCAAGGGAAATTGGAGGAATATCTGGATTCGATCCGCTCGCTTGAGCAGCGGGTAGAGCGCACCAGTGAATGGACGCAACAACCGCTTTCGGAAGTCGACACCAAGGGGCTGAACCTCGAGGTCTCCCACAAGGATCCGCAGGAATATATCCGCTGCATGTATGA
Source organism: Candidatus Omnitrophota bacterium (assembly GCA_047639095.1). GTDB lineage: Bacteria > Verrucomicrobiota > Kiritimatiellia > SS1-B-03-39 > UBA6053 > JAPYUI01. The sequence goes on along the minus strand of JBLIND010000016.1, from coordinate 17,208 downwards.
TCTGGTCTATCTGGCGTTCCAGACGGACTCCACGCGCTTCGCCACGCTCATGCTGGAGAGCGAGAGCTCCAACGGCAGCGAACTGTGGAACTATGCAACCTACACACTCGGCTACAAAGGCGCCACCCACGACATCGCCCACAAGCGGCCGGGCGATTTCTCGGGTCAATGGGATAAGTGGCGTGCGGAGCAGCACGCCTATTTCCTCAAGCGGCTCCGCGACACCCAGGAGGGCGACGGGAACATGCTGGACCGCACCCTCGTGCTCTGGGGTTCCGCGCATCCGCACGCCTCGCACAGCACGAAAAACTATCCGCTCCAACTTGCGGGCGGCAACAAGCTCGGATTCAAGCATGGCCATCTGCACGCCTTCGAAGGAGCGAAGAAAAAGCCGATGGCCAACCTCTTCACCTCAATGCTCAACGCCGTCGATGTGCCAACCGAAAGGTTTGCCGACAGCACCGGGGAAATGACCGAATTACGAACCTGAAGCACCCCATCGATGAAAAGCCCCTCCTGCATCCTGCTTCTTCTCGTTTCCGCATTGGCCGTGGCCGAGGCAGAACCACCCCGGATTCTGATCATCGGTGATGACATCTATCGTCAACCGGCGCAGGCCACCGCCAAGGAACTCCGTGACCGGGTGGAGCTTGTCCATGCGAAAGTACCGACCGGAGCGGTTTTGCATACGGGTCTATCGACCGAGGTGCTTGACGAGATGCTGGGAGACGGGAAGTGGGATTTGATCCATTTCAACTTCGGCCTCGGTGATCTTGTCTATCGAGCTCCAGGCATGGATAGCATCCGCGTGTTGCCGATGGATGCGGGTGGAGTACGCGTCACCTCGCCCGCCGCGTATGAGGCGAACCTGCGGGCAATCGTCGCGCGCTTCAGGAAAACGGGAGCCATGCTGGTTTGGGCGAGCACTACGCCGATCCGAGCTTCGGCCAGCAACATTTTCGCGATGGGCTCGGAAATCGAATACAACGCCATCGCCGCCAAGGTCATGGCCGAGGAGAATGTGCCGATAAACGACATGTATACCCAGGTCCGATCACTCATCGATATGACCAAGCCGGCCGGGCATGGCGCCGATCCGTTTTTCTTCGATCGCAAACCGCTCGAACCGTTCATCGTTCAGTGCATTCAACAGACGCTGAACCTGCCTGACGCGCTTGAGGCAGCACCGCCTCAAGAAAAATAACTGACCAAAGGAACCCACCATGAACCGCATCCCAACGATCCTTCTCAGCTTCCTGTTGCTTTACCAGGTCAGCCATGCCGAAGACACAGACACGATGCCGATCATCGATTGCCATGTGCACCTGTGGACGCTGGAACGCCCCGAAGGGATCGGCTGGATTAAGAAGGACAACGCGACCCTGTATCGAAATTATCTGCCGGAGCACCATGCCCCCATCGCGAAGGCCAATGGCGTCAAGGCGGTGGTATTGGTCCAGGCGGGCCAGCATCTGGCCGACAACCAGTGGAACCTCGACATCACCGCCCACAACAAGGAACTCTACCGGGGCCTGGTCGGAAACCTCTCCGAGGTGATCGGCACGGATGCATTCAAACCGCTGTTCGCGCAGTTGTGCAAAGACGAGCGTTATCTTGGATATCGGCTCTCCGGCAGATACCGGGACGGTTTGAGCGAGGCCCTGTTTCGCGATCTGAAGCGCACCGCCGATGCGGGCAAGACCGTCGATTTCCTCGTGGGAGGCTACCCCTTGGAAGAGATTGCCGAAATCGCTAAGCGGGTACCGAAGCTGAAGATTATCCTCGATCACTTCGGCAACCTCACCCTGGACGGAAAACCACTCGAGCCCGAGTGGGTGAAGCAATTTCAGGCAGTGGCAAAGCATCCTAATGTGTACTGCAAGGTTTCGGCTTTGTATGGACGGGTGAAACCTCAACCCGCCCCGCATGACATCGCCTATTACACCCCCATACTCGACTTGGCCTTTGCTTGTTTTGGCGAAGACCGCCTGGTGTTTGGCAGTGACTGGCCGGTCACCCGGACCTCCGGCGACTACGCCTCGGTGCTCACCCTGACCCGGGCGTATTTCGACACCAAGGGGCGTGCGGTTTCTGAAAAGCTGTTTTATAAAAACGCCACCACATTTTATCGTGTTCGGACGATGAATGAAGATCAGGTAAAGTAGATAATCGCACACCGCAACGGTCCGAAAGACCGGCTGAGGCAGAAAAATAGAAGACCTGCGTAAAGCCTTGGCGTATTCACGCGTGCAGGGGTGAGTGGACCTTGACCCGAGAAAGCGAGTCGACTAGACAAGAAGCGTTACATGAAAACGTCACCTGGAATTTCATCTATGAAAATACGCCTCACCCTCTCGCTGCTCCTTGGCGGCATGCTGCTCACCGGCTGCGGATCGAAAAAGTCCGATACCGATTCGGACACCGAATTCACGCTCAAATTCGGGCACCTCGCGAGTGAGGACAACACCTGGCACCTGGCGGCGATGAAGTTCAAGGAGCTGGTCGAAGCGGGCTCCGAAGGGCACATCGAAGTTAAACTCTACCCCAACTCCCAGCTGGGCAAGGAGATGGATCTCATCAACAGCATTCAGCTCGGCACCGCCGACATGACCATCACGGGTGAGAGCCTACAGAACTGGGCGCCGAAGGCGGCCCTGCTCGCGGTGCCCTACGCCTTTTCGACCTCGGAAGACATGCGCGCGGCGGCGGCCGGAAAAGGCGGCGAGGAAATCTGCGCCGAGATCACCGCGAAAACGGGATTGATTCCGTTGGCCTGGTTCGAACGGGGACCGCGACACCTGACCAGCAAGCGGGTGATTGAAAAACCTGAAGACCTCAATGGCTTGAAGATCCGGGTCCCCAATGTGCCGCTGTTTGTAAACGTCTGGCAGGAGCTGGGCGCCAAACCCACCCCGATGGCCTTTAGCGAAGTGTTTACCTCCTTGCAACAGAACACCATCGAGGCGCAGGAAAACCCGTTGAGCCTGATCGACAGCGCGAGCTTTTACGAGGTGCAGAAATACGTGAACCTCACCGCACACGTGCGAAGCTGGATCTACGTGGTCATCGGAGAAGAAAAACTGAACAAGATGCCGCCGGACTTACAGGCGGTCGTGCGCCAGGCGGCCCGGGAGATGCAGGACTACGAGCACGAACTGTTCGTAGCGGAAGAAACGCAGCTGCGGAAGAAACTGGAGGCGCAGGGAATGACTTTCATCGACGCCGACCAGACCGCCTTCGCAACCAAGGCCCGCAAGGCAGTATTGAACGCGCTCAGCGACGAGCAGAGGACCCTTCTTGAGCAATTCTCCGCGAAGCCGAACTGACGCCTCCCTGCGGCTGATCGACCTCCTGCTCAAGGGACTGGTTCGCTTTTGCCATACCAGTGCCGCACTGGCCCTGGTCGCCCTGGCGGGTGTCGTGTTGTTCCAGATTTTTGCCCGCTACGCCTTGCCGAGGTCCCCGGTGTGGACCGAAGAGCTCTCGCGTTACCTGTTCGCCTATGCCGTGGTGCTCGCGTCGGGTGCGGTGCTCATTCGCAAACGACATGTGAACCTTGAACTCTTTCATCATCGGTTTTCGCCACGGGTCCAATGGAGCTGGGACCTGGTCATCCACCTGGTGATCGGACTCTTCGCCATCCTGCTCCTGCCCCACGCCTGGGCCTATGCCGCGAACGGACATCGCCAGACCTCCCCTGCCCTGGGGATCAAGTTGACCGGCGTGTTTGCCACGACCGTGATCTTCTTCGGCATCACCGCCGCAGCCAGCGTGCTGCTCGTCGCACGCGATGCGATCCGCCTCATCCGCAAGGAGCGCGCTTAAATGGAACTCGCCGTCCTCCTCGGCCTGTTCGTGGTTCTCCTGATCATCGGCGTGCCGATTGCCTTCTCGCTGGGGATCTCCTCTTTCGCCTACCTGATCCTCGCAGACATCCCGCTGACCATCGTGCCGCAGCGTTTTTTCGGCGGCATGGACTCCTTTGTCCTGCTCTGCATTCCCGGATTCATCCTCGCGGGCAACCTCATGAACGCGGGCGACATCACCCAACGCATCATCGGGTTCAGCAACGCCCTGTTCGGCCACATCCGCGGCGGGTTGGGACTCGCCAACGTCGGGGGATCGATGATCTTTGGCGGAATCTCGGGAACCGCCATCGCGGATACGACGAGCATCGGTGCGGTGATGATTCCGGGCATGGCCAAACACGGCTACGACAAACCCTTTGCCGCAGCGGTTACGGCGGCCTCCTCCACCGTGGGACCGATCATTCCGCCCAGCGTGCCCATGATCATCGTCGGTTCGCTCACGAGCATTTCCGTGGGCAAGATGTTTATCGCGGGGGCGCTTCCCGGCTTGCTGCTGGGATTGGGAATGATGATCACCACCTACGTGCTCGCGGTTCGTCGCAAATATCCCAAGGGCGAAGCCTTCTCCTTGCGTCGGCTGTTCCAGGAAGGTAAAGGCGCGATCTGGGCGCTGATGCTCACGGGCGTAATCCTCGGCGGCATTCTCGGGGGGGTGTTTACCCCGACCGAGGCCTCCATCGTGGCCTCCCTGTACGCCTTGATCGTCGGCATGTTCGTCTACAAAACCCTGAGCTTCCGGCAGCTGCCAAAAATCCTTTCGGACACGGTGGTGAGTACGGCGGCGCTCATGACCCTCGTGGGCATGGCCAATGTCTTCGCCTGGATTCTCGCGAGTGAAAACATCCCCCAACTGCTGGCCGACCGCATTTTGTCGATCACGGACAACCCCCTGCTGGTGATCCTGTTCATCAACCTGCTCCTGCTCTTCGTCGGCAGCTTCATGGAAACCATCGCGGCCTTGATCATCCTCTTCCCCGCCCTGCTGGGTGTGGCGGAAAAGATCGGCATGGACCCCGTACACTTCGGGGTCATGGCCGTGCTCAATCTCATGATCGGGCTCACCACGCCCCCGGTGGGCGTCTGCCTGTTTGTAGCATCCGAGATCGCCGAAACGCCGCTCCAGCAGGTGGTGAAAGCCATCGCCCCCTACCTGCTCTGTAACGTATTGGTCCTCGCGCTCGTGGCCTACGTTCCAAGCATCTCGCTCTGGCTTCCGGGTCTGTTGGATTAGCGGCGTGGACGAGCTTTACACGCGACATGCTCGGGCTATGCTCGGGCTATGCGGCAAACACACCAGCACCTACCGAACCGATGCAGGCCGGCGGTATATGCCTTTTCCCTCATCGAGCTCCTCGTCGTCCTCGCAATTGTTTCGATGTTGGCGGCGTTCATCCTGCATGCGGCCGGAGGCGCTATTGCAAAAGGAAGATCCATCACCTGCGTTTCCAACTTGAGGCAGTTGCATATGCTGACCGAGGGGTATGTGAGCGACAACGAAAAGTATCCGCTCATGGCGCAGCAGGTGGAGGATGACGACGGGATCATTCGAAACATCCCGGATGAAAGCTTTTATACCCATTTCGGGGATGAGTCGGTGACCGCGTGCCCGGAAGCAAAATTCAAGGGCAAAAATCATGCTGGGAAACCAATCAAATCCTACGGTTCCAATCCGATGATGATGAATTATTCACGGGCGGACTCGGCCCGGCCGGCGGTGCGGCCCAACCAGGTCACCCGTCCGCTCGAAATTGTGCTCCTCGCCGACTCACCGCAGTTTGCCTCCGGCGCGATTCGCGTCCTGCCCTACAGCATGGCCTGGTGGCCCCACCCTCTCAACGGCGACGAAACCCGGGAGAACGAACCCCTGACCGAAGCCATCATTCCCGCGACCGGATTCTGGGATGACATTCCACTTATGCCACGACGCCACCAACGCCGCGCCAACCTCGTGTTTGTCGATGGGCACACCTCCTCCATTGGAGCTCCATCCGACTTGCTGGAGCGCAACTACTATTGGAATTATTAAGTGGGAATCGTGGGATAGATAAAAGCTTTGCGACGAGGCACGAGGAGCTTGGCGTTATCTGCCCCTCCCGTTAACGTTTCGCGGGCCTCCGGCGAAAACGTTCAGCGTGATGTTCGATATTGATTACTCTGTCCACCCGAAGACCATGACGCCGAGAATGGGGACGATGAAAAGCACGGCAATAAGTGAATTGATCAAGGCCATGGCTGCTGGACGTTTGATGTGAAGCGCGCTCGATTCGGCCTTCAGGAGTTTGACCATCGCTACTGACCCCAGGGTGAGAGAAATGAGTGCTAAGTATGGGACCAGAAGGGAGACACGTGAGATTCCCCACGCCCAGTTGCCAAGGCGCGATGAGGGGCCGTGATCCTTGACGTCACGGCGATGAATTACGAGCAGTCCAATGTTGACCGCCCAAAGGCTGATCGCGATGAAACCCACTCCAAAAAGCATCGGCAACGCGTAGGGTGGTAATCCGGTATCTGCCATCTTCAATTCCTCATCGAACGTTCGAGTGCTGCCACAGGCTACCTGAGATCGCACTCCAATTTCAAGTTTGGCGTTGAATCCAACATCACGGCTTCGCTTCGCAACGGGCAGCCTGTTGGACATCCACGACATGTTAGCTGCAGTAGTTACGAAGTAAGCTCCGTGGCGCTCTCACTTGTTTGGGGATTCAGATCTGTAAACTACTTTGGAGATGGTTCTGCGGGTTCGGGCTTTGCCTTTGCGCTCGGTTGCTTCGCGTGGCGCCTGGCAAACACCGCGTTGAATTCGCTGAACGAAAGCGAGCCGTCGCCATCGCGATCAATCTTTACCACCGTCTGCTTCGCCTTCTCCGGCTCGGCCATCCCAGGGCTTTTCTGAAATTCCGAGGCAGTGACCTTGCCATTCTTGTCGACATCGAGGCGCGCATACGCCTGCTTGGCCGTAATGCGGGTCCCAAGCGGAGTCAGGGCAGACGGTTCGCCATCATCACCACCATTCGTTTCACCTTTCGGCTCGGTGGGAAGGCCGATCGGAGGCTGCCTGGTTTCACCGCGAGCGATCCGCTGTCGCATGCTTAGTGGGTCGGCTATGCGGCTGCGGTGTAATTCATCGATTTCGGCGCGATCGAGCTTCCCGTTCTTGTTCTTGTCCATCTGATCGAAGCGTACTCCACCGCCGCGAAACTCGCTTTTCTGGATGATTCCATCGCCGTTTTTGTCGTTCCGTGAAACGAAAACCTTGAAGAACATCGAGCCGTCTCCTCCCGGCGGGCGCTCGTCTTTGACTGCCGGCTTCGCGGGAGCATTCCCGGGTACTTTCGGCGTCGCTTTATCCGGGACTGGGGGCGCCTCATTCGCCATTGTCCAAGGCTGGGAGGCGCCCAGGAAAACTGCGACTCCTGCAGTAAGTGCAACTCGCCTGAGTTGAGAGTGGGTATTGTGTAAGGCCTTAGGGTTCATGAGATCGGGTATGGATGGAGGGTTCATGAGATCGGGTATGGATGGAGGGTTCATTTTCTGAGCTAACAAGTGAGTCTACCACCCCTTGGCCATCTCCACGTTTAGCTAAACAAAGTACGATATCAAATGTCATATCCCTAAGTGGCCATCCTGCGCAATAGTGTGGAACATCAGAAAGTGTAGAGCAACATGAAAAGCATTTCACCCCCTTTAAAACAGCCCTTTCAGTGAAGAATGGGAAAGCACCAGGATGCGGGCCAAATAATGGGCCGGCGGAGAGCGGCGATGAATCGCCCCAGTCCAGAGAAAGGGTTTTCCGATAATCGGATGTTCTTTTCAAATGCGTTCCGATGATAGGAACCGGGGCTGGTGGTAGCGCAGCAAGCTACTGAGAGGAAGGCGGCAGCACTCCAGGGTTTCGCGTCGTTTCGCGTGTTTCGCGGGCAAACAATCACCCTCCCCGCGAATTTGATTGGACCGCTTTCGTTTTGTGGGCAGGGTTCGGCGATGCATAAAACATCTTTCATCATCGGCATCACATCACTTTTCATGTCCGCGTTCCTGCCTGCGAATAACGCAAGGGCCGCAGAACCAGAAACCCTGCCCCCGCTTGGTGAGGGCGGGGCCCCGCAGACCTTCGCTGAGCTCTGGGCGGGCTTCGATCCGCGGGCGGAACCGCTTGAGGTGGAGGTCCTGCATGAATGGGAGGAGGACGGCGTGGTACTCAAGGTCCTCCGGTACCGGATCGGCGTCTTCAAAGGTCAAAAAGCGATGATGGCTGCGGTGTACGGCTACCCCAAGGGAGGCAAAAACCTGCCGGGGCTGCTGAACATTCACGGGGGCGGCCAGTACGCAGACTATCGGTCCGTTCTGACGAATGCCCGGCGTGGCTACGCGACGATGACCATTGCCTGGGCGGGGCGCATTTCGTCGCCGAACTATCGGGTCACGCCGAAAGAAGTGAAGCTGTTCTGGGATTCGAAAACCGACGATCCCGGCTACAAAGTCACGACCGATTGGGGCGCGCTGGATGCCTATCATGCCCCCAGCCGCTTCGGGAAAGATGCCTTCGTTTCCATACCCACCTTGGCCTGGTCCCTGGATGCGGTGGAATCCCCGCGCAACAATTCCTGGTTCCTCTGCACCCTCGGCGCACGGCGCGCCCTGACTTTTCTTGAGCAACAACCGGAAGTGGACGGCGAAAAGCTCGGGGTGTACGGACATTCCATGGGCGGCAAGCTGACGGTACTGACCACGGGCGCGGATGCACGGGTCAAAGCGGCGGCCCCCTCCTGCGGAGGCATCAGCGATCGCTACAATGAGAAGCCGCTGCACCGGAACACCGTCGGTGATTCACCCAGCCTGCAACACATCAGCTGCCCGACCCTCTTTCTTTCGCCGGCGAATGATTTCCATGGACACATCAACGACCTCATCGTCGCGACGCGGGAGCTGGACGAGCAACCATGGCGGATCACCGCATCGCCTCACCTCAGTCACAAGGACCTGCCGGAAAATGAGGTCGCCACTCAACTGTGGTTTGATCAACATCTAAAGGGAAGCTTCACCTGGCCGAAGACCCCGGAAACGCAGACCCAATTAAAAACGTCCGACGGCATTCCTCTTTTCACGGTGACACCGGACACCGCAAAGCCGGTGCTCGGAGTGGATGTGTTCTACACGCAACAAGGCATTGAAGGCGGCGACCGGGCGATCCGGGAAAATCGAATGAACCGTTTCTGGCATTACGCGAAGGCCACGCGGCAGGGAGACCGCTGGACCGCCGCGCTGCCGGTATTCGCCACGGATAAACCCCTGTGGGTCTACGCCAACGTGCGTTACCCGCTGGACGAACCGGTCAGCGGTGCGGGGTATTATTATGGTGACTATACCGCCAGCCACTTCAATCTCTCGTCCTTGATCCAGATCATCCAGCCAGAGGAACTAAAGGCCGCCGGGGTAAAGGCCACGCTCAAAGCATCCTGGATGATCGAAGCCTTTTCGGACGGATGGGAGAAGGAATGGTTTACGGACAAGCCTGAAGCCTGGCCGGTAAAAACCCACAAGGTCTACCACCCGCAATGGGCGGCTTCCGAAGGGGCGAAGCTGTCCCTGGAGGTGCGCGCCGAGGAAGCGAATACACTGGTCATCGGGATCGATTCCTCTGCCGCAGATGTCGCGCTTTCCGGTGGACCGGACTGGCAGACGATCATCCTTTCTACGAACGATTTCAAGAACGTCTCCGAACAGCCGCGGTCGGGATGGTCCGGGATCAAAGAGCTGCGACTCTCCGCAGCGGAGCACCTGAAGTCGGCTAAGCGCGGAGACCCCACGACCCGCCTGGTGGGAACGCATTGGAAAGGGACCGCTCCGGCGTTCCGCAACCTGCGCTGGATCGAAGAATAGTCATATCATATGTGCTACATAGAGCGGGCAAGGTGGCTCCGAATCCCCTTGTCTTTCGACCGGGAAAAGCATCTCTGGCAAGGTCCTTCCGGACATTCACAACCTGCCCCTATGAAGATCCAAAAATACCTCCGCACCGTCATCAGCCTGTCCTGCATGCTCTTCCTATGGAACGGCTGCGGCTCCAACGAACGGGTGTCCGACGCGGATCCCGAACGCATGCGCATGCGCTTGTCGGCGATCGCGGTCGAAACCGCCGAGAGCAATGCCTACATGGGCAAGGAGCAATTGGAGTGGCTGCGCAGGGAGCCCTTGCGCGTCGGCGTGATTGACCAAAGCGACCAGTTGTTTGGATTGGGCTATCAGGAACTCATCTTTGGAAACGAAGCGGCCGCCATCGCTACGCTCAACGAAGCCTGGCGCATCAGCAAGTCGGCCAAGGAAGCGGCCTACAACGCCAACCAGTCCCTGCTCTACCTGGGCATCTCGCACCTGCGAATGGGAGAGATCCAGAACTGCTGCGAACAAAACACCCCTGACAGTTGCATCTTACCCATCCAGGGCGGAGGGCTGCACAGCCGGCCCGAGGGTTCCCAATCAGCCATCGCCTGCTTCGAAGAATATCTCGGGCGGGTATCTCCTTCCGAAATCAATTTCCACACCGCCAAATGGCTCCTGAACCTCGCACACATGACCCTGGGAACGTATCCCGGGGGTGTTCCTGAAGTGCACCGTATCGATCCCGCCCACTTTGAGCTGGAACCGGGGTTTCCGAAGTTTCACAACATCGCCGAAGAGCTTGGCTTGGATACTTACTCCCTTTCCGGCGGGGTCATCATCGATGACTTTAATAACGATGACCTGCTCGATATCCTCACTTCGACCTGGGACCCTTCGGGCGAGCTCTCCCTGTTTCTCAACAGCGGACACGGCACCTTCACCCGGCAATCGAATGCAGAGGTTGTCCTGACCGGACTGTTCGGTGGCCTAAACATGGTTCAAGGTGACTACAACAACGACGGCTTCGTGGACGTGTTTGTATTTCGCGGTGCCTGGCTGGCCGAAAATGGCAAACACCCGAACTCGCTTTTACGGAACAACGGCCCGAACAAACAGGGCAAGGTCACTTTTACCGATGTGACCTTTCAAGCCCAGCTCGCGATAGAAAACAATCCCACCCAATCCGGCGGCTGGGCGGACTACGATAACGATGGCGACCTGGATCTGTATGTAGGCAATGAAACGAGTAGCAGCAACCATGCACCCAGCCAGCTCTTCCGCAACAACGGGGCGAACGCCCAGGGCTATGTAACCTTCACCGACGTCGCGCGCGAAGCGGGCGTCAGCAACATGGGCTTTACCAAGGGCGTAACCTGGGGCGACTATGACGCCGACGGCTGGATGGACCTGTATGTATCTAACCTGGGCGGGCACAACCGGCTCTACCACAACCGCGGAGATGGCACCTTTCAGGATGAGGCCCCCGCCATGGGGGTTGCGGGACCCTGGCGCAGCTTTCCAGCCTGGTTCTGGGATTACAACAACGACGGCGTGCTCGATCTATTCTGCTCCAACTACCCCATCGAACCGTCCATGGTCGCCGCCTACTATTCCAACCCGAAAACCGATGATGCATTGCTCTGCGGATTCTACCAGGGTCAGCTGAACGCACCATTCAAAAATGTGGCTCGCGAGGTTCGTGTCGACAGACCCATGATGCCCATGGGAGCCAACTTCGGCGATCTGGATAACGATGGCTTCCTCGATTTTTATCTCGGCACGGGCAACCCTGACTACTCCAGCCTCATGCCGAACCAGATGTTTGTCAGCCAGGGTGGTACCTGGTTCAAAAACGTCACCCTCGCCGGCGGTTTCGGCCATTTGCAGAAAGGTCATGGCATTGCCTTTGCCGACCTGGACCACGACGGCGACCTCGACATCATGGAACAGATGGGCGGCGCCTTTCCCGGCGACAAATATTACGATACCTTTTACGAGAACCCGGGATTTGGCAACCAATGGTTGACCGTCCAGTTGGTCGGGGTGCAAAGCAATCGCTCCGCCATCGGCGCCCGGCTGAAAATTGTCACGGAATCCGGTGGCGAAACCCAGACCGTGTATCGTCACGTCTCCTCGGGAGGCAGTTTCGGAGCCAGTCCCTTGCGACAGACCATCGGCCTGGGGCGTGCGGAAAAAATTGTGTCCCTCGAGGTCCTGTGGCCGGCGACGCATAAGGTCCAGACCTTCCACGACGTCCAGCTCAACCAGCTGATCCGAATCACCGAAGATAAAAGCCGGATATCGATCATTCGTGCCTTAAGCACCCCCTACAAAACGGCGCCTCGAAGCTGAGAACGACATCGCCTTTCAAAGCAGCCACAATCTCTTGAACTGCAGGCTTCCAATGCCCGGCTCTCAGCTTATAAAACTACGGCAACGAGATCGCCCAAAACAACCCAAGCAGGACTGACCCATCATGAAGCTTTTTGTTCGAATACCCCTACTCGCCCTGGCCTTTTTCAGCCTTCAGGCATCCGCCGCCGAACCCATGTGGATCTGGAAGGCGGGAAAAATCACCACTGAAAAAGCGAACTTCAAAAAGAGCTTCGCCCTGGAAGCGCTGCCGAAGAAAGCCTCCATCAAGGTGACCTGCGACAACAGTTTCAACCTGAGCATCAACGGTAAAGCGATCGCGTCCTCTTCCGAGTGGCAGTCGCCGATCAAGATGGATGTGGCGAAGTATTTAAAAGTGGGCGAGAACGAGCTGACGGTCCAGGCCAGCAACGAAGGGGCGATGGGCGGATTCATTCTGTCCCTGGACATGGCCAAACAGCGCGTGGTTACCGACAAAAGCTGGATGGCCCAGGCGCCCAAGGGTGAATGGCATCCGGCGGTGGAGATCTCGAAATATGGAGCAGGTCCCTGGCAGAAGGTTTTCGACAACGCGGCGGCTTCCAGTCGGAAGGGTTCCTCCTCACCCGCGACCATTCCGGTGACCACCCTCCCCGGCTTCAAGGCAGAGAAGATCTATGAGGTCAACAAAGCCACTCAGGGATCCTGGGTCGGCATGACGGTGGATCCCAAGGGCCGCATCATCGCTACGGATCAGTACGGCGGTGTTTACCGAATCACCGTGACGCCCGACGTCTCGGTTGAAAAGCTCAAGGTCAAGGTCACCGGCGGTCACGGCGCACTCTACGCCTTCGGCAGCCTCTACATCATGGTCGGCGAAGGCCAGCGCGGGCTGCACCGCCTGCAGGACACCAATGGCGACGATCAATACGACAAAGAGGAGTACCTGATCCCCTTCAAGGCAGGCGGCGAACACGGAACCCACAGCCTGGTGCTGAGCCCGGACAAACAGTCGATCTACCTGATCCAGGGCAACAACTCGGACATGCCGGAATCAGCCAGTCGCTATCGTATGGCCAAGGCCTGGGACGAAGATCACATCCTGCCACGCATGCCGGATGGTCGCGGCCATAACAACGGGCGCATGGCCCCCGGCGGCTTCATCATGAAGGTCAGCCCGGACGCCAAAATTCAGGAAGTGATCTGCCACGGCTTCCGGAACGAATTCGATGCCGCATTTAACCTTGATGGCGAGCTATTCGCCTTCGATGCCGACATGGAATACGATATAGGATCGCCCTGGTATCGTCCCACGCGCGTGAACCACGTCGTCTCCGGCGTGGACTGGGGCTGGCGTCACGGCACCGGCAAATGGCCCGACTACTACACCGACACCCTGCCCGCGACGATCGACATCGGCCCCGGCAGTCCAACCGGTGTGAGCAACGGACTCGGCGCAAAATTTCCGGCCAAGTATCAGAAAGCCATCTACATCAACGACTGGACCTACGGTACCATGTACGCCATCCACCTCGAACAGGAGGGCGGAAGCTACAAAGCGACCAAGGAAGAATTCGTCTCCGGCAAGCCGCTGCCGCTGACCGATGTCACCATTCATCCGGACGGGAATATGTATTTCATGGCCGGCGGACGGCGCACGACCTCGGCCCTTTATCGCTTGCGGTATGTCGGCAAGGAATCAACCGCTCCGGTGAGCGCCGGAGCGATCAGCCCGCTGCTGGAATTACGCCGCGAGCTGGAAGCCCTGCACGAGGAAGGTGTTGGAGAAACGGCCATAGCGAAGGCCCTGCCATCCATCGGGCATACGGATCGGTTTATCCGGTATGCCGCCCGCGTGGCGCTCGAGAAACAGCCGGTCGCCAAGTGGCAAGACCAGCTGGATACGGCGAGTACGCCCTGGGCGGTGATCGAGCTCGCGACCGGCGTCGCCCGCATGGGTAGCCCGGATCAACAGCCACGCATCCTGAAGGCCTTGAACAAGCTCAACTACGCATCGATGAAGCCAGACATGCTGCTCGCAGCCTTGCGGTCGTATCAACTCGCCTTCACCCGCCTCGGCAAACCCGCCCAGGCATCGGACGTGATCGCCACCTTGAATCCCCATTATCCTCACGCGGACAACATGGTGAATCGTGAGCTCTCGCAGGTGCTGTTGTACCTGAACGCTCCGGGTGCGGTGAGCCGGACGGTTCAGCTGGTGCTGAGTGCCAACGACACCCAGGAAAAAATCCTCGATGAGAAAGTCCTGCAACGAAACGATGGCTACGCCTCCGCCACCCGGCGCACCGAGCAGTTCCGTCCGAACGTGCAGCAATTCGCCCTCGCCTTCTCGCTGCATTCCATCACCGAAGGCTGGACCGAAGCCGACCGCGCCAGCTACTTCTCCTGGTTCCCGCGTGCGAAGACCTGGCAGGGCGGCAACAGCTTCGGCATCTTTATCGAAAATGCCCGCAAGCAGGCCCTGGCCAACGTGAGTGACGAAACCTTGCGCAAGAAATACGATGCGGTCTCGAGCAAATCCCTGGAAGCACCCCGAGCGGTGGAAACGCCCAAAGGCCCCGGTCGGGCATGGACGATGGCCGAGGCCTTAAAAGCCGTCGACGGCCAGTTGACCGGTCGGAATTTTGACAGCGGCGAAAACCTCTTTCATGCAACCGCCTGCGCCTCCTGTCACCGCTTCGCCGAACAAGGCATGGGCATCGGCCCGGACCTCACCGGCGCATCGAGTCGCTACACCCTCTCCGACATGCTCGAGAACATCATCGAGCCTTCAAAGGTCATTTCCGATCAGTATGTCAGCACCGCGTTCACCCTGAAGGACGGCTCGCAGGTCATCGGTCGTGTGGGTGAGGAAAAAGACGGTATTCTGCACCTGATGACGAATCCGTATTCCGCAGAGACCACGGTCGAACTGAAGAAATCAGATGTGAAAAGCCAGCAGGCCTTCGAGGTCTCTCACATGCCCCCGGGCCTGATTAACTCCTTGAATCCGGGTGAACTCGCCGACCTCATCGCCTACATTTTCTCAGCGGGCGATCCGAATCACGCCTACTTTGTCGGTGCGATGTATCAGCCGGAGATCGAGGGTGCGGAAAGCCTGTTCAACGGCGAGGACCTCAGCGGCTGGATGGGCAACTCCAAGCTCTGGACGGTCGAGGACGGGGTCATCAAGGGCAACACCCACGAGACACCGATCACCGTGAACACCTTTCTCGTCTGGGACGGCGAGGTGGAGGATTTCCATCTGGCGTACGAGGCCAAAAGCGAAGGGGTAAACTCCGGCATGATGTATCGGTCGGACTGGATGGACAAGGCGGTCTTCCGCCTGCGGGGGTATCAGGCCGACATGCATCCCAAACCGGAATACATGGCCATGCTCTACGGCGAGCAGCTACCGGGTCGCGGGATCATTGCCCAGCGCGGTCAGCGGGTCGAAGTTGGCACCGACGGCAACGCCAAGGTGGTGGGGACGACCAGCGAGGTCACGCCGGTGGCCCTGAACGAGTGGCAGAGTTATGAGATCATTTGCCGAGGGAATCATTTGGTTCACAAGTTGAATGGCGATGTGACGGTGGATGTGACCGACCATCATCCGGAAAAGCTGTTGAAGGGACTGATTGGCATGCAACTCCATGTCGGGGGGGAGATGACCTGCCATTTCCGGAATATTCGGTTGAAGCGGCTTTAGGGGGAGCGGTCTAAGGGACCTAAGGGGCGGCAGGGACACAAGAGACCTAAGCTTGGCGAGATAAGCTGAACATTCCAGTTGATCACGGTGATTCGATTTTCCATGGTTGGGAACAATCTATCAACCCCTTGGAACGAGGAATACACTTATGAAAAAATCCCGCATACTTACGAAGATCCTTACGCTCGGAATCCTGGGTGCTGGCACCAGCTGGGCCGCAGAAGCGGACGACATCAGCAAACTCGTCACGGGACAGGATGGGATGGTTTTCTCCTGGGAGCAGGGACTTACTGCTGCGTTTCCCGAGGACGCAAAACCTTTCGAGGCACGCATGCACGGCGGCTTTAATGAGGACGTGGATACCGGCATCGTCTACACCGGGATTCCTGGATATGGACTTTGCTCCATCAGTGCCGATCTCAAGACCTGGACCCGCATCGGCGACGATGGGCGACTGAAGGGTAACATCCACGGGATCGTGGTATTTAAACATAAGGGCCAAACGCTGATCGCGCTCGCGCAACAGGGAGACCAGCGTGTGCTGGTGGTCGATCTTGCGGGCAAGGTCTTGCAGGACATCCGTAAGCCGACCGGCAGCGAATTCACGTTCGAGGCAGCCAATGCTTTCTACAAGAATCCCAAAGCGAACTTTGCGGTTACCGACGTCACCTACATGGATGGTAAAATCTATGCTGTGACGGGCTATTCACCGGGTGACTTCGTCCTGACGCTCGAAGACAAGGACGGCACCTGGAGCTGGGGAAACGTGGCCTGGGGTGGTAAAGGGAGCCAGCCTGGCCAGTTCAAAACCGCCCACGGGGTGTTTGCCCACGACGGTCACATCTACGTCGCCAACCGCGAATCATATCGCGTGGAGAAGTTCAGCCCCGATGGGAAACTCGTCGAGAGCCTCAAGGACATCCCCAACGGCAGCAAGGTCTGCAATGTCGCATTCGACGGCAAACACTTCATCTTCTGCCCCCTGTCCAAGGTTGGAAATCAGGCCTCGGCTCCGATCTATGCGCATAGCGGCGAGAACCTGGTGTCGACGATCATTCCCGGCGACCTCAAGATTCCAATCCTGAACAACATCCATCACGCCTGGCCTCATACGGTTAAAGCAGCGGACGGAAGCACGCAGCTATACATTCTGGTCCACGGCTGGAATAAGGGTAAGTACGCGGTGTTGAAGCAGCAGAAGTAAGTCGGGACGCCCTGTACTTATTCCTTGTATAGAATGGAGCTCACTTAAGTGTGAGGAAGGGTGAAGAGGTTGCCGCGTAGCGGCCTGACAAACGTAGCCGTGGTCGAGGTACGAGGCCACGGTGGGCGGCCCTTTTCCAGGAAGCTCCGTAGTGGCGCGACGACGATTCTCCCGCCACTACGTGGCTGTGGTGT
>JBLIND010000015.1:0-36251 GCA_047639095.1 Candidatus Omnitrophota bacterium | reverse complement strand
ATGCGTCGGGGTATGGGGCATGCGTTGCAGCCGAGCCACCCCGCCGATGGGATAGAGGGTGATATCGTCGGTGGCTATCCCGTAAAACCGGGCCGCCAGGCTATGCCCCAGCTCGTGCAACACCACGCAGCTAAACACGCCAATGATCATGGCCAGGCCGGACAGCATAGCGGGCAATCCACCGGTTCCCATGGCTCCAAAAGTGTAATACGCCACCAATAACCAAAACGACCAGTGGATATAGACGCCGATACCAAAGGGTTCGCCAATTTTCATGCCTCGATTTTTCATGTGCTTACCTGTCAATTTCAATGCATTTAGACCCGAAATACGAGTCCGTGTTCAACGTTAGTCCAACCTGAGGGTTATGCACGTTACAATTTGGTCTTCTCATTATAACCCGCAATCGTTATATTCCGACTCCATGTCACGACCCTCACCCTGCTCTTTAATGCCCCCTACCCGAATGCCGACCGGGATTTCCGCCGTATGAAAATTCTGATCACGGGCGGATCTGGATTTATCGGGAGTCATATCGCCGAGCATTTTGTCGGGGAAGCGGAAGTACGCATCCTGGATAACCTGCGTACAGGCAAGCGCGAAAATCTGACGGGATTAGATGTGCACTTTACCGAAGGCTCCATTCTCGATCGAGACCTCGTTCGGGAATGCATCGCCGGTGTTGATTACGTTTTCCATCTTGCTGCCATGGTCAGTGTTCCCGAAAGCGTGGAGGACCCGGAAGGTTGTTTCGCGCTGAATGTGGATGGCTTGCGCATTGTACTCGAAGAAGCTGCGCAAGCCAAGGTGCGCAAGCTGGTCTTGAGTAGCTCGGCGGCGATCTACGGGGACGATCCGATTGTACCCAAGCGCGAGACCATGCGGGCGACCCCCAAAAGCCCCTACGCCGAAACCAAATTTGCGGGCGAAGTGCTCTGCCAGGCGTTTACCGACGCCGGGAACCTGGAGACCACAAGCCTTCGATATTTTAATGTGTTTGGTCCGCGGCAGGATCCTGCGAGCGCGTATGCTGCAGCGGTCCCGATCTTCATTCAACAGGCCCTGGCAAGCAAACCGATTACCATTTATGGCGATGGCGAGCAGACCCGTGATTTTGTGTATGTCAAAGATGTGGTTTCCGCGAACGCCTTTGCTGCCCAGCATGAAGGTGTGACAGGACCGCACAACGTCGGTTACGGTGAACGCCTTTCAATTCTGGAGCTGGCTCAGATGATTCTGAAATTGACCGGCTCCACTTCACAGATCATGTTTCAACCTGAGCGCGCAGGCGATGTGAAACACAGCATGGCTGCAGTCGGGAAACTGTGGAAAGCCGGCTGGAAGCCGACGAGCTCCCTCGCTTCGGGTTTGCGCGAGATGCTGCCGATTCCGTAAACCGATCCTTACACGAACGGCGCGACCAGGTTGATGCCGGCGATCAACCAGAGCAACGCGAAGATCAATTTGCGCAGGACTTTCTTGCTGAAGCGATCCCCCATGCGGGCGCCGAGCCAAGTGCCGACCAGGACCGCCGGCAAGGCGATCAATCCGATTTTGATACCGTTGGAGGTCATCTCCCAGCCAAAGCGCGCATAGAGCATCAGCCCTTGGACGGGCACCAAAGCGCACATGGAAATCCACAAGGCCACGCGCATGCGAACAGCGGGCCAATCGTGGGCGCTTACCCAGAGTACGACCGGTGGTCCCCCCATGCCGACCAACCCGCAGAGGAATCCACCACTTCCGTATGCCAGCCAGCCCCAGGCCTTCGGGATTGATGCGCGCGGCTGGATATGGCAGAAGGATTGGAACAGCAGGATAACCACGAGCACGAGACCAACGATGGCCTTAATCAGGTTGGGATGAATGCCGGCAATGACACGCAACAGGCAGACGCCGATCACGATGCCGACGTACGCTACGCCGATCAACAGCGCGATCTCCTTCCCGGGTGCGTGGGTGCGATATTTCCAGCCGAGCCACAGGGTCTGGAACAGGACGGCGACTCCGACGGCAATCATGGCGCTGGGTAACGGTATGCCGGTAAGGATCAGCAACGATATGCACACAAGTCCGAACGCAAAACCCATGGCCCCCTGCACCACCGCGCCCACGAACAGAATCGCCGTCGGGAGCAGCAGCGCGATCATGAGTCGGACGCTTCGCGCGTCAGCCGTTTTTCGAGGGCATCCCAGCTCAAGGTCGCACAATGGATGCGCATGGGAAAGCGCTTCACGGTCAGCAAGGCCGCGAGCGGGTCCTCGTCGTCATACGCCGGTTCAATCCGCTCATACAAGCCGTCGATGAAGGTTTGAATCGCCTCCCGGCATTCTGCAGCGGTCTTGCCACGCAGGCGTTCACACATGATGGACGCACTGGCGATGGAGATTGCACAGCCCTTGGTGTCATGCTCAATGGACGTGACCTGCTGGCCATGGATCTGAGCGAGCACCCGGGTCTTGTCGCCGCAATTTGGATTAAACGCCTCTTCGAATGCTTCATCATCCGCCATCTTTCGTTGGTGGCGCGGTTGTTTGAAGTGCTCCAGGATCAGTTCCTGGTAGAGGTCGTCCAGGTTCATATCCGAAAGATCTTTTTCACGGTGGCGAGTGAGGCCACCAGGCGATCGATCTCCTCCACGGTGTTGTAAAAGTAGAAACTGGCGCGGGCGATGGCCGGTTTTCCAAGGCGGGCCATAAGCGGCTGGCAACAGACGTGGCCAGCACGAATAGCGATGCCTTCCTCGTTGATGATCTGAGAGATATCATGGGGGTGCAAACCATTCATGTTGAAGGGCACCGCCCCACCCCGCTCGGGCGGATGACCATGAATCGTCAAGCCTTCGACCTGGGATAAAGCATCCGTTGCATAGGCCGTCAGGTGATTCACGTATTGGTGAATCGCCTCGAGCCCGATGCGTTCCAGATAGTCGATCGCGGTCGCGGTGACGATGGCGCCGCAAATGTTCGGGGTGCCCGCTTCAAATTTATAGGGGAGTTCCGCCCAAGTGCTCGAAATCAAATCC
This sequence comes from Candidatus Omnitrophota bacterium, assembly GCA_047639095.1. Classification (GTDB taxonomy): domain Bacteria; phylum Verrucomicrobiota; class Kiritimatiellia; order SS1-B-03-39; family UBA6053; genus JAPYUI01. Next base: position 33,226 of record JBLIND010000015.1, on the reverse strand, counting down.
ACCTTGTTGATCATCTCCCCACCCCCGAGGAAAGGATCCATCGACTCCAGTAGCTCTTCTTTCCCATAGAGCACACCAAAGCCCGTAGGCCCGCACATTTTATGCGCGGAGAAGGCCAGAAAGTCTGCATCCAGCGCCTGGACATCGACGGGCATGTGGGGAACCCCTTGCGCCGAGTCGATCAGGATTCGCGCACCCGCGTCGTGGGCCAGCGTGATCATCTCTGCAATCGGATTGACCGTGCCGAGGGCATTGGAGACATGGGTGACCGATACCAGCTTCACGGGCCCCTTCAGGAATTCCCGATAGGCATCGAGATCCAGGGTGCCGTCATCGTGCATAGGGATATATTTCAGCGTTGCCCCGGTGGCCTGGGCCAGCAATTGCCAGGGCACGATGTTGCTGTGGTGCTCCATGAGGCTGAGGATGATTTCATCTCCGGCCTGAAGGAATTTACGCCCCCATGCATGCGCGACCAGGTTGATGCTCTCGGTGGTTCCGCGGGTGAAGATGATGTTGCGGGACGCCGGAGCTCCTATAAAGCGCGCGATGGTCTCGCGGGCCGCTTCAAATTCCGCCGTGGCCTTCTCTGCAAGCGTATGCATGCCACGATGGACATTGGCGTTGGTCGCTTCGTAGTATGTGCGGATCGCATCAATCACCACGCGCGGTTTCTGGGACGTCGCCGCATTGTCCAAATAGACAATGGGCACACCGCTTTCGGATTTAACCGCGAGGATGGGGAAATCCGTCCGAAGCTCCTCGGTCGGGAAGTTCACGTTACACCTTCATCAGGATGAGGTCGCCATCCACCTTAATCGGATACGAAGCAACCGGTCGCACCGCGGGCGGACACATGTGGCGCCCGTTGCGCAGATCAAACTCAGCCCCATGCAGCGGGCAGATGACATTGAAGTCGTCTATATCCCCTGTAACCAGCGAGACCTTTTGATGACTGCACCAAGCCTCAATGGCGTAATACTTGCCGTCCTTCAGCTTGAAAATACCGACCTGAACATCATCGCTGACTTCTTTATACATACGATCGGTCGCATCGAAGTCGCTGGTCTTCGCCACCTCCACCCACTTACTCATGGCTGTTAAATCCCAGTTTATTTTCAATCATGTCATGCAGCCGATCCTGGATCGGCAGATAAGGTACGCGTTGGACAACTTCCTCGAAAAAGCCGAGCACCAACATCTTGCGTGCCTGGATCTCGTCGATGCCGCGGGTGCGCAAGTAATGAATCTGCTCCTGATCCAGGTTGCCCATGGTGGCCCCGTGACTGCAGGCGAGCTCATCGGCGTTGATGATCAAGCCCGGCAGGGAATCCGCACGTGCGCCATTGTCGAGGATGAGGTTGTTGTTGGTCTGATACGCATCCACTCCGATCGAGCCGTGGGTCGCCTGAATTACGCCTTGATAAACGGAGTAGCCCTTGTCCTTGGCCGCGCCCTTGTAGAGCATGTTGCTGTAGGTGTTGGGTGCGGAGTGCAGCTGTAGCGTCTTCTGATCGAAGTGCTGCTTGTCATTGGCAAAATACAGGCCGCCCAGATAGGCGTTGGCATTGGGCTCACAGACATTGCAGCCGACCGACATTTTGCTCACCTTGCCGCCGAGGGACATGGTCACCAGGTCAACCGTGGCATCGCGATCGACGCGCGCCCAGTCTTCGCCGAGGTGAACCGCCGCGGGCCCCCACTCCTGAATGGTCACCAACTTTACGTTGGCACCCGCATGCGCATAAAACTCTCGTGCGCTACAACAGAGAAAAGGGGTTTCGTGATCGGACTGGTAATCCTCGATGATCGAAAATTGGCTCTGCTCTTCGCCAATCACGAGCAGACGCGGCAGGAGCGCCGCATCAGTGGTTTCTACGTCGTAATGGATGAGGATGCCCTTCTCGAGCACGACGCCTTTGGCCACGTGAATTAACAGACCGGCATTCCAGAAGGCATTGTTTAACTGGAGGAATTTGCGATCCTCCTCCGGAGATGCCGGGCCCATAAAATATTTCTTGAGCAACTCCGGGTGAGAGGTCGCCGCATCATTCAGCGAGCAGACCGTCACGCCTGCGGGCAGCTGGTCGCTGATGCCCATGCGCTTGTCCGTGATACTCACCACGACGTCGAAACCTTCACTCCAACGTCGGGTCTTCTGTAAGGAACCAGTCGCCACGTTAGCCATGCGCGTATAGCGGCCAAAACGGAAGGTCATCGGGTCAGTGCGGCGATATTCTTCATCCCGATTCGTGGGGTTTGGAATCATGCCGTAGTCGCTGAAGGCCTTCTCACGGCGTGCGCGGATGAAAGGTGCTTCACCCTGCGAGACGGTGTTGAATACGGCCTCATCGAAGCCATCCATAAAGTGTGTAGGAGTCATAATCGCGCTCATCCTATACTCCCTTCGAGCTTGAGCTCGAGCAGCTTGACCGCTTCCACGGAGAACTCCATGGGCAACTTTTTAAACACCTCTTTGCAGAAGCCTTTCACCACGAGGGATGCGGCATCTTCTTCACTGATGCCGCGACTGCGCAGGTAAAACAGCTGGTCTTCACTGATGCTGGACGTCGTCGCTTCGTGGGCAACGACGGCTGTCTCATTTTCCGACTCGATGTAGGGAAAGGTGTTCGCACTGCAATCGGGACCGACGAGCATGGAGTCACAGACCGAATAGTTCTTGGCAAAATCCGCCGAGGGCAGAATTTGAACCAGTCCGCGATAGCTGTTGTCCGACTTTCCGGCCGAAATACCCTTTGAGATGATCGTCGAGGAGGTATGCTTGCCGATGTGAATCATCTTGGTGCCCGTGTCAGCCTGCATCTTGTTATTGGTGAAGGCCACGGAATAGAACTCACCTACCGAGTGATCCCCTTCCAGAATACAGCTGGGGTACTTCCAGGTAATGGCCGAACCGACCTCCACCTGGGTCCATGAGATTTTGCTGCGCTTGCCTTTGCAGAGGCCGCGTTTGGTGACGAAATTGTAGATTCCACCCTTCCCGTTCTCATCGCCGGCGAACCAGTTCTGGACCGTGGAATACTTGATCTCTGCACCATCCATGGTGATGAGCTCGACCACGGCAGCGTGCAGCTGGTTCGTGTCGCGCGCCGGGGCCGTACAGCCTTCAATATACGAACAGTATGCGTCCTCTTCACACACCACGAGGGTGCGTTCAAACTGGCCGGTGTTCTCCGCGTTGATGCGGAAGTAGGTCGACAATTCGACCGGGCATTTCACGCCTTTCGGAATGTAGCAGAAGGATCCGTCGGTAAAAACGGCCGCATTCAGCGCGGCATAATAGTTGTCCTTATACGGGACGACCATGCCCATGTATTTCTGAATTAGCTCCGGATGATCCTGGATGGCCTCGGAGAACGAGCAGAAAATGATGCCCTTCTCTGCGAGCAGTTCCGTGTGCGTGGTGCCGACCGATACGGAGTCAAAGACCACATCGACGGCCACACCCGAGAGGCGGTCGCGTTCGTTCAGAGGGATCCCGAGGCGTTCGAAGGTCTTCGCCAGTTCGGGGTCCATCTCGGCATCTTCATCGAATTTTTTCGGAGCCGAGTAATAGCATATATCCTGAAAATTGATCTTGGGATAATGCAGATAGGCCCATTTGGGCTCCGCCATCGTCAACCAGTGGCGATAGGCTTTCAGCCGGAATTCGCGCATCCAGTCGGGCTCGTTTTTCTTGTCGGAGATCAGATGAATGATGTCCTCGCTGAGGCCCATCGGGATCTGATCGTCTTCAATTTCGGTGGTAAAGCCGAAGGCGTAATCCTGGACGAGTTTACTGTCCGTTTCTAATTTTGCCATATCGATTCCTAAACCGTTGCCGGTTCCTGTTTTGCTGCGGCGTCTTTAACCCAGTCGTATCCCTTTTCCTCGAGCTCCTTGACCAGCTCCGGTCCGCCGGAAAGGACCACCCGGCCGTCCATGAGAATGTGCAGGAATTTGGGGTTCAAATATTCGAGGATGCGCTCGTAGTGCGTGATGACGAGCAGGCTGAAATTTTCGTTCATCATTTTGTTCACGCCCTTGGAAACATCGCGCAGCGCGTCGATGTCCAAACCGGAATCGGTTTCGTCCATGATGGCCAGGCTCGGCTTCAGGGTAAGCATCTGAAGAATCTCCATTCGCTTTTTTTCACCACCGGAGAAACCTTCATTCAGGCCGCGGTTGGCGAAGGCGGGATCCATCTCGAGGTACGCCATATTCGCACGCATCTCCTTGAGAAACTCCGTCGCGTTGACCTTTCCGTCGGGGTGAATGGCATCCGCTGCGCTCTTGAGAAACTTGGATACGTTTACCCCGGGAATAGCGACCGGGTACTGGAAGGCCAGGAACATGCCCCGCTTCGCGCGTTCTTCCGGATCCAATTCGAGCAGATCTTCTCCGCCATAGGTAACGCTGCCCTGCGTGACTTCATAGGCCGGATGCCCCATGAGGATATTGGACAGGGTGCTTTTGCCACTTCCGTTTGGTCCCATGAGCGCATGGACTTCGCCAGGCTTAATCACCAGGTTAACCCCATTCAGAATGGGCGTCTCGTTAATCGAAGCGTGTAAATCGCGAATGATCAGTTCTTTGTTCATGTCATTTCTCTGGGTGTGTTTATAAATCAAATCCAAGTTCGAGCTTGGCCTCATCACTCATCTTTTCCGGACTCCAGGGTGGATCCCAGACGACCTCTATATTGACCTGGCTGATGCCGAGGCTCTTTACGTTTTCCTTCACGTCGTGAATGATCATCGGACCGTAGGGGCAACCGGGAGAGGTCAGGGTCATTTGAATATCCGCCTCGCCCGCATCGTTCAGCCCGACATCGTAAATTAATCCGATGTCCATGATGTTGTAGTGAATCTCGGGATCGATCACGTTGCGCAAGACTTCTCGAATCTCGTCAACACTCGGGGGGCCTTTAGTTAAATCATCCGTGCTCATGCCTGCTCCAGTTCTTGTGCGGGTTCGACTTTTTCGCGATTCAGCAGTCGCGCCAGAGAGATGTCGTAAAGAGAGCGCCGAACATACTGTTGAATTTCATGCATGACGCCCTTGGCGTAACAGGTGCAGAATTCCACACACAGGGCATGCTGCTCGCCTTCGTGAACGGCCTTGGCGGGACCGTCCAGGACCTCAACCAATTGACCGAGGCTTATATCGGACAGGCTTTTTCGGGTGCTGTACCCCCCGTGGGCACCCTTGGTCGAGTCAACCAGGTCGGCTTTAGCCATTTTCTGAAGCACCTTGCCCAGGTGCTGTTCAGGAATTTCGTAAATTTCTGACAATTCCTTGGTTGTGACCTTGGCGTGGGGACCCATGGAATCCAGGTGGATCAGGCTCGTGAGCCCATATTCGACTTTTTTACTGACTTTAATCATAGTGAATTGCCTAAAGCGGACCTATTGAGTCCGGATTCAGTACTAAACACCCTTAAAGCCGACAAATCAAGTCGGAAAAGCGGCAAAGCGAACAGATCGGCCGATTTTGCACATGTTTATCAGCCGTCACCCACGGAGATCATGATTTCGGTATCCTCTGCAAACACCTCGGGGCGGCTGACCGGTTGATTGGTCGGAAGGTTTCGATAATAGACCTGAAGCGTCAGGGCCGCCAAGGTGGTTGAGTAGACCTTTCCCCGGCGTTCCCCTTCGTCGCCCTCCAACCAGCTGCCGTCCTTTTGCTGATGCTTCACCAGCAGGGATGCGATTTGTGGATTCCACGCCTGCCAGATTTCTCCGCCGGCATGAAACCGAGCCTGGGTGATGTAATAGAACGCATACAAGGGGTGCTTGCTCACGCCATCAAAAGAGGCCGGAACCTGACTCAGAAACGCGAGCCCTCGCGCAAGCTCTCGCGATGCCGACGCCCCCATGAACTGCAGACTGAGCACCCCCACACCGGTCATCCCGATGTCACCTACCCCGGCGGTCGTGTAACCAAAACGGCCTGTACTTGTTTTTGACATGTGCTGGAATGCGTCTACGGCTTTGTCGAGCGCATCATGCACCCCAGGCGTAGTGGCCCGTGCGATGGTGCCGGCTTTTAAGGCCTGGACCGCCCATCCCATGACGGATGTATCGGTTCGCCCTTCGTCTGCAAACTGGTAATCCCAGCCACCACCCGCCTGTTGGCCATCAACGATCACCTGGAGGTTGGCCTCCATGACATCTCTGAGTCCCGGGATGCGCGTCATGGAATAGGCTTCTGCAATCGCATAGGTCGCAATGCAGTGTTCGTAGATACCCGCATGGCTTTTCCTGGGAATGTTAAACCGGTGCTGCTCATCGGTGTGGGTGTACAGGTATTTGATGGCTTTCTCTACGCACGGACCATAGCGCCGGGCACCTGGCGTTTCGCCATGTGCGAGAAAAGTCAGCAAGGCCAATCCTGTGTGCCCGATCTGTTGGCTTTCATTCCACGCACCGTCTACACGCTGATTCTTCTGCAGCCATTCCAGCGCGCGAACCACGGCCGGTTCGGTGATGCGTCCAAACCCCCGGGCATTTTTGTCGAGCAGACTCTTGCGGTTGCTGCGATGTGAAATCGGACCAGGCATTTTCACGACGCTCGACACGGGTGCCCAATCGATGGACTGTATATTCGAGGGCTGTTCGATGGGTTCATCAACCGGATCAAAATGGTGGGAAGGGTTTTCCGAATGGGACATGTCGAGCGGCTCATCCAGGTTATCCAAGTCCTTGGGAAGTTCCTGCTTGAGAAGCTCGTCCATGTGTATGGTTTGAGGCTTGAGGATGACCGCCTCAATCGTTGGCCCCTTTTCTTTTTGGACCGTCTTCATGAACATCACGATCAGCAGGACCATAATGATGTGAAAACATACGGACCCGGCTGGTCCCCAGAGGTGCTGTTTGATCTTCGTGCGGATGGATATATGGGTCATGCGGTCTCCCTTGTTGCAGTTCAAAGGGAGTAAGCGAAACGGAGTCGCTTGTCACAAAAGGGCCTGGCCATTTCACTTGAGTGTGAAGACCAGAACAAAAAAAAACGGCGACTTGAAGGTCGCCGTAATACATAGACTCAGACGCTGCGAATCAACCGCCGCCCACAGAGATCATGACGTCATCGTCCTCGGCGAGAACTTCAGCCGGGGCCGCTTTGGTGGCGTCCGCCTGGAAGGTCGGCAGGAAACGATAGTAAACCTGAAGGGTTAATGCCGCGAGGGTTGTGCAATACACTTTGCCGCGGGTCTTCACCTCTTCCGGCTCCCAATAGCCTTCTTTGTGCTGGGACTTTACCAGCAAGGTGGCAATTTTAGGGTTCCACTCATTCCAGGTATCTCCGCCTTCATGAAACTTTGCCTGGGTAATGTAGTAGTAGGAATATAAAGGATGCTTGCTGCTGGCCGCGGAATAGGTGGCCTGGGTTTTTTCCAGCAGAGCCAGCCCCTTCAAGGTCAGCGGATCCTTCGGTGCGCCGAGCAGCTGCATACACAGGATACCCACACCGGTCATGCCGATGTCACCGCTGCCGGGATTTGTATAACCAAACTTGCCCGTGCTCGCCGTGGCCATAGCGCGAAAGCCGGGTACGGCTTTCTTGAGGGCTTCGGGGAGTCCATCGACCTGAGAACCCGCAATCTTGCCAGCCTTGAGCGCCTGCGCTGCCCACCCCATCACGGAGGTGTCCGTACGATCTTTATCATCCCAGTGATAATCCCAACCGCCACCTTTTTGCTGGCCTTTGATGATCACCTGCAGGTTGGCGTCCATCGCTTCTTTTAAAGCCGGTACCCGCGTCATTCCGAATGCTTCGGCAATGGCATAGGTTCCTATGCAGTGCTCGTAAACGCTGCTGTGCGAAGCGCCTGCGATCTTGAACTCATTCTTGTCGTTACACTGGGACAACAGATACTTGATTGCCTTCTCGACCGTCGCGCCATAGCGCTTGGAGTCGGGGGTTTCTCCGTGTGCAAGGAAGGTCAGCAGGCCGAGACCGGTATGGCCAATTTTCTGTCCGGAGTTCCAGGAGCCATCGGCGTTCTGGTTATCTTTCAACCATTCAAGCGCGCGACGCACCGCGGCTTCGGTCAGGCCACCATATTTGCCGGCATATTTGCCAAGCATGGCTTTGCGACCGATTTCCGTGCGACCAAAAAGCAGGCCTTTCATAATCACCGGGCTATCGATATCACTCATCATGTCGAGATTCTGCATATCGACTTCCGTGGTCGTCTCCGAAACGTTTTCCGTTTCGGCATTTTCCATGGTGACGGGTTCATCCGTCATCGTGATTTCTTCCACGTCGCTGAGGTCCTCAAGCTCTTCCACTTCCTCATCCAGCAGCTCTTCGATCTCGATGTCCTGAGTCTCCATCATCACGACTTCGATTTCAGCCTCGTCACGTTGCTGGATGAACTGGACGAATTTCACAAGTACCACCACGAGGACCACGTGGAAAAGGACGGAACCGACGGGACCCCACAGATGCTCTTTAACTTTTTGACCTAGCGTTTTTTCAGCCATAATTTACCTCAATAGGTTTTCAAAATCATTTAAACCGACTCGGTTTTGCCGCAGCAAGCGTAAAACCGGTTCTTTTAAGACATTATACATGTACTACAAGGCTGTAAGCCAAAACGTTGGCCTTGTCACAAAATACCGTTTGTTTATCTCTGACGAAAGGCGATTCCGGCATTTTCTGAAAAAAACAGGACGATTTACGCGCGATCATCGCTTAAATACGATCAATCGATCGGGCCCGATGTCGACTTTATCCAGCTCGATAGTGGATTTGATCGTAACGGCCCCTTTCGGCAAGGACAGCCCTTTAAAATGAATCTTGTCTGCAGCCTTTTCGATGGTGTGGTTCCAGGAGGCCTCGCCGATGGTCAAGGTAATCTCCCCTTCCGTCAGCGTCTTCCGCAGCACGACATCGACATCAAAAACACCTTTTCGCTCCACGTCGACCAGCCACTCGCCATTCGTCCCCCAGCCGGGCCCGGTGACGTTTCTCCAGTCCTGATGAGTCAATGCGGTCTCCGTCTCAGCTGAATTCCCCAGGATGATCCTGGGCGGAGCATAGTTGTCCTCACGGGTCGAAGACACATCGTCGAACCACAGGTCGTAGGCCGCCTTGAGCCTTTTGACGACCTTGGGATGGGCCTCGTAGAGATTGGTCGTTTCCCCGGGATCTTTTTCGAGATCGTACAATTCGAATGGTGCATCCTCATTCACGCGGCCGAAACCTGAGGCGCGCAGTAACTTCCAGGCGCCCTGCCGAATCGCGAATTGATGGTATCGCACCGGCGCATCTCCGCGATGTGACTGCAGGATCAACTGCCGGTTCGGCCACTTGACATCCTTGCCCTGCAGAATGGGCAGGATGCTGCGTCCGTCAATCTTCAGCCCGGTTGGAAGGTCCACATCAGCCGCTTCAAGGATCGTTGGGAAAAGGTCGATATGAGCCGCCAGGGGGGAGAACGCTTCGTCCCCGTTCACGTGACCCGGCCACTCCACGAACAGCGGCGAACGGATGCCGCCCTCATATACCTCGGTCTTGGAACCCCGGCATCCCGCGTTGAAGCGCTTTCCTTCAGGCCCGTTGTCATGAAAGTAGATAAGCAGGGTGTCCTGACGGATCCCGGTCCGTTCAAGAAAGGCATCGAGCTTGCCCATGTTCTGATCGATGTTTTCGATCATGGCAAAAATGCGTGCGGTGCGATCATCGAGGCCTTGCGTTACATACGCCTGATAAAGAGCCTCCGGCACATCGTGCAAGGGCCCGTGCGGCGCATTGGTCGGAAGATACGTAAAGAAGGGTTTACCCGACAGCGCCCGGCGTTCCATCCAATCGATCGCCCGATCGAAAAACACATCGGTACAGAATCCTTCGGTCTCAATCGTCCGCCCATTGTGGCTCAGCAACGGATTCGTATAGCGATCGGCATTCTCTCGCGGCTCGGCTGGCTGAGCCAGGCCCCCACCCCAATGCACCAGCGCCTCATCAAAGCCTTGATCCATCGCGCGCAAGGGATACGCATCCCCGAGGTGCCACTTGCCAAAAATACCCGTGGCGTATCCGCCAGCCCTCAGGACCTCCGCGAGGGTCTGTTCGTCGGGATCCATCATCGCCCGACCAATCCACGTGTCGACCACCCGGGTGCGATAGTTGTAGCGGCCGGTCATCGTGCAGGCTCGCGTGGGTGCACACACCGCGTGCACATAGAAATTTTCCATGCGGGCGCTGCGTTTTCCCAGTGCATCAATGTGTGGCGTCCGAATATCGGTATTGCCCATGAATCCCAGGTCGCCCATGCCCATGTCATCGGTCAACACCACAATGACGTTGGGCTTTTTCGCGGCGCGCCACGCATGCTCCAGACAGCCAAGCGTAACCTCGGCCTCACGCCGATGCTGGCCGTGGGCATCCGTGACCTGCAGCTTGACCACCTCGCCCGGAGCATGTTGGCGAATCACATCAAGCGCATCGGCGATGAACGAAACGGGTTTCCCGTTGAGCTGCGTGATCACATCCCATTCCTTCACGCCCGCCTGGGCCAGCGCGCCCCCAGCCTTCAGCTGCCGGATCACCAAGCCATTCTCACCTTCATACGCCCGGATGAAAGCCGTTTCCTGCGCCCAAAGTTCTTCCAAACCCGTATTCAAGGTGGGGGTGTTGGCGTGTGTGCGCGATTTGAGCAGCTTCTTTATGGCCGACAATGGGCCGACCATGCTCACGCCCAGCGGGGCGCCGTTCATCGTCATGTTGCCGGATTGCACGCCGATGATTTCACCCGCTTCATTCATCCATGAACCGCCTGAAGAACCACCGGGCGATGTCCCGGCAAGGTGAATGATCGCATTGTATTTATTGCCCATGTATTCGTAATAGGGAGTTGCCCGGGCAACCGATGCTTTGTTCAGAACGCCGTGACGAAACAGGGCGGCACTGTAGAGGTACACGTCGGTGCCGGGAACAGGCAGGGCCTCGGCGAGTTTGGCATAAGCAAGCGGTGCCTTCGGGTTTACGATCTGCAGCAAAGCCAGGTCATGCCCGTGGTCGATCGCCAGCACGCGGGCGGGATGACGCTCACCCTCGCCGGACACCACCTCAACATAGGCACCCGGCTTCTCCAGGAAATGAGAGGCGGTCAGCACAATGCCTTTCTCGTCTACAACAGTACCCGATCCGTTCTGTCGGCCATCCGTAAAGATCTCGACGCAAACGCGAGACCAGGCTTCGTAGTCGGGTTGAGCCATCACTCCGTGTGTGAATAAAAGCGAGACGAGAGCGACGATTTGGATGAGGCGAGTTAGATGCATAGCGAGGGCCTAACACATTCTTTTATGGGATTAGAGGCGAAAGATCGGCGGGATGTTTTAACTATTCCATGCGGAGGCCAGCTTAAACACGCCCGCGGCATCGTCTTCGTTTTTCATGCCGAAGGGATACCAATCCTCGCGGCGATGAAACTGTATTTCGTGATCCCAGGAATGGATCGAAAGCGAGAGAAAGTAATTCCCCTGGCGCAAGGGCATATGATCAACCATGAGCTCGATCACCCCTTCCCCTTCGATGACATCAACGGCATGTCCTTGGATCTGCGTGTTGGTCCCGTAGATGTAAAAGCCGTTGGCCGTTTTGAGCGAATACCCGAAGACCGGTTTCTCTACGCGCGTATGGGCCGTGTACGGGATGACCACTTTAAAGGGTTCGCCCGCCGTGAAGCTGGCGGTGTCGTTTCCGAGGCCATCAACGAGTCGCACCGCTCCGAACTCGACCTCGCGGGTGCCGAATTCCTGGGTAAAGATGCCACCGCCCTCGCCCATGAACTCACGCACGTATTTCAGAATCACGTCCGGCGGTGATCCTCGCTCTACGATGTGTCCCTGATAGATCAGATAGGCTTCGTCGCAGAACTCCTCTACCGTTTGCAGGCCGTGGCTGACGAACATCAGGGTTTTCCCCTTCTTCTGAAACTGGCGAATGCGATCCAGGCACTTGAGCTGAAAGGCGATGTCCCCCACCGCGAGCACTTCGTCCACGAGCAGGACATCCGGATCAACCTCGGTCGCCACCGCAAATCCCAGGCGTACGTACATGCCGCTGGAATAATTCTTTACCGGCATGTCGATGAACTCCTTCAGCCCCGAGAACGCGACGATATGATCAAAGCGCTTTCGGATATCTTCCTGGGGAATGCCAAGTAGAGCAGCATTGAGAAAGACATTTTCCCGACCGGTAAGGTCCGGGTGAAATCCAGCACCCAGCTCGAGCAGGCTGGAAATGCGTCCGTGGGTTTTGATGCTGCCGGTGGTCGGATGGATGGTCCCCGCGGCCAGGCCAAGAGTGGAGCTTTTGCCCGCCCCGTTCGGGCCCATCAGGGCAACGGTTTGCCCCTTCTTAATCTGAAAACTCGCCTCTCGGATCGCCCAAAAAGTATCTGGCTTTTTTCCGGCCGCGAGGTCGCGGATTTTGCCGAACATCGTCTGCGGGCCGAGACCGCGCATCCGATAGCACTTGCCTAAATTTTCTGCTTCAATGGCGATCATCTGATGGCGTGTATCCTAGCGCGCCGCGAGCCGATGACCACAACACTTTTACACTTTATGCGGGTTCGAGCTACTTCAGACAAATGACTTCACCCTTTTCGGTGGCCATGTACATCTTTCCGTAGGCCGCGGCCATGCCATCCCAAACCGGCAAACTGGGCAGTTTCATGGTGGCGATCATGCTCCCGTCTTCGATACGCGCCGCATAGAACACCGCGCCCTGCTTGCCATCCAGGGCTTCATCCTGTCGGGCAAGGTCCGCCTCTACCGTTTCATCGCGCTTACTCAGCCGGACGAAGGTTTCCTCCTCATCGATCAGGTCGGGCGGACCCGCGACGAACAGGATTTTATCCGCCAGCAACATGGCCCGTGCAAACAGGGGGATATCCTGATTCCAAAAGTGCTTTACGTTGTCATCCGCCTTTTTTTTGGGTGCCGCCTTGGCGACGATGCCTTTAAAGGACGCCGCGCGTCCGAATTTCCCGGGCTCGGCCACTGCACCGGCAAGCGCCCCTTTATTTTTGTGTGAGGAGGTGTCCCGCTCCAGAGCCTTGCCGTCAAAGGTGCAGACCAGGACCGGTGGAGCTTTCGGGGTTTCCATGCGCGTCAAGCCATCCAGGTCCGCCGCGCTCAAGGGCGTATGATAGACCCGAACATTGTCGATCAGGCCTGCATATGGTGCGGGAGATTTATATTGCTCACTGACCCCGCTCAGCAGGTCGGAACCGATGTCGAGGGTCTGCACGGGATCGCTTGCGAGCAGCCCGGTCGCCTGTCCTGAGGCCACCATCTGACCATTCACGAACAATTTCATACTCTTGTCCTCAGCCAGGACGCCCATGATATGGGTCCAACGGCCTGCGGGCACCTTGGCATCACCCTGAATTTCGGCCAGCAGTTTATTCGCTCGAACCGCAAACCACGGTTGCCCTTCCTTCAGGAACAGCGCGTAACCTTCGGCCGGTCCGCCTCGACTGACGATGACGCCATTCGGTTTTGCTGGATGGATCCAGGCCTCCAGCGCAACGGGTTTGCCGGTCGGATCCAAGGCCGCATTCACGGGAAAACTGATACTGTTGCCGGCCACTTGTCCGCGTCGCTTGCTTTTATCCTCAGACAGGTTCCCCTGGATTTCAGGCAATACACGATCTGCGGCGAAGAGGTGATGCTCCAGGGTGGTCGTCCACCTGTAGTATTCCGGCTTACGCGCGAATCCGTAGACACGATCTTTGTTAAAGCAGATGATCCGTCCCGAAGGCGCAAACTTACCGGCCTGATGATAGCCGTTATGCCCCCCCGCGAAGCTCCGGCCATACACCCAGTAGGAGCGGTGGAACCAGGACCCGTCGAGGAAGCCGGTCGGCGAGAACAAGTGGGCCGTCTCGCCGCCCTGGTTGCCCCCCTGCACACTGGTCGTGCCCGAATGCGGTCCGAGATCGTAACGCTTTCCATCCGTATCGAAGCGCTGCGATCGCATGTAGATCCATTTGCTATCCGAGGAAAGGATGTCCGGAAGGCCCACGGGCATTTGCAGGGTTTGAATGCGATCCTGAAGCGCTTCTCCTTCGGGATCCTTATCGTCCATGATAATCTCAGCCAGCTTCTCACCGGTGAGCGGGTTCATCTTGAACCAGCGCAGGCCGCCATCGAGAAAGTACGAACGCCCCGCCACAAAGTAGGCCATGCCATCCTCGACCAGGATATTGCCGTGTACCGGCCATACCGATTCGATCTGTTCAAACGCCGCATGGCGACGATCTTCCGGAGCCGCGCGGAAACGCCAGGCAACGGCACCGTCCGCCGCACGTAGCGAATAAACATAACCGTCCGCCGAACCAAACAGCAGATGCCCCTGATAGTACGTTGGCGGAGAATCAATGCGCCCACCCGCGGTGTAACTCCAACGCTTTTCCCCCGTGGCTTCATCCAGCCCATGCAGGGTGTGCTGATCGATTTGAGCGACAAAAACCATCTGCTCGGCCGCAGTCAGTGCGGTCAATCGACCACCCAGGGTGACCGTCCAGTCAATCGCTGGCCGAGCCGCCAGAGGAGTCGTGATGGAGCCGCTGCGCGCGTTATCATGCCGATAGGTGGGCCAGGTTTCCCCGCCGCCCTGCAAGGGGGTCGCGACCGCGCCATAGACCGGGCCCTTTTCAAGTCGGCCCTCATCGGAAATCACGCCAGGAACCGGGCGGGTGGTCGATGCACCCGCCAGAGCGTTTAAGCCGTACAGTTTGGCTTCAGGATAGCAGGCGCAGTTATGAGGGGGCGCATAGGTCAGACCATTGCAGGGCAAAACACCGTACAGGCAGCCCCCACGCACCCAGTGGTTGATGGTCCAGTCCTCGTTTTTGTAATCAACAAACTCGATACCGGTACGACTGGGCATGAGGAAATTCGTTGTGGCTTTGGCGATGTAGCAGCGATGGTGAAACCAGTACGTGCTCACGTCGGGCGGAAAGGACACCTTGACCTCGCCCGTCTTCAAATCGCGTCCCTTGAATTCACCCGAGTCATTACCGCCGGTGGTCGGGGCGGACCACACCAGATCGTTAACGATGAGCAGATCTTCGGGTGACTGATATCCACCCCGCTCGTGCGGCGCGCTCCACAGAGTCTTCCCGGTCTTGAGGTCAATCGCCGTCATGGAGCGATTGCCACCGGCCACGATGAGCACATCCCCATGCGCGACGAGCTTGGGTCCGAAGTTAAACGTGATCGAAGATTTGCGGGAGATCGCTTCGGTCGTCCACTTCTGCTCGCCGGTTTCCGGATCCACACAGATGACTTTTTCGCCATCGTGAAAATACACGCCATTGGCATCCGAAGCCAGGGTCATTGGAGCAACCACACTTTCTTTTGACCAGAGCTGACTCCCCGTATCAGCAACAAAGGCCATGACCTTTCGGGGCTTTTCATCCCACTTATACTCCTTGCCCACGCGGCCCTGATCGCCGGTGTTCAACTTCGGCGCATAATGGGCGAGCTCGGCGAGGCCCTGACCGGGATTGACGACCGAGTAGACATGCTCACCCGAAAGAATCACCTCGTCCGCGCCACCGCTATTTTCAAGATCGTGCAGCTCTTCACCGGTCGCGGCATCCATGACCTTGACCGGGGCATTGATCCCCAAGGTTACATACACTCGATCACCGGAAGCAACCAGGCGCCGTGCGAGCAGGGTCGGCCCACTTTTCAATGGCCAGAGATGATGCATCCAGTCCTCGATATCTTTTTTCCAGAGAATGGTTCCATTAAATGCGTCACGCGCGACCAGCTTCCAGCGGGAAGGCATTTGTATGCTGATCCGGGACCCTTCATCCATAATGTAAAACACCCGCCCTTCGGCAGAAACCATGGCACTCATACTGGCCATTCGGTCGTGATGTCGCGACCAGCGCGGAGAACCCAGCCACTGCATGTGCTTCGGAGGCGAAACCTCGGTATCTTCCGCGACTGCATTTCCGCCGGCGTCGTGCAGGTAATGTGTCCATTCATCGATGCTGTCCGGCCAGGCCTTTTTGGTGGTTTCCCAGTTAATGCCCTTTTTGATCATGGCGGCCCCCAGCGGAGCCAGCACCCGGTTGATCTCCTCCGGACTGAAGGCGCCCTCTTCTACCAGAAGCAGGTTCACAAAATTATCGATGTAAGGGAGATGATCTCCGGTAAAAGTGCTGAACGAAACCGGACCGTAAATGCCTTTGGCCTGGGCGAACGCACGAGCCGTTTCGATTTCAGCCGCATCCGTATCCAGGCCCTGAACCTGAAAGGCTTCATTTAAGCGCAAGGCGGTAGTCAACTTTCCATCGTCGCAGCCTACATGGACGATGATTCCCCCTTTGACCCCGGATTGGGTCACCAAATTTTCGGCGATCTGCTTATTTGGCGCAGCCAGGGTGTTGGTAACGGCAAACAGAACAGGGAACAAGCTCAGGGCAAACATCTTCATGAGGAATCCTCCAGATTAGCATATGGGTGCATTAGTAATACGGTCGGTGCGCGGCGATACGACTTGAATGCAGAACTATTTTAAAGCCCGGTATCTGGTCAGCTGTGAGCCGGTCTAATCAGGCGGCGTCAGAGCGGTTCATCCGAATCAACAGGAGCACTGGAATCAACACCGCGGCGACGCCCACCATACTGATCATGTTGACCTTGGCTCCCTCCACTTGCAGCCCCGCGGCAACGGCAAGACTCTGGTAACTCGCCTCGCTGACATGCCAGCGGCCTTCCTCCGGCGTCGCACGAATCAAGGTCAGGACGTTCGTCGAAATCTCGGCGTAGACTCTCGACGTATGTTTGATCCGAACCACCACATTACTCAGCGTAGCCTGTAAGGGCATACCCGTATCCGGAACGACCACGTCGGCTTCGTCACCGGCCATTTCGGGTAGCATTTTGATCAGTTGGAGCAAATCCGCCGCCGCAGAGCGATCGCGGGCCGTATAATAGGTCTCCAGCACCGCTTCGCCTTCCGTGAGGTATTCCACCTTGATTAACATTGCCGCGTTGGCCGAAAGACCGATGAACAAGAGCGCAAGAATGAGGCGGAATGGTGGTGCAAGCATGCAGATTAACTAGCACACGCACACTGGGCACTCAATTGATTTGTCGAACGGGAAAAGATTGCTACAAAACCGGTGTGCATACGCGTTATCAGAAAATTGAAGGCCTGCTCGTGGATCTCGACGCCTTGCAGTCGATCCACCATCGGTATGATCCCGAACAATGCAAGGCCATCAATTGCTGTTGCTCGACTTACGAGGTGACCCTCGGCAAACGCGAAGTGGATCGCATTGTCGATTACATACCGCTCGCAGCCGCCTATGCACCCGGCTTGATGGAGGATGGAGTCTTCCTCAATCCCTTCGACAAAATCGAACGGCACAAATGGAGCATCGACACCGATGAGGACGGCTGTTGCGTGTTCGCCTACAAAGATAAAAACGACGAAACCCGTTGTTCGATCCATACCGCAGCCATGGACCTCGGAAAAAATCCTTTCCACATCAAACCCGAAAGCTGTGCACTCTGGCCGCTCGCCTTTACCGAGGGTCGACCTAAAACGCTGACCGTTATGCCGGGCGTGCTGAAATTTCCGTGCAACACCCTCCGCGCCCAACGGGATGGCACGCTCGACGAAGGTATCGCCGAGCTGATTGAAAAGCTATTCGGTCACCGCTTTCTGACCGGCGTTCTCGAAGCCCTCAAAACGACTGATTGCCCGGCCCTCCAAGACCGCCGCTCGACAAGGTTGCAAACGCCTGATTAGATCAAGACGTGTTTTCTTTAAACCCTCAGCTCAAGGTACCCCGTATGCATAAAATGGCCCTCTTCCTGTTGTCCCCTCTCCTCGCGCTCCAGCTTTCTGCCGCTCCGACCCTGCCAAATATTTTTGGCGATCACATGGTACTCCAGCAGGGCTGTCCGGTAATGGTCTGGGGTTGGGCGGACGCCAACGAAGCGATCACTGTCACTTTTGCCGGGCAGGAAAAGAAAGTCACGACCGCAGCCGATGGCAAATGGAGCGTCAAACTGGATGCCCTCAAAGCCAGCAAGGACGGCCGCGAGTTGAAAATCAACGACAAGGTTTTCAAGGACGTGTTGGTCGGCGAAGTATGGGTGTGCAGCGGACAGTCGAACATGGAATGGAGCGCGGGCAATGTAAAAGAGGCCGGCAAGGTCCGTGAGGCCGCCAACTTCCCGATGATCCGGCACATCCAGGTGCCCAAAGTGGCTGCGCCGGGGCCAGAAGAAGATTTCAACGGAAACTGGCAGGTATGTTCGCCGGACACGGTCGGCCGCTTCACGGCGGTTGGGTACTTTTTCGGCAAGCGCTTGAATGAAGAGCTCGATGTCCCGATCGGCCTGGTGAATTCCTCCTGGGGCGGTACGCGCATCGAGCCCTGGACACCCGTTGAAGGCTGGAAGACGATCGAAAGCCACGACTGGGCGGCCAACACCCTGAAGGAAATTGCCGCACGTGATCCAAACTCGGCAGCGGGCAAGGAACGTTATGCACGTGGCCTCGAGGAAATCCGCAACTGGCTTGGCCGTGCCGAAGCAGATCTGGCGGCCGGAGATTATCCAGACACCCTGCCCCAACCCGCAGCGTTCCGGTCCAATCACCAGGGGCCGGCCATGCTCTACAACGGAATGATCCATCCCATTTATCAATTCGCCATTCGCGGTGCTCTCTGGTACCAGGGCGAGTCAAACGGGGGGGAATACGAAACCTACTATCAAAAGAAACACGCATTGGTAAAAGGTTGGCGCCAGTTGTGGAATCAAGGTGACTTCCCCTTCTACTGGGTACAGCTGGCCAACTTCACCGAGGACAACAAAACGCCTGAAGGCGGTGACGGCTATGCCCGCATTCGCGAAGCGCAACGCGAAGCAATGGACCTCCCCAACACCGGCATGGCCGTTATCATCGACATCGGTGAGGCCAAGGATATTCACCCCCGCAACAAGCAGGATGTCGGACATCGCCTCGCCCAATGGGCGCTCGCACGCGACTACGGAAAGGACATCGTTCCCTGCGGCCCCCTGCCGACCAAACACGAAGTAAATGGAGCGACGATCAAGGTTTCCTTTGAACACGTCGGAGCAGGATTGATCGTGGGAAAGAAAGTCGAGCTCGCCCCGGTCGAGGAAGTGAAAGAAGGCAAACTCGAGCGCTTCGCTATTGCAGGTGAGGACAAAAAATGGGTTTGGGCCGAAGCCCGCATCGAAGGCAAGTCGGTGATCGTATCCAGTCCGGAGGTTCCCGCGCCGGTCGCCGTCCGATATGCCTATTCAGCTAATCCAGAAGGCGCGAATCTCTATAACCGCGAAGGTATTCCCGCGAGCCCCTTCCGGACCGATACCTGGTAATGATCTCCGTGGCAGGTTTAGGTGTCCAGTACAACAAGCGCGACAAGGGGTTCATGTCACGTGGCCACGGAATATTTTCGCTGAACAAGACCGCGTACATTCTGGTTCTGGTCGCCCTGTTTTCGGGATGTTCGACAAATCCGGAGCGCTTATCCAGTGAACAGCTCCCGACGGAAATTCCCGGCCAAGCCCGCCCATTTAAGGTGCCAACTGCATATGCGGAGACCTTTAATTGAGACGAGGATCCGGGCGAGGACTTTCTTGATACGTTTGGTGAGGACAGTGAAGACCTGCCCCCTGGTCTAAATGCATCGCTACCCGCTTTTGACCTGGAGCAGCAGGCCAATAATGTGGCCTCCTACGACTGCTTTAACGGAAAGCTTGATGTCGAGATCGGGGCGATCCGCAATACCATCAGGCAGGCAAAGGAATTCAGCTTCGAGGAGCTGGAATATTATTACAAACAACAGAACCACAAAGAACTCATGGTGGTGGTTGTCGGTAAACACAACTTCCCAGAAAAGTTCCTTCAATTGCATCTCAAGTATATCAATGACTACTTCTTCAAGTGCGGATTCCGCAGGGTCGTCATTCAACAGGCCTATAGCTCTGCTCGCGGCACCCATTCGGATTTAATCAATCCCGCGTTGAAAGAGGCTGAACCCAATGAAAGCGCTGGCGATGAAACATCTGATTAAGTGCATTACCATTATTTTGTTCTCAGCTCTTGCTCCCCTTGTTGCCGCGCGGAATCCAAACATCCTGTTCATCCTCGTCGATGACCTCGGTTGGCACGACCTCGCCTGCCAGGGGAACTCCGCCGTCAAGACCCCGCACATCGATCGGCTCGCGCGTGAAGGCATGCGCTTCACCGATGCGTATGCAGCCGCGCCAGTCTGCTCCCCTACCCGCGCGGCGATTGTTACGGGGAAATCTCCGGCGGCGTTGCACATCACCAATCACCTGCCGGATCGGAAAGGCAACACGCCCAAGGAGGCGAAATGGAATCCCGCCGAGTGCCTGGACCATTTACCCACCGAGCACGTGACCATTGCCGAACGATTAAAAGCAGCCGGTTATGCCAATGCCTTCCTGGGTAAATGGCATCTCAGTGGACAAGGCAAGGGCTTGCCCGAGTTTGAACCGACGAACCAGGGTTTCGACATCAATATCGGTGGCTGTTCCTATGGCGGGCCGCCGACCTTTTTCGATCCGTATAAAATTCCGAATCTGGAAAACCGCAAAACGGGCGAATACCTGCCGGACCGGCTGGCGGACGAAGCGATCAGCTTCATGAAGGATCACCGGGAGGACCCCTTCATGATCTTCCTCTGGAATTATTCCGTGCACTGGCCCATGGAAGCGCCGGAAGCGTATCTCAAGAAATACGAGGGTCACCAAGGTCCAGGCCTGAACGATTTCCGATACGGGGCGATGATCGAAGCCCTGGATGATTCGTATGGCCGTATTTTCGCGGCACTTGATGAGCTGGACCTGGCCGAAAACACGCTGATTATTTTCACCTCCGACAACGGAGGCTTCGCCGGGGTTTCGGACAACCGGCCCCTGCGGGCCGCAAAGGGGCATCTGTACGAGGGTGGGATTCGGGTTCCCCTGATTGTGCGATGGCCGGGTAAAATAGCCGCCGGCTCAAGCTCGAAGGTGCCCGTCATCAGCATGGATTATTACCCGACGATCCTCGAAGCGGTCGGCTTGCCGAACTCCGACACCGCGCTGGAAGGCGAAAGCCTCATGCCCCTGCTCACCCAATCCGGCGACCTGAACCGCACATCGATTTACTTCCATTACCCCAACTACGCCTGGCATCGCGGCAACCGCCTGGGTGGAGCGATCCGCAACGCTCGATACAAGCTCATCGAACGATACGACAACGGCGAATTGGAGTTGTTCGACATGCAGGATGATTGGCGGGAGAAGAAGAACCTGGCTGGCGATAAGCCGGAGTTGGCGCAACGCATGCAACAGGAGCTCGCCGCCTGGCGCGAACGCATCGACGCCAAGATGCCGCGCAAGCGGTAGCCCTGGAGTGCGGCTGCTTGCTGCCGCCTTATTCGACGCAGCTTGCTGCGCCTCCACGCTACTCAGAACCTTATCCACCCAAAAGGCCCAGCAAGCTGGATCCGGTTAAGGCTACAGCAAGCAGTAGCACTCCAAGAAAAAGGCCGGTCTCCCGACCGGCCTTTCACATGACAATTTGGTTAACGCTTAAACCTTATGCGGGACCTCATAGCCTTTGCGATACTCGCGCGTCAGCATGGCCAGGGCATCCGGCGTCGCCGTCTTACCGATGAAGGTCTCTTTCTTGCTGTCGATCTTCAGCAGCGGTCCCAACTTAACCATCTCTTTGGTCAGATCGATCTCGTTCTTTCCTACGTGATGATGGAAATCATCTATGACCTGATCCCAGCCATCGAACTTCACCGCGCTGCGCGCTTCCTTCTCGTCATAGGCTTTGCCCAGACGATAGGAGATATTCCCCAGGTGACACCAGGCACTTGAGTAGTGGATCTGCTCAATCTCCGCATTCAGATTTTCTTTTTTGCGGGACTTCACGGCATCCAGCCAGTTTTGAGCATGCGTACCACCCGCATCGCCTTTGAACTGCTGAAGTTTTCCGCCCTTCTCATCATAGGCGAAGCCACCGCCGCGGCCACCTTCGTAGCGTCCACCTTCACATTCAATGATAAGGAAGGCCCGCGACTTGCGAGCGCGATAGATGTCGCTGCCTCTGACGCCCTTTTGAAGCGGAAGGTTGTGCACATCGACGATGACCGGAATATCCCCGACCTTCATGTAGGTGAAATGCGTGTTCGGACTCGTACCGGCATCATCCCAGGCAAGACGTCCACCACCGGAGACGACCATGTCGGGATACGCCGCCTTGTCCCGGAAAGCCACGTTGCGCAGGTCATCGAGCAGGTGCGGACCCCAGTTGCCCAGTTCGCCATTGCCACAGTTGAAATCCCAGTGCCAGTCGTAGTGGAACTTCTCACGCATGATCGGCAGATCTTCCGCCGGCCCAAGCCATTGATCGTAGTTCACTTCTTCCGGTGGCTTCAGCGGTGTGTCACGCTTGCCGATGGATCCACGGACACCATAGCGATTGCAACGAACCCATTGCATCTTGCCGATCTTGCCTGAATCGAGGAAGGCTTTCACTTCAGCCTGCATCGGATCACTTCGCTGCTGGGTACCACCTTGCACAATACGATCGTATTTGCGTGCGGCCTCGACCAGCTTACGACCTTCCCAGATGTTGTGGGAAACCGGCTTCTCGACGTACACATCTTTGCCCGCCTGGCAGGCCCAGACCGAGGCCAGCACGTGCCAGTGATTACAGGTTGAAACAACCACTGCATCGACATCCTTGGAGTCGATCAATTGCTTCATTTCCGTGGTGGTCTTCGCGCCCGGATATTTCCCGGCTTTCGCCTCGGCGCGTTTGAGGTCCGCATCACAGAGATAGGTCACATTGACATCCTTCTTGCCACCGAAGCTGCCTACGTGACCGCCACCGCGGCCACCGATCCCGATAAACCCCAGGTTGATCTTCTCGTTGGCGCCGAGGACGGAACGTCCAGGCATGGCCATGGCAGCCATGGAAAGGCCCCCGACAAAATTACGACGTGAAAGTGAACGCTTCATACAACTCCTGTTATGGTTAAGGGCCTCTATAAACGGATTGACAGTATAGGCGTCAGACAGACGAACGCCAAGATCTATGCCCGTCATTTTATTAACAGAAAATACGTGCGAGCGCCGTAGGTTATGACAAATCACCCTCGGAGACCCCTTATGAAACGTTTAGCTCTTTTTCTACTCACCACCAGCCTGCTTCAGGGCCTATCCCAGGCCGCGCCCATCGTATATGAAGGCGAAGCGGGCCCTGGCAAAGGCAAACACATCGTTTTCATTGCCAGTGACCACGAATACCGGTCCGAGGAAACCCTCCCCGCCCTCGCCCGTATCCTGGCCAAACACCACGGCTTTAAATGCACGGTCGTCTTCGGCGTAAACGAAAAGGGCGAAATTCAGCCCGGGGCCAACAACGTTCCTGGGATCGAAAATCTGAGCAAGGCCGACCTGATGGTCATCTTCACTCGCTTTCAGAGCTGGCCGGAAGATCAGATGAAGCACTTTGTCGACTATCTGGATCGGGCGGGCCCCGTGGTCGGTTTGCGCACCGCGACCCATGGCTTTAACAAGATTCCCGCAGGCCCCTACCAGAAATTCAACAATGGCTATGGAGGCGATGACTATAAAGACGGCTTCGGACGCCAGGTCCTCGGCGAAAAATGGGCCGGTCATTACGGCGGCAATCACAAGACCAGCACCCGCCTCGACATTGTGCCCGAGCAGAAGGATCATCCGATCCTCCGCGGCGTATCCACCATGTGGGCCCAGTGCGGAGGCTACAATGCAAACCCACTCCAGCCGAGCACCGTGCTGGCCATGGCGCAACCGATCCAGGGCATGACCCCCGATGCGCCCGACATCAAAACCATGCCTCCGGTACCCGGCGCGTGGACCCGGATGTACAAAGGCAAGAACGGCAAAGAAGGCCGCGTGTTCACCAGCACTTATGGAGCATCCAACGACCTCGAAGACGAAAACTATCGCCGCTCAATCATCAACGCCTGCTTCTGGGCCATCGGCTTGGAGTCAGACATCAAAGCGGATAACACCATCAGCTTCGTTGGACCATACAATGCCACCTGGCGTCAGGGCAAAGGCCGCCGCAAAAACGGAACCAAGCCCGAAGACATGGCCGGTTGGGACAGCCCGATTGTGCCCCTGCAGGAGTAGACTCGCAAAAAGCGTAGCCCGGCATTCCATGCCGTCCCCGTGTCCCGGGCACCCACCCCAGCACCTAATCGACTGCGAAAAGAATCCAGCCACGCTAAACACAGCTGAATGACCTTCGCTTAAAGTTGGTTCAGATTCGCGTCCCCCTTCCACGGAGTGGGCATGGTTTCTAGCGCCTGGTTTCAACCCGGTGTTCCC
The DNA here is from genome assembly GCA_047639095.1 of Candidatus Omnitrophota bacterium. Classification (GTDB taxonomy): domain Bacteria; phylum Verrucomicrobiota; class Kiritimatiellia; order SS1-B-03-39; family UBA6053; genus JAPYUI01. The sequence goes on along the minus strand of JBLIND010000015.1, from coordinate 8,804 downwards.
AACCCAAATACCACTCGGCCCAAAGGGCCGGAAGACGATGAGTTTACGCCACATCCTGATCTAAACCTCTGCTTCCATTTTAATCCGGGATTGCGATCCATATGGGGCACCGCTAGTAGGTATGTCGTCCCAAGTTCAGCGTCCGACGAGAAAACGCACCAGACGTCCGCGATGGAAACTGCAGTCGAAGGACCGCCCGGATCGTACCCGTAGATGGTCAGTTGTTGCCTGGCATCCGGGCGAGTACTCAGCGCACCATCTGCGTGTTGGTTTGGTGTAGACATGCTCGGAGTCGTCCGCGGGTGTCATACCCACGAACGGTCAAAGGCTCCAAGCGGTCGTGGAGCACCTCGTCCCGATCGACGCTGGCGCAGCTTGACGTTGCCCCGGTTGGAATGCCTAGCTACAGCTAGCTAGCCGGCTCTGAGCAGGTATCTTTGTCCAATGGGCTGCGGGGAAAATCCTCAGCTATATGCACCTATCTTCTTGCGGATCATTAAGGTGGGTCAATTAAGGCCGGGGTCGGTCGTTCTTTACATGGTACCCGATTCGAGTATGTTGTCGGGCCGACTTTTGACTGATCTGGACTGAAGCAATATGAAATACCTGACTATATCTATACTTGGCGCGATGCTGGCCCTTTTGGTTACCAGTTGCGGCAAAGAAAGTATCACCAAAACAACCGTAAAGAAGGTGACGCCTTTAGTGAGCGAGCCTCGGGCCGAAGCGGGTCCGCCACCGAACCAGGGCGCTGCGCCTTCTCAGGAGCCTGCCACCCATTTCACGTACGACAAACCCGAGGCCTGGACCGATCAGGGCGCCAGTGGCATGCGGGCAGCGTCGTTCGTGGCCGGTTCGGATGATGCGGCGGTTCAGATTTCCGTGATTCGGCTGGGCGGTGCGGCGGGAGGCCTCCTGCCGAATGTGAACCGTTGGCGCGGGCAGTTGGGGCTGGATCCGATCGCGATGGAAGACCTGAAACTGGAGGAGGTTAACCTCGCCGAGGCCTCAGCCCAGGTCGTGGAAATGGAATCCGTGGCGGATGGCGATACACCCGCCCAGGCCGCCGTGGTGGCGATCACCGAACATGGCGGCAGTTCCTGGTTTATCAAAATGACCGGTCCGAAGGACTCGGTTCAGGCCCAACGACCCAATTTCGACCTTTATATTAAATCCGTGCGTTTTGCACACTGACCCCTGCTTTCATCATGGATGATCCATCAAAACTTCCCGCCCCGATTCGGGCGATTGCCTCACTCCGATTAACCGTCACGCTTTTCGGTTTAGGCATCTTTCTGACCTTGGCGGGTACGCTCGCCCAACGTGAAGCGGGTATCTGGACCGTACTCGACGGCTATTTCCGAACCTTGTACACGATGATCCCGTTGCGGATCTTCTTCCCATCCAGTATGAAGGTCGTGGGTGCCTTCCCCTTCCCCGGTGGTTTTGCCATCGGTGGGTTGCTCTTCTTCAACCTGCTGACCGCGCATGCCATTCGATTTAAAATAATTGCTGCCGGTCGAAGTAAAGTGATTGGCCTGGTCGTCACCGCGCTTGGCGCAACGCTGCTCACCCTGGTCGTGCTCGGCTTTTTCACCCAGGAAATTTCGGCCACGGAGAACGCGGCGTTCTGGCGGGTCTTGTGGCGACTCGTGCATGGCGGATTGGCCGCGGGCGTGCTCCTCGTGGGATTCCATTTTCTCTTTGGTCGTCAGGGCGGCATGGTCCTGTTGCACGTCGGCGTGATCATCATGCTGGTGAGCGAATTTATGACCGCGATGGTCGCCCAGGAAGGGCAAATGCGCATCCAGGAAGGTGGCCACTCCAATTATGTCACCGATCTGCGCTCTTCAGAGTTGGTCTTTATCCGGGATGTAGGCGACGAAGAAGAAGAGATCATATCGGTCCCCCGCAGCCTCTTGAAGGAAGGCGCCTCGTTGTCGGATGAGAACCTCCCCTGCACGGTAGAGGTCGTACAGTTTCACGTCAATTCAAGCCTCGTTCGGACGGTGGATCCGGAAGCTCCCAAGGAAAATCTCGCAACCCACGGCCTCGGCCTCCGGGCGATCGCCCAAGCACGCAAGGAAGTCAGCGGCGTGGATCCGAATCAACGCGTGGATACGCCCTCGGCTTATGTGAAGTTGACCTCGAAAAGTGGCGATGACCTCGGCACGTACCTGTGCTCCACCGTGATTGCCGATGAATTTTCAGAGTTTGTTGAGATCGATGGCGTGACCTACGACATGCGCCTGCGGCTCAAGCGGGTCTACAAACCCTATGAGATCTACCTGATGGATTTCCGCCACGACAAATACATCGGCACCGATACGCCGAGCAACTACTCGAGCGAGATCCGCCTGGTACAGGCCGATCGCAACATCGACCGCAGTGGCATCAAAATCTGGATGAACAATCCCTTGCGCTATGGAGGGGAGACCTTCTACCAGGCCTCCTTCATCGGCAGTACGATCACCGAGCTTCAGGTCGTAAAGAACCAGGGTTGGATGGGCCCGTACGTCTCCTGCATGGTCGTTTTCATGGGCATGGCGTATCACTTCCTGAGGAGCTTGAGTAAATTTATGCGGCGGAGACTAAAATCATGAAGGCCTTTCAGAAATTCCTCCCCCTGATCGTGGTTGTGCTCTGTGCATTGTGGATCGGCAGCAAGTCACGCATGCCGGTCGATGAGCCGGGCACGATGAAGCTGCAAGAGTTTGCGAAGTTGCCCGTCGTCTATAAAGGCCGCATCAAGCCGATGGATACGATTGCCCGCAACAGCCTGATCGAAATATCGGACAAACAGTCGTTTCGTGAGAGCCAGCGCACGGGGAACCACGACCTGAAGAGCCGGGAGAACGTCAAGCATCCGGCCCTCGAATGGTATCTGGACACCATTACCACGCATCCAGCCGCCTTCTCGAATCAGGTATTTCGCATCCCCAACAGCCAGGTGATCGATATGCTGGGGCTGGATCCGGACCGCAAACGCTTTCGGTATGCCTTCAGCGAATTCGAACCGAAGCTTCAGATGGTCGATGAGAACGCAAATCGCGCCATGCAGCTCGAACCCGGCGAACGGGATGTGTTCGACAGCCAGATACTCGATCTTGCCCAGCGGGTACACCTGTTCGTTCGGCTGTTGGAATCGCACCGCTTCATCACCGCGAAAGACATGGATGCCATGCACGCCATGATCAATCGCTACCAGAGTCTGAAGAATAACCCCCTGCCCCACGTGATACCTGCGTATGGTGCGAAGGACTGGGAGACCTTTACCTGGAGCGGTGTCTTGCGGATGACTGAAGAGGAAAACCCCTTTTACGTGCCGATGGGAACGATGCTGTATGCGTATGGCATCGGTGACGTGGAGGCCTTCAATAATGCGCTGGTCGACTATCAAGCGGCCTTAAAGAAATCCCCGCCACCGCAGGCGTTTACGCAGATTAACGACACGAAGCTGAACTATGAGCTCCGGTTTAATCATTTATCGCCCTTCTATACCTGCTCGACGCTGTACGTTCTGGCCTTCCTGATTTCGTGCTTCGCCATGCTCTTTGCACCGAAGCTGCTGAATCGAACCACCTTTTACCTGCTGCTGCTGGCCTTCGCGTTTCACACCTGGGCACTTGCGTCGCGCATTTATATCTCCGGCTATCCTCCCGTAACGAATCTGTACTCGTCAGCCATTTTCATCGGCTGGGGGTGCGTTGGTCTGGGCATCATACTGGAAGCGATCTTTAAACTGGGGGTTGGCAATCTCCTTGCGGCGGTTGCGGGATTCCTCACACTGCTGATCGCTCACTTCCTCTCATTAGATGGCGACACCATGCAGGTAATGCAGGCGGTACTCGATACGAAGTTCTGGCTCGCCACACATGTGACCACGGTAACCCTCGGCTATACGGCGACCTATTTCGCCGGTGGCCTGGGCGTGATCTATGTGCTGTTTGGTGTGTTCGGAAAACGCATGGACCTGTCGCTCGAACGAAACTTGAGCCGCATGATTTACGGCATCATCTGCTTCGCCCTGCTCTTGAGCTTTACCGGAACGGTATTGGGCGGTCTATGGGCGGATGATTCCTGGGGTCGTTTCTGGGGCTGGGACCCCAAGGAGAATGGTGCCCTGATCATCGTCATGTGGAATGCCCTCATCCTGCACGCCCGTTGGGGCGCCATGGTGCAGTCACGCGGCATCGCCGTCATGGCCATATTCGGCAACATCGTGACCAGCTGGTCATGGTTTGGTGTGAATCAGCTCGGCATTGGCTTGCACAGCTATGGCTTTACCAACAGTGCGGCCTTCTGGTTGATAGTCTTTGCAGCCTCTCAGCTGTGTATTATGGGGATTGGTCTTGTGCCACGCAGTATGTGGCGGAGTACGCGGCAAAACCCCCAACTTGCGGGCGTATAAATCTCAAATATGACACGGATCATGAAAGCGCCACGGCATCACTTTAAAGCGCTTCGCCAGGCGGTCGGGCCGGGATAACCATCCATTTTTCCGGCCGTACCGGTGCGTGGGCGTTATGCGTGGATGAGGGACGAAGGCAAGTGGATGCAGCCAAACTACCTGCACGGGATCGCCGGGAAAGGATACAGGATGTTTACCCCAACGCTACGTGTTTAACGCCAAAATCATCCCACCACTTTTACTGGAAAAGATAAAATCACACATATTCTGGTGGATTTATTCGATGAGAAGGGTGAAAACGAGCGGATCAATTGGTCGAAGATTTGACCCTGAAATCCGCTTTAGATTCTAAGGCCCCACCAAGTCCGTCCGGCCGAAAGCAGGACGCGAGGTGGATTAAATCTGAAAGGACTGGGCGGAAGAAGAAGTAGGGAAGAGTGTTGCATGCCAAGGAGGTTAGGGGTGAGGAACCCCATGGGGAAAACACACAACAACTCTTCCGAGATCATTTTCGCATACGTAGACACTTGTGGCAAATTTTCTTATGAATAAAAATGCGCTTTTCTTCACTTGTTGATAAGTTAGAGAATGTTGGAATGTAAAACTGGTTAAAAATCATCCTAAGTAGCTTGTTATGAGAAACATATATAAAATTATAATCCTTTTGGTCGCTCCAGTATTGATATCTTCGTGCTATAGACCAGACACGAAAATCCTTCGCGTTTCGACCCCTCAGTTATCCGGTCAGGCCTGTGCGGATGCCATAAAAGCAGCACTAGTCCGAAATAATGGCAAGAGTATGGAGATGGTGACGGACGTCGAATTTGATATGGATCAGCGCCATGTCACCGTGACCTATAATGCGAAGTTAATAGCGGTGAAAAATATCCTACATTTGATCGCAGAAGCCGGTTTTCAAGCCGATGATGTCCCGCCTGTTCCCGGATCTGAGTCCAAGCGGCCTCAGGAATGTACCGAGGCCGTGATGGAGGCCCCTGCCCCGAACGTGAAGTAAGCCTATGTACCCTGCCATCGAGCAGTTTCTAAATTATATCAGCCTGGAGCGTGGCCTGAGTCCGCTCACCCGCAAAGCGTATGCCGGAGACCTGAAGGCTTTCGCCCTCTTCTGTGAAGACCGTGGAAAAACCACCGCTGAGGCGATCAAGCGGAAAGATGTGATGGATTATTTGATGGCGGGGAAAGAGGCTGGCTGTGAAAGCACCACCCTCTCCCGGCGCCTGGTTGCCGTAAAAGTGTTCTTTCGTTACCTGCAAAACGAAAGCCTGCTCAAGGAGAACGTAACGGAAACGATGGAGTCCCCCAAGCTCTGGCGGATCCTGCCCGACTGCTTGAATGAGAAGGAGGTCGAGCAGCTGCTGGAAGAACCTTCCAAACGCACAACCCAGGGACAACGCGACGGGGCGATCCTGGAAATTCTGTATGGATGTGGCTTACGCGTTTCTGAAGTGACCGGTCTGCAATTGCGGGATCTGCATTTAAAAACCGGTTACCTCCGCTGTCTGGGAAAAGGGCGGAAAGAACGGGTCGTACCGATGGGCAAGCAAGCAGTCGAACGCCTCGAATATTATCAGACGGCCGTACGACCCTGCTTCAACCCGCCTGCGGAAGAAACGGCCTTATTTCTGAATCGGTTTGGGGGACAACTTTCGCGCCAGTCGGTCTGGGCTATGATAAAAAAGCACGCCCTGGCGGCCGGCATCACCAAATCCATTTCTCCCCACACCTTGCGCCATAGCTTCGCCACACATTTGCTGGCCCATGGTGCGCCCCTTCGCGTGATCCAGGAGATGTTGGGTCATGCGGACATCGCGACCACCCAGGTCTACACCCACGTGGATACAGACCGCATTAAGTCCATCCACAAACAATTTCATCCTCGGGCATGATTTCAAAGAATCCCTACAAAGCCCTCGAGCAGAAGCTGGGCTATCGATTTAAAAAGAAGCACTATCTGAAGACGGCGTTTACCCACCCTTCATTCAGCAACGAATTCCCGCAGGAGGAACTGGAAGATAACCAGCGCCTGGAATTTCTCGGGGATGCCGTACTGGGGTATATGTGTGCCAGCCACCTGTTTAAAAGTTTTCCTGGATACCGGGAAGGCCTCCTGACCAAAACCCGCGCGAGCATGGCGAACAGCTCGATTCTTGCAAGTATTGGAGCCTCTCTGGAGCTGGGCGAGTACCTGCTTCTGGGGAAAGGCGAAAAAAATATGGGGGGCAACCGTCGCGACTCCAATATGACCGACGCGGTTGAAGCGATCATCGGTGCCGCTTATCTGGATGGCGGTCTAAAGGCCGCCTGGAAGATTTTCAACCAGATTTTCCTGCCCCAGATCGATGGATTGATTGCGGTGCAACCGACCGAAAACCCCAAAGGGACCTTGCAGGAGTATGCCCAGCAAAGCTGGAAGGTCAGTCCCGTTTACAGCATCGTCGAAGAAGTTGGACCGCCCCATGATCGCGTATACACGGCGGAAGTCTCCATCAACAGCAAGGTGGTCGGCATGGGTACCGGGCAAAGCAAACAAACAGCCGAAAAAGCGGCGGCGCTGAATGCGTTGTCCGCGATTGCTCCAGAAGAATATGCCGGATCCGGCAGGTCACCCAGTCACTTGGAATAACGGGAAAACAGCGCAACCAGCATGCGCTTGCGTATGTGCCACTGCAACGTTTTCTGGATGGCCTTCGGTCCGGAAACCCGATCACGCGCCTCCACATACCCACCCCACTTGCAGAGGAGTACCCGCAGGCACATGTTGGTCAGGGTCTGATGATGCAAGGTGACCTCCGGATCATATCCACGCAGGAAGGCTTGCTCGCAAAGGGTAAGGAACGATTCGGCGTGCAACAACCCGCCCATATACAACTGGAGCTGCATCGCCCGCAGGTGCACCAGAAAATAGGCGAGGTCGACGTAGACGGAGGTTCGCGCCCAGGCAAAAGTATCAAGTACCGTGATCTGCTCTGATGTAGCGAGAACGTTCCCTGGCCAGAAGTCTCCGTGAGCCACGCTGGTCCGGGTGTCGACATCCGGATGCGAGATGGACTCCCTCAGGTTCGCCCAATGTGGCGGCAGAACCGACAAAGTTTCGATGCGGCCGCACAGGTCGAGCGGATCTCCATCTGGGGCGAGCTGATCCTCCAGGCTACTTGCGTGAAAAACCCGAAGCCATTCGCCCGCCAGACTACAAGCCTGAATCACCTCGTCCCGGCAGGATGCGTTGGACAGCCGATGCGCTTGTGCAATACGCTGACCGAGCTCCACGCCAGGCACACGGCTCATGACCAGGATCTCCTCCTCTGACAAGGTATCCAGGACACGTACGGTTTCGATGCCTGGATGAGCGTGTTGCTCGAACAGTGCTTCAATGTGGTGGTAGGCCCGACTTTCGTGCGTAGTCATTTCCAGGACATCTGGCAGCGAGGCAAGGCGCCACGGATTCCCTGCCGCGCTCCCGGATTGAACACGTTGCTTGACGACCAGCGGCAGCTCCAGGTCCCCCTCTTTCAGATCGACCATCCAGAGGGTCGATGTGCCGCGTTGAATGGTGTTCACGATGTCTACATGCACGTCGTGGCTGAATGCAGGATCATACGCTGAAGCCTGGTTCTGGAGGAACGCATTTACGGTAGCTGAATCGTTTAAAAGCATGACGTGATCAGCTTAACCATTTTTTGATGAAGGGAATACGCGCCAGCTCTGGAAAGGTGTTATCCAGCGAGAGACGATGTCGATTGATGGCCGCCACCGTCAAAGCGATGACCGCGGCAATGGGCAGGCCAATCCAGATGGAGGGTGCGGAGAAGCGCACAATCGCAAACAGAATCAAGGTACCCAGGACCAGGCTGGCCCATAAGCCCAGCGTTTCTTTTCCGAACGGCATGACACCGGTCAGACGCCAGAGCAAAATCAGGGTGGCGAGCGCCTGCAGCAGGGTTCCTGCAGCCACAGCCGAAGCCGCCCCGACCGCCCCAGCGATTGGTATCCACCAGAAGGCGAGTAAGGCAACCAGGATCGTGGCAAGGATTTCCAGGACGGCCAGCAGTTGGACTTTGTTGTACACCTTCAGGGTGTGCGCGCAAAAGCTCATCATCGCGTGGACGTAGTAGGCCAAGGCCAAGGCGGCGAGCACCGGCCCGGAAGACGTGTAGACCTTGCCGAAAACCAGGCTGCAAACGGGCCCGGGCATGACAAAACTGATCAGGAAGAGCGGGAACGTCAGGATAGCGATCCAGGTTACCGCCTGCCGCAAGAGCGCGACCAGATCGGTGGTGCGATTTTGCGCAAGCAGCCTGGCCGCAACCGGGATGAAAAGAATCGTAAAATTACGGCTCACGAATTTATTCAGATCGGCCAGCGGAATGACCGC
>JBLIND010000014.1:0-36508 GCA_047639095.1 Candidatus Omnitrophota bacterium | reverse complement strand
TGGTGAATCCTCAGAAGGCGTTCGAGAAAAATGAATTCTGGGAAGTGCTGCACGGCTGTGTGGAACACCTGAAGGACAATCAGAAGCAGGTTTTCATTAAACGCGAACTGGAGAACATGGACGCGGAAGAAATCTGCGAGGACCTGGAAATCTCCTCCTCGAATCTCTGGGTCCTCCTCTTCCGCGCGCGTGCACAACTCAAAAAGTGCATGGAAATCAACTGGCTCGAAAAAGAAAAGGCCTAGGCACGTGTCTGAAGACCTGAGCAGTGCCAGCCTGAATGCCGAATACTGGGACGAGCTGGCGGATGTGTACCAGCGGGATACCCGCATCTCCACCCGCGATTTTCACTACGGACCCCTGCTCGCTGGTGACCAGGAACTCGGCATCCTGCCCGCCATCACCCCGGGCATGCGCTGCCTGGAGATCGGCGGCGGCGCTGGCCAGAACAGCTTGTACCTGGCGCGTCTTGGTGCGGCGTGCACCGTCCTCGATGTTTCTGAAAAGCAACTTGAACACGGACGTTCACTGGCTGCCACAGAAAAGCTCGAGCTGGACTTCCGGAAGGCGTGTATGGATGCCCTCCCCGAGGATCTCGGCACTTTTGACCTGATCCATACGACCTACGCCCTCCCCTTTGCAGACGATCCGGAAAAAGTCATCGCCTTCTGCACGCGCCTGCTTAACCCAGGCGGTTCACTGGTCGTCACCACCGGCCACCCCCTCTACGGAGGCGAATGGGTTGAACTCGATGAAGGCGAGCACGGCTTATTTCTGATGGACTATTTCCATCCGCCTGCAGATACCCGACTCATGGATGACAGTGACGCCATGACCATCGCCCACAACTACCCGGTGAGTGAAATCGTGAACTGGTTTCTACGGGCGGGGCTGCAGCTGAAACGCCTTGAAGAACCCCGGCCGCTCGATCTACCCACCATGACCGCCGAAGAAATTGCCCAACGCATCCCCTATTTCAGTGAAGGGTGGAAAGCCAACTTCGATGCACTGGAGATGATTCCGATCGTCCTCGTAATCCGGGCCGACAAGGCGTAGGCGCGTTCAATCGCCCTTAAGGAATCGTTCACCCCTTCCCCACGACCCTTGATTCTCACCGATCTTGGTGAGGTTCAGGCCCTGTGACTCAAGGGTTTGAGCGGGTTTCCGGCAGATGCGAGGATAGCTGAGATAGCGCACGAGGAACTCAAGCACGTCTCCCATGGAGGAGATCGACCTGCCATAGTAGACAACAGGCCGCAATTTGATGGTCAGGGTACAGTCACCACCCGCCCCCTCACGAATCTCCCGGCCGCGCAAGCTCGCCTCCATTTCACCAGAAGAATAACCGGAACGTGAAGCAATCCAGCCGAAATGATGACTCAAACGATGCCCGTCTATTACCGCGAACTGAGCCGCAGCGAGCGCCGGGGGCATCGCCTCATGCAGCTGCTCCAGCGTAAATCCGCCACTCGAAACTGTACCGCGAGCCCGTCCGCCACGGCAGCGCCTACTTGGCGGTTACGGTATCCCCGCGATTGGGCGCTTCACCCATGACCAACTTGCCATAGGCAATTTTTTCTTTGGTCTTGGTGACCTCGATCTCACACACAACCCTGCCTTCGGTCTTGTCCAGGACCTCACCCGTATCGGGATCGATCAACTCTTCGCCGGGACTCGCTACGACAAATTTCTGACCGACCGCAACCCCATATTGCTCGCCCCGGTTCATGATGATCTCGCCCTGACCCGTCACACTGACCACCGAGGCTTCCAGGCTATAGTCTTCCATCGCCGTGGAGATAAATTTAACCGCTTCGTCGATCACGTCCTGCGCAGCTTCGCCCAGGGGGGTTTTGTTGAAGGCGCCGATGTCCCCGCGCAGTCCGCCCAGGTTCGCTCCATAATAGCCAACCTTGAGCCCACGCTTACCGGCTTTACCGGTGATGCTTTTCTTGTGTAGAATCTCGCCGGTCGTCGTATCGACAACCTTCACAATGGCCGTGATCGTCGCTTTGCCGCCACTCGCCCCGAGACGGATCCCTTTGATGCTGAACCCGCCACTCTGACCACTCGTATTGTGCTCCGCCTGGGTCACCGCTCCGGAGATCAGATATTTTGCGCTGCGAATCTTGCCGGTTTGTGCGACCTTCGAACCGCCTGCTGCCCGACCGGAGGCCTGCAGGTCCTGCTCACTCAGGACCGCGCCGAGGTTGCCGCGTTCCAACACGACGAAGCGACCGGAATCCATGAGCGAGGACTCCAGCATCACCCCCAGGTTGCGTCCAAGACTCAGGCTGGAGAAAAAGCCGCTGGAGTTTTCAAATTTGGCGACCCCAACCGCATGCTTGAGGCCCGTGTACTCCCCCAGGCCCAGGTTCTTCTCGGCGTCCGAATCCTCGGTCTTGGTGCCGCCACTGCCCAGCAGCCCATCGAGAAAGCCATAAGAGGTTTGCAGGGTCATCCCCAGGATGACGGAAAAAAGAATCATGCACGGTCGTTTCATAGGAGTCCTCTATTCGATTACGTCTTAAATCTACACCCGGGACCGGCTGGTTTCCAAGAAAAATACTGGAGAAGGCCCTTAAGTCCGGCTAGAGCTAATGGAACTGGAGTCGTTATGGATCCCCGAACCCGAAATCTCGCCCGAACCCTCAGCCGTTATTGCCTGTCAGCCACAACAAAAGATGTGATCAGTATCGGCGCCACCCCGGCGGCGGAATCGCTGGTGGTCGCCTTGTACGAAGAACTGATCAAAGCCGGCGCCTTTCCCGTCGTCAACATGCTGCCTGAGGCCTGCCATCAGGGCTTGTTAAGCAAAGGCAAGCCCGTTCATTTCGAGCAACCCAATCCGTACACGCTCGCCGGAGTTAAAACCCTTACCGGCAGCACCCGGATCTGTTCCAGCACCAACACCCGGGCATTGTCAGCCGTGAACCCGAAACGCCAGGCCGCGCTGGCCAAGGCCAACGCACCCCTCGGAAAATTTGCCCACACGCTCAAATGGAATGTCACGCTCTTCCCGACCGAGGCCTATGCCCAGGATGCAGACATGAGCCTGAGCGCATTCGAAGACTACGTCTATGGCGCCACGTTCTCGGATGAAGCCAAGCCGGTGAATGCCTGGCGGGACCTCACCCGCAAACAGGCGCGGCTGATCCGCAGCCTGGAAGGGGCCGAAACTGTACGCATTATCGGACCGGACACCGACCTGACCCTTTCCATCAAAGGCCGTATCTTCATGAATTCCGATGGCCGCCGGAACATGCCCAGCGGCGAGGTGTTTACCGGTCCGGTAGAAACCTCGGCCGAGGGGTTTATCCGGTATGACTATCCGGTTTGCCACGGTGGGCGCGAAATCGAAGGCATCCGCCTGCTGTTCCGGAAAGGCCTGGTCGTCGAGGCAACCGCCACCAAGAATCAGGCGTATCTGAAAGCCATGCTCGATATGGATCCCGGCGCCCGACGCCTCGGCGAGCTGGGGATCGGCACCAACTTCAAGATCCAGCGCTTTATCAAGAACATCCTCTTCGACGAGAAAATCGGAGGGACGGTTCACCTCGCATTGGGAAGCTCGTACGCAGAGACCGGAGGGAAAAACACCTCCGCGCTTCACTGGGATATGATCAAAGATTTGCGCAAAGGTGGCGAGCTGATCGTCGATGGAAAAGTCATCCAACGCGACGGAAAATTTCTGAATCGTATTTTTTAAGCCGCCGGCCACGCGGACAGCCGAACCTACTCGATCGACAGATACTTGTAGTTGTGATGATCCAACAGATTCGGGACCCAACCTTTCAAGCGCGGGCTCACCAGGTGCTTGGATACATAATGATAAATCGGTGTCACCGGGAACTCCTTCAACAGCAGGGCCTCCGCCTGCTGGAGTAAGTCCGTCCGCTCCTTACCATCGGACACCACCACCGCACGTGCGATCAGGTCATCATATTCCGGATTCGACCAACCCGTCGAATTGTTCTCACTCCCGCTGACAAATAAATCGAGAAAGGTCAGCGGGTCCGCATAATCGCCAATCCAGCCCGCCCGACACAGATCGTAATTCTTCTCACGACGCGTCTTCAGATAGATCTTCCACTCCATTTTATTGAGCTCCACCTGCACCCCCAGCTCGGTCTTCCACATCTGCTGGATGGCACCAACGATTTCGAGGTTGAGGGGTGAGTCGTTGTACAGCAATTCGAGGGTGGGCAGCTGTCCATCCGGATATTTCTCGGCCACGACCTCGGCGATGAGTTGTTTGGCACGGGCGACATCGCGCTCAAAGGTCGCGCTGTAGGGATAGTCGGGAATGCGCGGCGGCACCCAGTTCCAGGCCGGTTGCTCGCCGGCGCGCGTCATCTTCCGGGTCAAGAGCTCGCGATCGATCACCAGGCTCATCGCCTCGCGCACCCGCAGGTCATCCAAGGGAGGGCGGGTAAGGTTAAACATGAAGTAATACACACCGAGGTAATCGGTAATCTTGATCAGTTCCGGCTGATTCTCACGATAACTCGGCACTTTGCTGAACGGAACGGTATTCGTGAGATGATACTCGCCGGCACGAAATCCCATCTCTTCCAGGTTGTCGTCCTTGGTCGGAAAGAAGTGGATGCCCTTCAGCTTCAGCTTCGCGGCATCGTAATACGACGGGTTCGCTGCCACCTGGATCTCGCTGTTCAACACCCAACTCTTCAGCAGGAAGGGACCATTCGAAACGTAATTCCCGGCCTTCGCCCAGGTGTTGTCCTGGCCAAAAGGTTCCCCATGTTTACGAACAGTTTTTTCGTTCACCGGAAACCAGACGTAGTGGGTGAGCATGGGTAGAAAATACGGACTCGCCCCGGTGAGCGTCAGCTGCAGGGTTCGGGCATCCACCGCTTTGACGCCGACCTGACTGAAATCCGTAATCGCCCCGGTTCGGAACCCATGTGCGTTGGCGATGATATCCAGCATGTAGGAATTCGGACAACCCAATGCCGGCGTAAGCACGCGTTGATAGCTGAAGGCAAAGTCCTGCGCGGTAACCGGATCGCCATTCGACCATGTCGTATCGCGCAGATGAAAGGTATAAGTCTTGCCGTCCGGGCTGACCTCCCAGTGCTCCGCCATGCCCGGCTCCAACTTCGTCGCCGTCGGATCTTCCGTCACCAGGCCTTCGATCAGCGCGGTAATAATGTAATAGGCGGGCAAGCCAGATACACGATGCGGATCGAGCCCTTCCGGCTCGGCACCGTTGCCCATGAGCAAGATACCTTCACGCGCGGCTGCATCGACGCGGGATTCGCGCTTGCTACAACCGACCAGCGTACACGCCACCAACAACAGACAAGACCATTTACTCATTTTCATCACGAACCACGCGCTTAAGGGATTAAAACAAAAAGGCGGGCCATCAAGCCCGCCTTCTTTACACTGAGATCTTGCGACAATCGCTCATCGCTTAATTTGCAGGCACGGGCTGCCCTACTGCAGGAGCAGGTGCAACGGGCGCTGGAACCGCCGGGGCAGGAACAGCAACCGCCGGGGCAGGAACAGCAGCCGCCGGGGCAGGAACAGCAACCGCCGGGGCAGGAACCGCAGGAACAGCAACCGCCGGAACAGAAACTGCCGGAACGGGTACCACAACCGAAGGAGCCTCGACCGGTACAGCCGAAACCGGCGAAGCCGTCGGGGCCGGACCAGGAGCGGGAGGCGGTGCCTGAGCACCAGGCGGGAGTCCGGGAATCGTACTCGCCGGTGCCGGAGGTGTATGCCCCGACATGACCGAGCTAGGCCCCTGCTCTTTCAGCTGCATGCCAGAAATAATCAAGGTGTTCACCAGGAAGACCACCGAGAGGATGATCGTCGCTTTGGTAAGGACGTTGCCCGCACGCGAGCCAAAAATGGAATCACTGAAACCACCGCCGAAGGCCGCGCCACCGAGGCCACCCCCGCCTTTGGATCGCTGAAGCAAAATCACTGCAACCAGCAGGAAGCAGGAAATGACCTGCACGCCGACGAGTAGAACTTTAATAAATGTAAACATAGGTATCTCCGTTAGAGGGGTAGGCTACACTGCCGCTTTGACGATATCAACAAAGGAGGTGGCATCAAGGGCTGCGCCCCCAATTAAACCGCCGTCGATGTCGGGTTGGGAAATCAATTCAGCCGCATTGCCCGGCTTCATGCTGCCACCATACTGAATCCGTACGGTTTGCGCAAGATCTGCACCGAACATGTCGGTCATGACCGCTCGGATGTGCGCGTGAACGTCCTGCGCCATTTCCGGAGTGGCCGTTTTTCCGGTGCCAATCGCCCAGACCGGCTCATACGCGACGATCGTATTTTTGATCTGATCCGCATCCAATCCATCCAGACACCCTTTTACCTGGGCCTCGACCACGGATTCCGTGGTGCCGCCTTCACGCTCTTCCAGCTTTTCACCCACACAGACGATGGGCTTCAAACCACTCGCATGGGCCGCCAGGGTTTTCTTATTCACCGCGGCATCCGTTTCACCGAAATACTCCCGGCGCTCGCTGTGTCCAAGGATCACGTAATTGCAGTACAAGTCACGCAGCATCCCGGCGGAAATCTCGCCGGTGTACGCGCCCGACGGCTCAGCAGACATGTTCTGTCCACCCAGGCGAATCGCGCTGCCACTGATGACATCGCTGACGGTTTTCAACGCGGTGAAGGTCGGGCAGAGCACAACATCCACTTTCGTGAATTCACCCAACACCGCTTTAATCGACTCCGCGAGGGCTTGCGCCTCGCCGGTGGTCTTATTCATTTTCCAGTTACCGGCTACAATCGGTTTACGCATAATCTTTTCCTTGTTCGGAAAGGCCTCGCCTTCCCATCGTGTCGTTTAAAATTGAGTTGGGACTACTTGTCGGTTAGCGCGGCAAGACCCGGAAGCACTTTGCCTTCGAGCAATTCGAGACTGGCTCCCCCACCGGTACTCATATGGGTGATCTGGTCGCCCAGGCCGGCCTGATTTAACGCGGCAACGCTGTCGCCACCGCCGATGATACTCACACAATCGGTATCGGCCAGCGCCTGACCAACCGCATTCGTGCCGCCCGCAAATTTTTCGTGCAGATCGAAACAGCCCATCGGACCATTCCAGACAACCGTCTTTGCCGTGCTGATGATGTCAGCAAACAGCTTGGCGCTTTCCGGACCAATGTCCAGGCCTTCCCAGCCGTCGGGAATCTCACCCGCTTTGGCGATCTGAGTGTTGGCATCGCCACTGAAATCGTCAGCAATGATATTGTCGAGCGGCAGCACAATCTTGTCGCCGGCCAGCTCGAGTAATTCTTTCGCAAGCGGAATATCGTCTTCGTTGCACAGCGACTTCCCGATCTGGCCGCCCTGCACCTTATAAAAGACGTAGGCCATGCCACCACCGATGATCAACCTGTCGACCTTGCCGAGCAGCGCTTTGATCACCTGGATCTTGTCCTTCACCTTGGCGCCGCCCATGATGGCCACGAAGGGACGCTCGGGATTTTCCAGGGCGCCGACCAGGTAGTTGATTTCTTTTTCGAGCAAGTCGCCCGCAACATTGTTCTCAAAGTGTTTGGTCACGCCAGCCATCGATGCATGCGCACGGTGTGCGGTGCCGAAGGCGTCGTTTACATACACATCGCCGAGCGATGCGAGAGCCGCTGCGAAGGCATCCTGTGCTGCCTGATCAACCCCTTTGCCCTCTTCTTCCGCATGGAAACGCAGGTTTTCGAGCAAGAGCACTTCGCCGGGCTGCAAAGCCGCAGCGGCAGCCGAAGCCTTTTCGCCCACGCATTCTTCCACAAATTTGACCTCACGGCCGAGCTTCTCCGCGAGCACAGGGGCAATTGGAGCCAGGCTGTACTCGGGACTCACTTCGCCTTTCGGGCGACCGAGGTGGCTCATCAATACGACCGAAGCGCCGGATGCGAGCAACTTGTTGATGGTCGGGAGTGCGGCGGTGATACGCGTGTCGTCACCGACCACGCCTGCTTTTACCGGCACGTTAAAATCCACGCGCATAAGCACGCGTTTTCCGGATACGTCGATGTCTTCAATGGTCTTTTTATTCATAGGGCAATGGATCTTGATCGAATACGCGGAAGGCCGGGCAGCTGCCCAACCTTCCGCGGTTGAATCGGTGTTTTTTCGTCAGGTGTTTACGCAGAGATGTGCGCAACCAGGTCGAGCAATTTGCAGGAATAGCCCCACTCGTTGTCATACCAGGCAACCAGTTTCACGAAGTTGTCGTTCAAGGCAATACCGGCATCCGCGTCGAAGAACGAGGTGCAGCTTTCGCCATAGAAGTCAGAAGAAACCACGGCTTCTTCGGTGTAACCGACGATGCCCTTCATGGAACCTTCCGAAGCGTCTTTAATCGCCGCTTTGATGACATCGTAGCTGGCACCCTTTTCCAGACGGCAGGTCAGGTCGACGGCAGAAACGTCCGGCGTCGGAACGCGGAAGGCCATGCCCGTCAATTTACCATTGAGCTCCGGAATGACTTTACCAACGGCTTTAGCTGCGCCCGTGCTGGACGGAATGATGTTGAAGCACGCGCCACGACCACCGCGCCAGTCCTTCTTGGACGGACCGTCGACGACTTTCTGCGTCGCGGTTACAGCGTGGATCGTGGTCATCAGACCTTCAACAATACCCCAGTTGTCGTTCACGATTTTCGCGAGCGGCGCCAGGCAGTTCGTGGTACAGGACGCGTTGGAAACGATTTTCTGATCCGAAGTGTAGCGGTCCTGATTCACGCCCATGACGTACATCGGAGCCGTCGGAGAAGGTGCGCTGATCACAACCTTTTCTGCGCCGCCTTTGAAGTGCTTGTCGGCAGAATCCAGACCGGTGAAAACACCCGTACACTCGGCAACGACAGAAACGCCTGCTTCGGCCCAGGGAATTTCTTCTGGGTTCATCTTGCTGTAGACTTTGACCTCTTTGCCGTTGATCTTCAGGCCGCCTTCGGTGACTTCGATCGTTCCGGGGAACCGACGATGAACCGTGTCGTACTTAATGATGTACGCCATGTACTCAAGATCGAGGAATGGGTCGTTAATGGCGACGATATCAATATCGTCCCGATCAATCGAAGCCCGAAGCACCATGCCGCCGATGCGGCCAAATCCGTTAATACCAACTTTAATAGACATGTTTTAAACTCCTCCCAAGAAGGGAAATTAGGGTTGTTTACAGGAATTTACCGGTCATTTGACCCATAAAAAATCGCGGGGAACCTACCTGCCCCCTGAGGGCAGGTCAACGACCGATTTTCGCCAAAAATGGACTCCTATCCAGGAGTATGCCCACCCTAAACACTTGTCATCAAGGTGTTTACCTCTATTTACGAGGGCTCCGAAAGGCTCGCGAACCCGTTCCCATCATAGAAAAGGAGTGAAAAAAGTCTTACTATCATAGGAACGAAAGGCCGATGGAGCCAAAATGGCTTCCGATCATCGGAACGCCTTTTGTATCCCGTTCCGATCATTGGAAAACCGGGACACCGTTCAATGGCTGGCGGATTAGCTTTGCATTCGATTCCCGATTCGCGAAAACCATCCCCATGCAGTTCGAAATCGACGGAAAAGACAACGATCAGGCCTACAAGCTCCTGAGCACCCTGATCACCCCCCGCCCTATCGCCTGGGTAACCACGGTAAATGACGCCGGCATAATCAATGCCGCGCCTTACTCCTTCTTTAATGTCTTCGGCACCCAGCCGCCGATCGTCGCCTTTGCTCCGGGCAATCGTTCCAGCGGGAAGCCCAAAGACACGGCCGCCAACATCGCGGCCACGGGCGAGTTCGTGGTGAACCTGGTCGATGAAGCGACAGCCGAAGCGATGCACCTGACCTCCGCGAGCGAACCTAGCGAGGTCAACGAGCTCGATGTCGCGGGCTTGAACACGATTCCTTCGGAACGGATCAAGCCCCCGCGGATCGCCGAAGCGCCGGCGAGCATGGAGTGTACGGTGTACGATGTGCTGACCATCGGCGAGAATCGCCTGGTGATTGGCTATGTGCATTTGCTCCATGTACGAGACGGCGTGCTGGATCCCGAGACCCTGCGCTTGATTCCGGATGCCTATCCCATCATCGGTCGCATGTTTGGATCGGGCTACACCAAGACGCGTGAGCGTTTTGATCTCGAATTACCCGAGTAGCGTACGAGCGCAACTTGGAGCCGTGCTCCAGGCGACATCTAAACTCTCAGCCCAAGGCTACAGCCCATCCAAGAGCGCCGAAGCCCGATCCGCGCCGGGAAAGCTACCCGGAAATTTCAGCGCCGCTTTGAGCGACGTACGGGCCTTCTCCACATCACCGGCTTTTACATAGGCGGCACCGAGGTGATAACTCATCAAAAGACCGCGCAACTGTTTGCCCGCCTGCTCAAGGATGGGCAAGGCCTCCTCGACCTTCCCCTGCTGAATCAATGCCCAGCCATAAGCATCCGCCAGGTAGGGAAGATTAGGTGCCTGGGCGTAGATCGGTGCGATACTGGCAAAGGCTTTGTCGGGATCACCCAACTCAACAAAGGCCAACACCCGACGATTGGCAGCGAGCTGCGCATCCGGTTTTCGTTTAAGCGCTTCGGTGCAGCTTTCGACACACGCGGTGAATTCACCTTGTTGGAAGTGGAGCTGACCGATCAGTGCCAGGGCTTGGGCATTCTCCGGCTGAAGCTCAGCCCGTTGACGATACACCGCGATGGCACCTTTGGGCTCGGCACCCATACTCAAGCCTGCGGCTTTTAACTGCAGGGCACCAAGATGATTCGGCTGGATCGCCAGGGCGCGGTCGACCAGCTTAAGGGCCTCCGGGAGTTTGTTACGCTTGGCTTCTAATTGTGCCTTGAGCAACATGACCTCAATGTTGAAAGGATCTGCGCGGAGCACCTTGTCGCTGTATTGCTCGGCCTCTGGCAGCATGTCGCGGCTCATAAAAAGTTGGGCGAGCATTTTCTGAGCTTGCGAGGCAATCTGTGGATCAGGTGATCGCTCCAGCGACTCGACCAAGGTCCGCCATTCATCGAGCTGCCCGGCACGACTGAGCAAATGAGCGTAGCGTATTTTTGCGGAGTCCGCCTGAGGGTATTTCTGGACGATGGCACGATAGGATTCCAGCGCGACCTTGACATCTCCCAGGGCCTGCTGCATCTGGGCGTCCAGCACCGCCAGTTCAAAGGCATTGCTGCTGATGCTCCGGGCGGAGTCGATCATTTCCCCGGCCCGCTCAAGCTCCTCGTTGCGGATCAAGGCCTGTCATGTTCGGCATCTGCTGCCCGAGCGCAGCTGCAAACCGACCGGAACAACCAGACGTTGCCATAGTTCTTGGCGGCCTCGCATTCCCGGACCTTCTTCGAGGTATCTACCTGGCCGATGATACAAAAGGGACAAGACTGGAACTCACCCTCGATGGGAACGAGGCGTTCGATTGCGCTCATGAGCAGGGTGCCGCGCTTGCTGCCGATCACGGCATGGATTTCATCGAGGATGACGGTTTGTAACCGGGTAAAGAGATGATGCGCATTCGCGGAGGTAAGCAGGATGTGGAGACTTTCGGGCGTGGTGATGAGGATGTCCGGCGGGCGGCGCAGCATGCGGCGGCGCTCGTCTTGCGGCGTGTCCCCGCTACGGGTCCGCACCTGGATATCCGGAAAGGCCTCGCCAGCGGAGTCGAAGACGTGCTTGAGCGAGTCCAAGGGCTGCAGGAAATTGCGGCGGATGTCGTTGTTGAGCGCCTTGAGCGGAGAGATGTAGAGGATGCGCGTCCCCTCCGCCTTCCCAGGCCCGGTAATGAGTTGGTTGATGGACCAGAGGAAGGCGGTGAGCGTCTTGCCGCTACCGGTGGGCGCGGTGACGAGCACGTGTTCGCCCTGTGCAATGACCGGCCAGGCCTGGGCCTGGACATCGGTCGGGGGTACCGACCTCGCGGGCGAACCAGTCGGCAACGTGGGGGTGAAATGGTTGAAGGGCTTTCATAGGGCCCATAAGACATATAGGGCCTATAAAAAGGAACGGCCCATACTCCGTTATTTCTTCTTGCGGCCGCGGTGCTGATGTTCGCGCGCGGCGAGTTCGGTCTCCTGTCCGAGATCACCCTGCTGCTTCATCCAGGCGTCGAGCTTGGCCTGCAATTCGGCTTTCACCTCGGCGTATTCGGGATGGTCGGCGAGGTTCTTCCACTCATACCAGTCCTTCTTCACGTCATAGAGTTCAACCGCGGGGCGATGGTGATACCGTCGGACTTTATCCGCGGCATCGGCGTCGCCGGCCTCCGCCTTGCGCACCCAGGATTGAAAGGTCTTCGACTTGGAGCAGGCATTCGTGAATTTGATATCCGGGGTGAGGTTGACGATCAGTTTAAAACGATCGCTGCGTACGGAACGAATGCCGTAGGTGTCGGAGCCATTGATAATGCCACGCGTGGTCATGATGCCGTAAACATGGTCCTTGTGGTGATCGGTTTCACCGCGGAACACCGGCAGGAGGCTCTTGCCTTCCAGCACTGGATCGGGCGTGCCGCCGGCCGCTTCAACAAAAGTCGGCAGCACATCGATGAACTCGATAAGCGCATCACTGGTTTGACCAGCCTTAATGGTCCCCGGCCAGCGAGCGATGCAGGCGCTTTGCAAGCCCATGTCATAGCAGGTCCACTTGGCAAACGCGAAACCCGAGCCCTGTTCACTGGTCACGATGACCAGGGTCTCCTCTGCGATGCCGTGCTGCTTCAGCAGGGCCAACAGTTGCCCTACCTGACCGTCGTAATAGGTGATCTCGGCGAGATACTTCACAAAGTCCGCCCGGGTTTCCGGGGTGTCGACAAAGTACGGCGGAAGCTTCACGGTGGCGGCGTCATACTGGGTGGGGTCACCTTTGTCCCAGGGAGAATGCGGCTCGTTGGAGCAGGCAAATAAACACCACGGCTGGTCGGCTTCTTTGCACTCGCTCATCAGGGTATCGATTTTGGCCATGTCGGGATTGTTCCCGGCGGAGCTGAATTCGAAGGGGAAAACCTCCTTGGGGCCGATATGGGTTTTACCGCTGAGTGCCACCCGATACCCGAGCGGCTTCAGATAGTGCACCACGCTCTTCGTACCTTCTTTCGCGAAGGTGTGATTGGGATAGGCTCCGCTTTTAACCGGATAGAGCCCCGTATAAATAGTGTGCCGGGTGGGCGAACACATGGGCGCCGCCTGGAAGCACTGGGTAAATCGCATGCCTTCCGTAGCGAGTTGATCCATGTGCGGCGTGAGCGCCTGGCCTCCGTAGCAGCCGATGTCGTTGTGCGTGCAGTCGTCTGCGATGATGAACAGCAGGTTCGGGTTCTTCGCGGAGAGCGGGCAAGTCAGGGCGCATAACAGCAGAATCGTAAGGGCTTTCATATCGTAATCCTTGTGGGTTCAACACGCAGTCAATCAGAAATCGACCTGCGTGTCCCGCCCGGAATGATAGGGTTCAAATGCTTGGGTCAGATCGCGGTAAAGCCCGGGCAGCCAGGCTGGCGCATGCTCGGGCACCTCCAGCGGACGCACACGCGGATCATAGGGAACGAGCAAGACCTCGACGTTTCGGAATCCGACTTCATGCACGAGTACAAACAGCTCTTCGATGGTCGGATCGCCCATCGCCAGGCAACCGATCGACACCGCTTTTCCATGGATAAAAATATCCGATCCGGGTTGATCCCGTCCTTCCGCACGCGCGTGCTCGAGATCGAAGACATTCGGAAAATCGAGCTTCATCGAGAGGTGGTACGAACTATTCGGATTCATCCCGCAGATGCGATAGTGGCCCTCCGGCACCTGCCGGTCGCCTTCGCGCAACTTGGGCCCCGGTCGTCCACTGGCTTTCAGAATCGGGTAGCGGTGAATACATACGAAGCCAGCATCCTGCTTCGCCCACACCTCCAATAGACGCTCCTCTTTTAAGCCGAGAAGAACGAGTTGTTCAGGCGGATAGGTAACTCCGGCCTGCTTGAAGCGAGGCATTAAGCGTAGATGTACCTGATCACGGTAGAGCTGAACCGCCTCGCGGACGGTCCGACCACCAGATCGCCGAAGCCTGATGCGCCGCAGCACAGGGATGGAAAGCGCGACCCCACATGCACCGGTGAACGCCAAGGCCAACAAGGCATGGCGACGCCGCATAGACCTACAGCTTGCCCCAGATTTCCTGCATGACGGCATACATCTTCGGGTCGTGCGCTTTGAGCTCGGCGCGAACGAAGGGGTAGAAATCGTTCTGAGCGAAGTAGGCCTCGGTGCTCTCGGCAAAGTATTCATAGATGTTGTTCAGGCCATAGTGTCGGACCGTTCGGCCGGAATGGGAGAGGACTTTTTCATAAATGCCGGCCGCTTTGGCCGCGTCATAGGACTCACGGATACCCTTATGGTCATGCCCGACGACGCGTTTGTGATACGCGTGCGCGAGCTCGTGCAGGACCACCCAGGGATGCTTGGCCATCTGGCCCCGGCTGAGCAGTTCGCCGGCCCGGGGGATATGCACCATCTTTTCCAGGCGGGGGTCGTATCCGCGCCCTCGCAACCAACTGACATCGGGATGAAACTGCATGGCACCGAGGGCTTCATGATGTTTTTCGATCCAGATCGGACAGGTGCGCAGCTTCACCAGGCGGTCGTCCGGCATGATGACCACAATCATCATGAGGCGCGCTTCCAGCATCTTGATGATGCGTTGGCCTTCCTCATCGGCCAGCAAGGCGGGGTCGATATGAATCTGGAAGCCTTCGATATCCTTGATCACTGGATTGTAAAAGTCTTTGGCGGAAAGGGAGGTAACAAGGACAAGGAGTAAGCAGATTAATTTCATCCGGGCATCGTCGCGCAAATGTCGGGAGCGTCAACGGAATTCTGGGTACCATGGAGCACCTCTCCGTTTGGGTGGGATCGCCAGCGGGGACGGAGCGGTGCCCCATGGTACTGTTTATTGACAGCCCAAGTTACACCACGTAAGAGTTTTACATGGTCGAACCGAATACCAGCAAGCGCCCCGATGTATCGATTGTCATCCCCTGCTATAATGGGATGACCACGATCGAGCGTTGCCTGCGCAGCGTGCGCGAAGCCCTGGACGGCCAGAACGCGGAAGTGATCATGGTCGACAGTTCGGACGATGGCACGGATCGTTACGTGCAGAAGCATTTCCCGGAGGTGCGACTCAAACACCTGGACGAGAAGGCGCTGCCCGGCAAGGCGCGCAACCAGGGCGTAGAAATGGCCCGCAGCAACCTCATCGCCTTCCTCGATGCGGACTGCATGGTCTACAAGGCGCACATCACCAACATTCTCGCCTCGTTTGAGCGCTATCCCGATCAAGTGGCCATCGTCGGCTGCGTGGAGAACGGCAACCCCGGGCTCGCCAGCTGGGTGTCCTTCATCTCCGAGTTTAATGGCTTCTTCGGCAAACAGGTGCGTCAACGCATGTACAGCCTGCCTACCTATTGTGCGGTGTACAAGCGGGACGTCTTCGAGCGCTACAAGGGGTTCCCGGAGGATCTCTGGCCGGGTGAAGATGCCATCCTCAGCGCGCGACTCGCGGAGAACAACGAGCAGATCTTCCTCGAGCCCGCGCTTCGAGTGCACCACAACAATCGTGAAACCATGGATGCGTATCTGCATCATCAGTACAAGATCGGGGTGGGTTTCACCGTGAGCCGCCGATTGCTGCCACAGCTTCCCGGGGCGGACAAACTCGCCCGTTCGGGTCTCTATGTATGGCCGATGGCGGGGTATCGCGGGGTGATGATGCTCAAACGGTCATTCGCTGCGGGCTGGGCGTACGGCTTCCGGGCGGTGCTGTTCCTGCCCTGGTATCTCTGCGGATGCTGGCAGTGGATGAGGGGTGTCTGGCATGGCAGAAAACAATCGTAGTCAGTGCCCGGCCTGAAGCGGCGTACGCTAGTTAACCTGATTTTCAGACGTAACACCCAACTGGAGTCAACCTGATGCAAAAACAGAATCGTCGTACCTTCGTAAAATCCTCTGCCGCGGCTGCGCTTGCGTTTAATCTCCTGCCAGATACCGCCAAGGGTGCGAACAGCCGGGTGACCATCGGTTGTATCGGCATCGGAGGAAAAGGGGGCCAGGATTCGCGGGGGGTCGCCGACGCGGGCGGCCAGCTGATCGGCCTGTGCGATGTGGCGAATCCCAACAACCCGGAACTTTCCCGCAAGGGCAAGAAAGATGACCTGACGGCCAAACATCCGGATGCGACATTCTTCGACGACTATCGCGAGATGATCCGCAGCCTGGATATCGATGCGGTAACCGTTTCCACACCGGACCATTCGCACTTTCACGCGACCGTGACCGCGCTGAAGAAGAACTGCCACGTCTATTGTCAGAAGCCACTCACCCATTCGATCTGGGAAGCGCGCAAGATGACCGAGCTCGCAGCGCGAATGGGGGTGAAAACCCAGATGGGCAATCAGGCCCACGCGGGTGAGCCGATCCGACGCGGGGTGGAGCTCATTCGTGCGGGCATCATCGGCAAGGTCAAGCGGGTGCACACCTGGACGAACCGGCCCATCTGGCCGCAGGGCATCAAGGAATGGCCCATGGCTGAACCGGTGCCGAAAGGTTTGAACTGGGACCTGTGGATTGGCCCCGCGCCGATGCGCGAGTACAACAAGGAAATTGCGCCGTTCAAATGGCGCGGGTATTGGGACTTCGGCACCGGGGCCCTCGGCGACATGGCCTGCCACATTATGGACATGCCCTTCTGGGCTTTGAACCTGGCCTCGCCGACCAGCGTGATTGCCCGCCAGGAAGGGAACACGGAGATCTCCGGTCCCACGACCTCTCAAATCGACTATCACTTTCCCGGAAACGAGTATACGACGGATGAATTACAATTCATCTGGTACGATGGATTCAACAATCCCTACACGGGTGAGATGCGCCCACCGGATGAACTTTGGAAAGACGATTTCCCTACGGCCAATCATGTGTTCCGTCGCTTCGACATGATCCTCGAAGGCGAAAAAGGGAAGATGTACTTCGGCCGCAGTCGGGAAGACTGGGTGATCAAACCGGATGGCGCGCTCGACGACTTCAAGGAACCGGAGAAGACGATTCCCCGGGCACCGAAGGGGCCCTACCAGGAATTTCTCGATGCGATCCGCAACGATGGAGTGGCCCTGTCGCACTTCGCCCATAGCGGTCCGTTTACCGAGACCGTACTGCTCGGAAATCTCGCGGTTCGCCTGGGTAAGGAGATCAAGTGGGATGCCCGGAATTTGAAGGCGGTCGGTGCTCCCGAAGCGGATGCGCTGATTCGACGCGAATACCGCAAGGGCTGGGAAATCGAGGTGTAATTTTTGGAGTGCGCCAACTTGTTGGCGCTTTCACCGCAGCAGCTTGCTGCAAGGCAAGGGTTAAAGGTGCTCAGGTCGAGATGGTATTCAGCAGTCACTTACTTAACGAGGCGGAAGTTGGCGGTGAGGGGCAGCGGCCAGGCCGTATCATTATCGGAGACTTCACAAAGTTGTTCATCTGTGAGGCCGACGACGGCACTGTTGAAGAGCTGCCCGGGCAATGGAATAATGAGCTGGCTCGACTCATTTCCGGAGAACCCGCCGTACGCCTGATGCACAACCCAATAATGGCCTGAGTGTGCTACAGGGATTATGACATCTGTCACATCCAGCAAGCTCTATTGGTTGACGGCCTAACGGACACTATTGCACCCCGTGAGGTTATTTCTGAAGAGGGTGAGCGCATTAGTGAGTGGAGCGTGCCGATGAAAGCTATTACACAATTCCTCTTAACAGCGTAAATCACCCAACACCATAAAGCGAGAAGGTCTAAATTAGCGAAACATCTAAAGCGGGAACAAGTTCCCGCGCTCCAAAAGCTTACGCTCCATACCCCCCGCCACCCGGCGTCTCGATCGAAAGGCGATCGCCGGCTTTGAGCCTGCGTGCAACCTTACCTCCGACATCTTTTCCGTTGATAGTATTCCGGCCACAGCGGCCAGGTTCTCCGCCGTTCACGCCATAGGGTGCATGGGTGCGTCGATCCGTCAGCAGGGTCACTTCCGCATCGGCCAACAAGGTCAAGGACCGGATAATCCCGTCGCCACCGGCATGCGTCCCCTTCCCGCCGCTACCCGTGCGGAATGCATAACGATCCACGCGAAAGGGATAAGCATATTCAAGCGCCTCGACGGGCGTGTTCAAGGTGTTGGTCATATGCACCTGCACACCGCTGAGACCGTCCGCCCCCGGACGCGCCCCCATCCCCCCGGCAATGGTTTCGTAGTACGCAAAGGGGCGGTCGTTACGCGGATCAAGACCCCCGATGGTCAAGTTGTTCATCGTCCCCTGTGACGCGGCGGGAATGACCCCCGGCAAGGCTTTGGCCAGAGCGCCAAAGACGACGTCGACGATGCGTTGGGAAGTTTCGACATTGCCTCCGGCCACCGCGGCGGGCTCGCAGGCATTCACGACGGAGCCGGAAGGCGCGACCACCTCGATCGGT
Organism: Candidatus Omnitrophota bacterium; assembly: GCA_047639095.1. GTDB lineage: Bacteria > Verrucomicrobiota > Kiritimatiellia > SS1-B-03-39 > UBA6053 > JAPYUI01. Next base: position 18,013 of record JBLIND010000014.1, on the reverse strand, counting down.
CGAAACGACCCGCTGTTCAAGGGTGGGTTATGAACGGGAAATCGATGCAGATGGGACGGCGTCGCGACGAGGCAGAGAAAACAATAATAGACCGCCGATTGCGTGATGGCTTCGACCGCATTCAAACTGCCACGGACCTGTGGATCCGTCCCGGTGAAATCCACCTTGGCCCGATAACCCTTAATCGAAATATCCACCTTGATCCGAATGGGATCATCCGTCTGCCCGTCGTTGTCGAGGACATCCTCAAACACGTAGCGACCATTCGGAATGCGCTGAATCAAGCCCTTCATCAGCTGCTCTCCGTAGGTCAGGATCTCACCCATGCTTTGTTGCATCACCGACCAGGAATATTTATGGACGCAATCGTACATGCGTTGCTCCCCCACGCCGTGCGCCGAAATCTGTGCGCGCAAATCCCCTCTGCGTTCTTCCGGGGTCCGTGAATTTGCGCAGAGCAAGGTCGTCACCTCATCGGTCAATCGCATCGGCGGAATGCGAAAGCCTTCCTGGTAGATGCTGGTTGAGAGCGGCAATGAGCCCGGGGAAATGCCACCCACATCCGCATGGTGTGCGCGGGTGGCCAGATAGGCGATGACCTGGTCATCGATACAGACCGGGGATACCAAGGTGAGGTCCGGCAGATGGGTTCCGCCCCGAAAAGGGTCGTTCACGATGTAGACATCGCCCGGCCCCATATCCGGAAAGGCCTCACGAACAGCGGCCACGGACATTGGCATCGCCCCCAGGTGCACCGGGATGTGCGCGGCTTGGGCGATCAACTCCCCTGCCGCCGAGAACACCGCGCAGGAGAAATCTTTCCGCTCCTTGATGTTCGGCGAATAGGCCGTTCGCATCAGACAGCCGCCCATCTCCTCAGCAATACTGACGAAGAGGTGGTGATAAAAAGTCCGGTCCGTGGGGTCGAGCTTCATACCGGTTTCTCACAAAGCATATTACCCCAGGCATCAACCGTGGCGATCCATGAGGCGGGGATCAAGGTGGTCGAATAATCTTCCACGACGATGAGCGGGCCAGCCAGCTTATGCCCCGGACACAAAAGCCGGCGATCATAGACCGGCAGGGCCCCGTCTTTCATCCGGGCCTGATCAACGGGTCTGCGGGACTTGGACAGGCGCACCAGCGCAGGCTTTTTGGTGGGAGCGGTCATCCGGGCACGTACATTCACCACTTCAATCGCCGCATCTTCCTGTGCATGGCCGTACCGCTTTCGATGCAGGGCGTGAAAATCGCCTGCGACGCATCCTTCGCGATACGGGACCGTTAACTCGAAGGATTGACCCGCATACCGCAGGTCAAGGAGAAGTTCGCCGACAACGGAAGGATGACCGTCGATTCCCATATTTTTACGCAAACCTTCTAACATGCGGGTCGCGGGCACGAGATAGGATGCTTCAGCATTCAAGGGACACATCACGGTTTGCGCACTTTCCTTAACCACATCGGCGCAGACGGATCCGAGGGCGCTGATGACGCCGGCATTCACGGGGATCAACACGTTTCGAATGTTGAGACTTTCGGCAATGGCACAGGCATGCAGCCCACCAGCCCCGCCAAAGGAAACCAGGGTGAAATCGCGTGGGTCATATCCGCGTTCAACCGAAATCACTCGGATCGCCTTCTCCATATTGGCGTTTACAATTCGAATGATGCCTGCGGCGGTCTTTGCCCGACTCAGGCCGAGGGCTTTTGCCAAAGGGTCAAGCGCTTGCTCGCTACGCACGGATTCCAGCGGGAATCGGCCGTCGAGAAAGTGATCCGGCTGCAAATGCCCGAGCACGAGATGGGCATCGGTTACGGTTGGCTGGTGCCCTTTCCCATAACAGGCCGGTCCGGGGTCGGCTCCGGCACTCTCCGGTCCGACATGGAGCCCGCCTCCGTAGTCGCTGTACGCAATGGATCCGCCTCCGGCGCCGACGGTGTGAATATCCATCATCGGAACCGCGATGGGCAGACCGGAAATCTGCCGTTCTTTGCTGATCGCGTAGCCGCCATCGATCAAGGACACATCGGTGGACGTGCCCCCCATGTCGAAGGTGATCAGTTTCACATCCTGACATTTGAAGGCGGTTCGAGCGATGTGCAAGGCACCAATGACCCCGGCGGCAGGACCCGACAGCAAGGTATGTACCGCCTGTTCCCCGGCCGCTTTCGTAGTCATACACCCGCCGTTCTGTTGCATGATGCGGACATGCCGCGCACCCTGTTTTTTCGCCTCGCGTTCGAGTCGACGCAGATAGGTTTTCATCACCGGGGAAACAAATGCGTTGGCGACCGTCGTCGCTGTGCGTTCGTACTCCCGGAACTCCGGAAGGATCTCCGATGAAAGCGAAACCGTGAGGCCGCGTTTACGTGCGAGCGTCCGAATCTTCCGCTCGTGGGTGGGCCGGAGAAAAGAAAACAGCAGACACACCGCGAGCGATTCCACTCCCCGCGCTTTCAGTCGATCCAACAGGGCTTCAAGCTGCGGCACATCCAATTCGACCAGCACTTTACCTTCCGCGCTGATTCGTTCGTGCGCTTCCAGGCGCAGGCTGCGCGGGATCAAGGGTTCGGGCTTCACGACGTTCAGGTTGTACAAGTCCGGGCGCGCCTGACGGCCAATTTCCAGCACATCGCGAAAGCCCCGGGTGGTGATCAAGGCCGTCTTCGCGCCTTTCTGCTCCAACAAGGCATTCGTCGCCACGGTGGTGGAGTGCACAAGTTCAAACGCCTCCTCCACCCCGCCCAGAACACGCACACGGGCGGCGCCCTCCAGCACGGCCTGGGAAAAATCGCCGGGCGTTGAGGGCAACTTGAAGGTAAACATCGCCCGCCCGGTGAAGAGGACGACATCGGTGAACGTGCCGCCGGTATCGATGCCGATGATCATCGGGACGTTATTCGTGGCCCGGCAATAAGTTGATGAAGTCCGTCTTCAGGGTTTCATCTGCCACCTTGAACGATACGACCACGTTGCCGACCTTGCCGCCCCCGGCCCGGAAATAATTCGTTTTGCCGTCACGCAGGTTGGACAGACCGTCGTCACTCTTGTTCGTCTCCGCATCCCTGACCGCAAACGTCAGCGAAGTACCGGCCACGATGTACTCAAGGGTGAGCGTCGTATCCGTGGGCAGGTCGTAGGCCAGCTGCAGTTTCGGATCTTCGGCCAGCCAGCATTCGATTACCCCATCGGCATGTAGCTTCAGTTCCACCCACCCGTGTATGGATTTGCCGTGAAAAGGGGCCATCAGTCCATGATGGGGTCCTTCCTCATTGGCGCCACCGCCACCATGCGCCGCGCACACATGGCCATCTTCGGTGTCCAGCACGAGTCCGGAGGCGGTCACCAATGAACGAAGCGACTCCTTATACGTGGCCAGTTCGGCACGGGAAGGTTTGGTGTCCAACACCCGGGATACGAGCTCGAGACCGGACTTCACTCCGAGGGGATTCATGACGCCATCCGGAACGATTACCAGGGTACGGGTTTCCTCGACCAGGTAAGGCCAGGCGATTTCGATTCCAGTATCGGGGGTGGCCACCATCTCTTTTACGAGGAAGTGGGTTCTCGCGAGGGAGGGCCAGGTCAAGGGCGCGACGGGCTCCGGCGTTTCCGAAACTTCGGGCGCCTGTTTGCCACATCCGGCCAGCAGCAAAAGCCCGGGCAGCAGGTTCAGGATACATAACTTAAGCGGTTTAACCTTCATCAGGGACATTCAAGGCTCCAGGGTTGATCGGTTGCAGAATCTCTCTAAAGAACCGAATTTTTCAGCAACATCCATTCCTAATCGGAAACGATGGCGACTTATTTTTGAACAATCTGCCCGTACCGGTCGTCAGACTCCCAGCAACCTTGACATTCCACCATTATTTAAGAACACTTTGATCGTGCCACATTCTCAAACCAACCGCATGACTGCCCTTATCATGGCCCTTCTGGTCCTGTTGGGCGCGTATGTGCCCGCGCAGACGCAGTTGCAGCTGTGCATTGGGGAACACGGACACTTTGCGATCGATGTCGTGTCTCATGTGTTTTGCGCGGAGGATTGCACCACCAACCATGTCCCGGTTGAGCACCCTGACGACCCTTGCCATCACGATCATTCCGCACCCTGCAGCAGCGATCCATCGCATGAACATTCGCCGTGCATCGACCTGACGCTCGAAGGTCAGGAAATCCAACGCCCCTTCTTCAGTGCACCCATCCTGGTCGGCCAACCCCTTCTTCTTTGCCGGGCGCCCGCCTGGCAGCTCCTCACGCCTACGCGTTCGTTCCCGCAACGGGTGTTTACCCAGGTGCTAGCTCCTCCGGACAACATCCGGCTGGGCACGATCATCCAGCTTGTCTGATTCCTGCAGCACCCGCTGCACGTACCTGCCCCGTTTACTTTGGGGCCCGAATAACCCGCCGGCAGATGCCGGTTCTGGAATCAGATTATGAAGACATTCTTACTATCCTGCATGCTCCTTGGAGCAGCGGTGCTCCATGCCGAGGAAGCCACTTTGAGCAATCTCTGGCATGCGGTTGAACAAAACCATCCGAGAATAAAGGCCACGCTCGAAATCCAGCGGGCGAATATATTCGAAGAGGGCCGAGCGGCCACCTGGCAGAACCCTGAAATCTCGGTTGAAGGGGAAAACCTGGGCGGGGACCTTCCTGGAACAGACCAGGCCGAATGGACGCTTTCGCTCGCTCAGCCCATCGAGTGGCCCGGGCGTCGGTCCCGTCGTCTGCGTGCTGCGCGGATCCAGCGCACCTATGATGATAGCAAGGTCCACGTGATAATCCTCTCATTGGCCAAGGATTTTTCGCGCGACTTTTATGAAACCCTGGCCTTGCAGGAGCAGGTGCGGTTGCAGATGGAGGCCCTTGAACAAGCCCATGCGTTTGTTCGCATGGCCGAACTCCGAGTCGAAGCAGGCAAAAGCACGGTACTCGAAGTCAACAAAGCGAAGATGGAGCAGATCCAACTGGAGATCCACCTGCAGGATGCGCAGAAGACCTTGCTGAATGCCTTGACTGAGATGGGCAAACGGGCGGGCCTGAGAACCGCGCCCGAGGTCCTCGAAGGTGATCTGTATCGACTGCCCGAGGTGCCGGATCGGAACCACATCCACTCGGCCTTGTATTACGAATCCTTCGACCACCTGGAAAGGAAACGCAGCCTGCATCTGTGGGAACTGTCCATCGCCGAGGCGGAGAAGGCCTGGATCCCCGACCTCATCCTTTCCGCCGGTGTCCGGCAGAATGAAGCCGACGATGCGCAGAGCTATCTCGGCAGTCTGGGCCTGGACATTCCCCTCTGGAATCGTGGCAACTACGATAAAGGCCTGGCGAAGGCTCGCGTGAAAGAGGCCCAACTCGAAAAGGCGCTCGCGGATCAGGAACTTCAGCTCGCCACGACGAAGCGCGAAAACGAATTGAACCTGCAGCGACAGCGCATTCTACGTTACCGCAACGACCTGATCCCGCTGCTGAAGCACCATGCACGCCAGGCGGAGCAAAGTTACCGCGAAGGTTGGATCGGTTACCTGGAATACCTGGAAGCACGTAACGACTATCTTGAAGTGCAATTTGAATACCTTGACGCCTTGAAAACCTATCACATTGACGAGCGATCCATCCGCAGCATTGCGGAGAAGCAGGCACAGCTGGGATCGAACTTTTATGAAGCGAACACCGCACCATCCGATGACATCCACGCCTTGAAAGGGCAACCCGTGCAATACCACGCCATTCGCCCGAATCCGGAGAAGACCCATGAAAATTAGCCGACACCTCTTTCTGACCACCCTTCCGCTCTGCGTACTCCTGACCAGCTGCAAACCGCAGCCCGAAAAGGAGGCTCATGATGACGGTGCCCATGCGGCCGTGAGCAACACCCTCTCTCCGCAGGCATTGGCCAGCATGCAACTCGACGTCCAACCGATACAGAAGCAGGATTTCATTCGCTACGAAACCGTGCAGGGCGTGGCCGAGCTTCCACCGCTGAACACGCAACCGCTCTACGCACCGGTGAGTGGCCGGGTACAGTCGATCCAGGGAGGGCTGGGCTCCACCGTGAACGTCGATGACATCGTGGTCACCCTCTTGCGGGACCCCCTGCCCCGGGTCCAACTAGTCCTGACAGAAGACCTGCTGAAACCGGCTTCGGAAGAGTTTCATGAAACGGCGGTGAGCCTGCGCAAGGCCGCGGCGGAACTGGACATTGTGCTCGGCGAAATCAAGCGACTGAACAGCCTGAACCGCGCGAGCGGCGATTCGCTTGTGCCGCGCCAGCAGGTGATCGAGTTGCAGTACCAGGAAGCGCGGGCCAGAAAAGATCTCGAACTCCTGATGGCGCGCCTGAAATTGCACGGTCTCGGCGAAGACGAAATCAAGCGTATGCTGGACGGGCAGCCGGTCGAAGCCAACGAAGGACGTTGGAAAGCCTCGCTTGAGGCGAACGGTCTCTGGAGCGCGTCGGCCCAACAGCTCTACGAAGCCTTGCCCGAAGCGGCGCGCAACCTGCCCTGGAACGTGGCGGGTATCGGAGAACTGGGGGCCATGGGACTGTTGTCACCCGAGCTGATCAGCTGGGTGAAAGCGACGCCGAAATCCGCCAACATTTTCATTAACGTCGCGGGCATGCTGCAGGCCGGACACAGCCTGGAGGATATAAAAAATCTTCAGGCGGCGGATGGCTTTTCGCCTACGGCGCAATTAAAGGCGCCTGTAACGAAAGCCCGTTGGGACATCCAGGCGATTCATGCCCGTCCGGGCGAACACGTCGCAGCGGGTGATACGCTGGTGACGCTGATCGACCCTTCCATCCTTGCCCTCAAGATTCAACCTGCGGGTCGGGAACTGGCGCTGTTACGCAAGGTGATCCAGAACGGTGGCGTCGTAAAGGCGCGCCCGCTGATTAAGGATTCCGGGCTGCGCTATACCAATTTGGCAATCAGCCATATTCAGTCAGCCGGTCCGGGCCTGGATCCGGTGGCCTACCTCTCGATCACCAATCAAGTAATGCAGACCAACAAGGGGCATCGCAGTTGGGCGGTTCAACCCGGTACCCGCTACGTGGTGGAGATCCCCGTCGAGGTCTGGAAGGATGTCTGGGTGCTTCCAGCCGATGCGGTTACCGAGGACGGGGCAGACTCCATCGTGTTCATCGAAAATGGAGACAGCTTCAGTCCGGCCAAGGTCACTCTGCGGTTCAAGGACGAGCAGACCGCGGTACTGGGACCGACCTCCGATATTTTTCCGGGCGACCCGGTGGCCACACGCAATGCGTTCGGACTCGCGCTGGGCTTGAATGCAAGCAGTGGCGGCAAAGTCGACCCACATGCCGGACACAATCACTGATCCTGCCCACGCACGCCTACGGAGAACGACCTTATGCTGAATCGACTGATTGCTTTCTCATTAACGAACCGCCTGTTCGTCTGCTTGACCGGCGTGTTGCTGGCCATAGCCGGTCTGATCACCGCGGTGCGCATGCCGGTCGATGTTTTGCCGGACTTGAATCGCCCGACCGTCACCATCATGTCCGAAGCACACGCCATGGTGCCGGAGGACGTGGAACAACTGGTGACGCTACCGTTGGAACAGATGCTCAGTGGCGCAACGGGTGTCCAGCGGGTTCGCTCCTCGTCTGGCTTGGGCTTGTCGGTGATCCACGTAGAATTCGCGTGGAATACCGACATCTTTATCAACCGCCAGATCGTGCAGGAGAAGCTGCAGTTGGCTCGCCAACTGATGCCGGAAGGCGTCACCCCGGTCATGGCACCCATCTCGAGCATCATGGGACAGATCCAGCTGGTTGGGGTGTACAGCAAGACCGAAAAAACGCCCATCGATGCCATACGGGCGTTGGTCGACAACGATTTGCGTTACCGCATTTCGTCCATCAGCGGCGTGTCGAAGGTGATCATCATGGGCGGGGCGCCCCGCCAGCTGCAGGTGACGGTGAACGAAGAAAAACTCCGCATCCACGGCGTTACCATCAAGGAGGTCGCAGAAGCGGTTCACAAAAGCAACATGAACGCCGGAGGTGGATTCCTCAATCTCGGCAAGAAGGCCCCGGTCATCACCGTGACAGGCCTGCTGGAAAATCCAAATGACCTGAAGCAGGCGGTCGTACGCTTCGATCCATTGCGACCGGTGCTGATCAGCGACGTGGCCGACGTGCAATTTGGCCCCGCTCTGACGCGGATCGGTGATGCGGGGATCAACGGCAAACCCGGGGTGATCATGGTCATCATGAAGCAACCCGGATCTGATACGATTCTGCTGACCGACTCGGTGAACGAGATCCTGCACCTCAGCGAAGCCGGGCTGGCCAACGACCTGGAAATCATTCCAGATCTTTTTCAACAGGCGGCCTTCATTCATCGCGCGGTGGAAAATGTCATGGCGGCCGTACGGGATGGCGGCATCCTCGTGGTCATCATCCTGTTTCTCTTCCTGGCCAACCTGCGTACGACGCTCATTACACTTACCGCCATTCCCCTTTCACTTGCGGTTACCGCCCTGGTCTTCCAGGTCCTTGGGATCGGCATCAACACGATGACCCTGGGCGGCATCGCGGTTGCGATTGGTGCCCTGGTAGATGATGCCATCGTGGACATGGAAAACATCTTTCGACGATTGAAGGAAAATCGATTGCGTCCTGAAAGCGAACGCCAACCGGCTTTAAAGGTTATCTTTCGAGCGAGCTGCGAAGTGCGCAAAGCCATCTGGATCGGCACCCTGCTCGTAAGCCTGGTGTACGTCCCGCTCTTTTTTCTCACCGGCCTGGAGGGCCGACTGTTCACCCCGATTGGCATCGCTTACATCGTGAGCATCATGGCCTCGCTGGTCGTCGCCCTGACCGTCACACCGGCGATGTGTTACTACCTGCTGCCCGCCTACGTCAACAAACAGGAACGGGCCGAAAGCTGGATGGTGAAACGGCTTAAAACCGCCGCCGAAAAAAGCATTCGCTTCAGTATTCGTCACGGAAATCCCGTACTGATCTCCCTGGTCTTGCTGGTCTGCCTGGGGCTGTACGGCTTGTCCACGCGCGGGACCGACTTCCTGCCCGCGTTTGACGAAGGCGTGGCGCAGATCAATCTCTTCCTCCCTCCCGACACGGGATTGGATGCATCCAACGCGTATGGCCGGACCATGGAAGAAACGATCATGAGCGTCCAAGGCGTGCGCTCTGTCGCGCGGCGAACGGGTCGGGCCGCCGGGGACGAACATGCCGAAGGGGTGAATGTATCCGAAGCCATCGTCACCATGGATCCCGGGAGTGGCCGCTCGCGCAGCGACATCATCGCCGACATCCGCACCCAGCTCGCCGAACAACTTCCAGGCATTTCAACCGCTGTGGATCAGCCGCTCGCCCACCTGATGAGCCATATGCTTTCGGGGGTCAAAGCCCAGGTGGCGATCAAGATATTTGGACCGGACCTGAAACGTTTACGTGAACTGGCCAACCAGGTCCAGGGGGCGATCGTGGATATCGATGGGGTTAAAGACCTTTATGTCGAATCACAGACGCTGGTGCCGAACGTGGAAATTGCGCCCCGGCGCGAGGCACTTGCGCGCTTCGGCCTCACCGTGGAGGATATTGCTGAAACCGTAGAGCATGCGATGGGCAACGAAGCGGTATCCCGCTTCATCCAGGGGCGCTTCAGCTATCCCGTCGTCGTAGTCCTGGAAGCGGGCGACCGGGCGAACATGGAACGGATTCGCCAACTGTATCTGCGCCGGGACAATGGCGAACTGATCCGACTGAGTGATGTGGCCGAGGTTCGGAAAAACATGACCCCGACCAACATCAACCACGAGGACACCAGTCGACGCATTGCGGTGCAGCACAACGTAGCGGGCCGATCACTGGGCGAGGTGGTGGCTGACGTAGAACGTGCACTCGTACCGATCCAGAAAATCATGAGCGAGCAACCAGGGTATCGGATGCTGATCAGCGGACAATTTGAAGCGCAGCGGGAAGCCTCCCGGCGCATTTACCTCCTGAGCTTCCTTTCGTTGATCATGATGACCCTGATCCTCTACGTCCACTTCTCTTCATTGAACCTCTCCATCCAGGTCATGGCGAGCATTCCGATGGCCTTCGTGGGGGCGGCAGCCTACATCGTCTTCAGTGGGCAGGATCTCTCCATCGCGACTTTGGTCGGATTGATCAGCCTCGGCGGTATTGCGGCTCGAAATGCGATTCTACTCCTGGATCACTACATCCATGTCATGCACGAGGAGGGGGAACCGTTCGGTATCGAGTTAATTGTCCGTGCTGGCCAGGAACGCATGGTTCCGGTGGTGATGACGGCCCTAACCAGTGGCATCGCCTTGATTCCCATCGCCCTCTCCCCTGGGGATCCCGGGAAAGAGATCCTGTACCCGGTGGCCACGGTGATAATTGGCGGTCTTATTTCGTGTACGTTATTGGATTTTATCGTACGTCCCGTACTGTTCTGGAAATTCGGGCGCAAGCCTGCGGAACAGCTCGTGCGACGACTTAAAGAAAAACATGAACAAGAGGAACTGATATGAAAACCTGGATGACCTTGATAACCGTAATTGCCATGGGCCTGTTTACGGGATGCGGTGGCGGTGATGAAATACATACTGAAGACGACGGCCACGATCATGAGGCACATGCGGACCATGCCGAACATGGACCCAACGGCGGGGAACTACTGGAAGTCGGCGATCATCTCGCACACATCGAGTTGATCCATGATGCCGCGGCGAAATCGATCACCCTGCACATCCTGGGGCCAGACGCCAAAACGGCGCTGACGCTCGACGAAGCACCGGTGCTGAATGTAACCGTAGACGGAAGCGCAATACAGGTTCCCCTCGAAGGAACCGCCGCCACGTTCAAAGCGGAACACGAGGCATTTGCCGGAGAGCCGGAAGGACGCATCTCCCTCAAGATGGCGGGCAAAACCTGGCAGGTCGCGCTGGCACATAATCACGATCATGCGGGACATGATCACTGAGCAAGGTGCTGACACATGGCGAAAGGGCGAAACGAAGGTTTCGCCCTTTTTCTTTTCGGCCCTCCCGGCAGGCGGAACTTATTCGCGCTTTTTCTTTCGCACGGGCACTCGCCCGTCCAGATTTCGTTTTTGCACCCAGGTCACGAACCGAGCGACATCCGGGTGTGCGAGAAGTTTTTCGCGGGTATTGTATTCCAGCTCCATTTCTTTTTCGCTCAGCACCGCATGGAGTTGATTATGGCACATGCGACAGATCCAGAGGACGCGCGATTGCACCTCCTCCCGGGTGAAGGTCTTCCGGTTGCGCTTTTTCCGATGGCGGCACTGGGGGATCAGGTGGTGCCGGGTCAGCTTCAGCCCATTTCGGCCGCAAAGTTCGCAAAGGTCTTCCATGATCTGTGATTGTGTTTGAAAAAGTATTCCCTCATAAACTACGGAATGCAAGACAGCCAGACGAACGTGTTTTCAACCCATCTGAAACGAACCATGGGGCTCCTCCTGCTCGGCGGCCTGCTGCTCACCAGCGGCTGCTGCAATTTCGCGGTGAACATGGAACCCCGCGCAGAGCGGCCGATCCATGTGGCCGCGATCAAAGGGCATGAAAAGTGCCTGAAGCAATTTATTGCCGCGGAGCCGGATATCGACATACCGAATAAATTTGGCGATACCTCCCTCCTCCTGGCAGTACATGATGGTCACCCGGGAAGCGCGCGCCTCCTGATCCAGAGCGGGGCCAATGTGAATGTTGCGGGCCACGAAAACAATCGGGCGCTCCACTACTGCATGACCAAACCCCGGGGCTACAAAGAAATGACGGCCCTGTTGCTCGGACAAAAAGCCGACCCCAACCTCCTGGACCTGGAAGGACGCGCTCCACTCCACCTTATCGGCGACCTGGACATCAAACGCGATCTGCTCGACCATGGGGCCAGTCCGTATATTGCCGACAGCGAAGGCTATACACCGATCTTTCGCGATCTGATCGGCCGGAGCCAACAAATGGATGCAATGCCGTATCTCCAGGTCTATTTTGAGAAGGGCTTGAATCCGGACTTCCGTTATCCGGTCATGGATTGCGGCCTGATTCACTGGGCCATCGAAAAGGATCGCGAGGATATTGTCGAATTGGTGCTCCAGCACAAGGCCGATATGAACATGCTCAATCAGGACGGCATGCCGGCCGTGTACCTGGCCATGGAGCTGCGCCGGGATCGCCTCGCCACACTCCTGCTGAAACAGGGCGCAGATGCGAATGCGACCCGCGTGTTTAAAAAGAATCCAAAGCTGCGGGAAACCCTGCTCAATGCTGCCGTACGAAATATGAATCTTTACTACACCGTGTTGCTCCTGAAATACGGGGCCCAACCCAACATCCCCGGCTTTACGGCTGATGGAAGTTCCGCCCTGTACAATCTTTGCCGAGCCCAGATTCAGGCGAGCCAATCGGAAGATCAACTGAAGGTTTTTGAACGGCTGATTCAGGCGAAGGTCGACGTCAACCTGGCGAACACGGCGAATAAGGACACGCCCTTGAACGCCGCGATCAGCCGCTCGAATGGCCCGCTGGTCGACGCCCTGCTGAAGGCGAATGCGAAGGTCAATACGCCGGGCGCAGGTGGACATACGCCGCTTCATATGGCGGCGATCAGTGGCAACCAGTCTCTACTTCAAAAACTCATCGCCCACGGAGCGGATGTGCGGGCTCGCGACACCAGCGGTCGCACACCGGGCCGGGCCGCCTTTGAAGCCGGCTTCCTGGAAATCGCGAACGTGCTCGACTACGTCCCCGAGTGATGGGGGCCGCCGTAGTCCTACGCACCCTCGGGCGTGATTCGCTTCATCGCTTCGGCAAAACTCAGTCCCGATTCACGCAGGCTTTTCACCGATAAGGCATCGTGTCTTTTGGCCAGGCGATCACCGGCCGCATCACATACCAGCGGCGTATGATAAAACGAGGGCGCAGTCGCCCCGAGCGCCCGATAGATCAGGAGCTGCCGGGCGGTCGACCGCAGCAGATCCTCTCCACGCACGACCTCGGTGATCCCCATGGCAATATCATCCACGACCACGGCCAGCTCATAGGCGGGCAAGTCATCCCGTCGCCAGACGAGGAAATCACCAAAGTCTATCCCTGACACGAAGGCCTGGGCGCCGAGGCGGCCATCCACATAGCCGATGGTTTCCCCATCGGGCGTCCGAAAGCGCCAGTTCACACCCGCCGGCTCGGAAAAGGCATCGGCCGCACGCGCATCGGGTCGCCAAACCGTGGGGAAAATCGGTTCTGTAGCTTCATCTTCGGGATGAGGCGCAGATGCGGCCTGTCTCACATCATTGCGCGAACGGGTGCAGGGATAGATGAACCCAGAGGCTTTCAATCGTTGCCAGGCTTCCAGGTAAGCGGTGCTACGCTGGCTCTGGAAATACGGCCCTTCATCCCAGGTCAGGCTCATCCAGGTTAGATCCTCCATCGCATCGTCGACATACTCCGGCTTTGTCCGCCGCGGATCCAGGTCCTCGACCCGCAGCACCATGTGCCCCCGCGCCTCCCGACAACGCTGAGCGGCGATGCTGAACGTCTGCGCGTGCCCGAGGTGAAGATGCCCCGAAGGCGTAGGGGCAAGCCTCCCTCGATAACCGCTTTTTTCTTCCTTCGTCACTGGAATCATTTTAAAGCCTTTGAAACCGGATGGAAAGCCCCCGCTTCCCGATCCAGGAAAGAATCAGCGCTAAAACTCAGGAGTCCCCCATGGCATTCACATTCTGTCTCAATACCAGCACGATTAAGCCACAACCGCTGATGCGGAAAATTGCTCTCGCCGCCGAAGCCGGCTTTCAGGGCATTGAACTCTGGATTAACGACATCTACGACTTCATCGGCCGTGGAGGTGAAATCCGGGATATCGAGCAGGCCCTGTCGGATCACGGGTTGATCGTGCCATCGGTTATTGCCATCCGCCAATGGGGCGACATGGAGGGCTGGGAACATCAACTGGTATTGGACGAAGCCCATCGGCGCTTTGCCCTCGGCGCCCGCCTGGGTGCACCGATTATCGTGGCCACCCCGCCCCTGGTGAAACCGGAAACGGAGCACCTGCCTGCTCGTTACAAAGAGTTGCTGGACATCGGCCGCACCGAAGGAATCAAACCCACCTTCGAATACATCAGCTTCTTCAAATCCGTTTATACGCTCAAGCGCGCGTGGGAAATCGTACAGGAAGCCAACGACCCGGATGCCACGCTCATCCTGGATGCCTTTCACAACTGGAACAGCAACTCGACCCTCGACGACCTCCGGGCGATCCCCGCAGATCGGATCAGCCATTACCACATCGACGACGCCCATCCCGACAAAGCCTCGACGACCCAGACCGATCCGGACCGGGTCATGGTCGGCGATGGACAGATCGATCTTAAAGCGGAAATTGCGGTCCTGCGGGAGATCGGTTACGAAGGCACGGTCAGCCTGGAATTATTTAATGCGGACTTATGGGCGAAGGATCCGTTGGACGTCCTCAAGCTGGGCATTGAACGCATGAACGAAGTTTTCGCCTAGCAGGGCACAAAGCCGCGTGCGCGTGCTTACACCGGGGATGGAGGGAACTGCGGATGCACGCGAATTGGGGTGGCGTACTTACGTGTTCTTTTGGGGGGGCGAGATTTTCAGCAGGCTGCTGCTAGTCAGATACGGCCTGTTCCAAGGCACCCCGCAGCTCGGCGTCCGACAACACAATGGGATTCCCCTTCATGCTGCTGGCTTTTCTGGATTTGGCGATGATCTCGTCAAAACGATCAGGCGAGATGCCGTATTGGGCCAGGGGCTGCACCTGCAGCTCGGAGCAGATTTCCTGGATCCAGGAGATGCCATCCGCGGCACATGCAGTCGGATCGTCGAGCAGCCATTGGGCAACGCGATCAAAGCGCGCCAGCACCGGAGAACCCGGCTCCCTGGACAGGAGGGCGGCGAAGTTCGCCTGCATGACTCCCGGCAGTAGCCGGGCGCAAATCATACCGTGCGGGGCTGGGAACATGCCGCCGATCGGCCCGGCAAATCCGTGCACGGCACCGAGTCGGGCATTGGCCAGGGCCAGACCGCCAAAGGTTCCGGCCACCGCCATATCCTCACGTGCATCCGGATCGCCGGAATGAAAGGCCGCTCGCAGCGAACGCGCGACCCGGCGGATGCCCTCCTGACAGATGCCATCGGTTAAGGGATTGGCGAGATTCGACAGGTAGGGCTCGATGAGCTGGGTGAGGGCATCGAGGCCCGTACTCGCCGTGACGGAAGCGGGCATGGAGTACGTCAGAACCGGATCGATCAAAGCGATATTCGGCAGCATGGACGGACTCCGCATGCTGACCTTTACCCCGTGCTCCCGGCTGCCGATCACCCCATTCCGGGTGACCTCAGCCCCGGTGCCGGCAGTTGTCGGGAGGGCGACAAAGGGAGCGGCGAGCTCGCTCAACGGACGCCCTTCGCCAATCACTTCAAGGTAGTCGATCAAGGCGCCCGGATTGGTGAGCAGGGCGGAGATGATTTTGGCGGCATCGATCACGCTGCCACCGCCGATACCGACCACGACATCACAGGAAGCGGCCCGGGCTGCAGCCAATCCCTCCTGGACCCGTTCGAGGTCGGGTTCGCCGGCCACGGAAAATCGCGTGTGCGGAATCTGGTCACGAGCCAGGGCCTCGGCGGCCCAGTCGAGGGCAGCCGGACGACCGCCACCAACGAGGAATACATGCTGTCCCAGAGGCTTTACCAGGGCACCCAGCTGCTGCCGGGTGTCATTTCCAAAGATGATGCGTTGGGCTGTGGCGAATTCAAAAATCATGGTTTGTAGAACATTTCATCCCTTTTCGCCCTCTATCCACTTGCAATCCAATAAAAATGTCTATTATTTGCATGACTAAGTGACTAAAGGAGGGCGATTAGCTCAGTTGGTTAGAGCGCTTGCTTGACATGCAAGAGGTCGCTGGTTCAAATCCAGTATTGCCCACCATTTTCGCGTGAACAAACACGTGGGTCACTGTTCAACCCGTAGAATAGATTATTGAGATACAGAAAATCAGATATCATACCGCCAGTTACCTCCAAGGTGACTGCTCGACTGCCGGTTACGCCGGGCGGTTACGCTGCATTATGAAACCTGTCGTCTCGCCATCTTTTTTACGTTCCCCTTCCCTTACGGTTCAATCAGCAAAGGAGCTGCACCATTCCCAGTAAACGCCCTCAACGTCACAATCCCCGGCAACCTCAAATCCGGTCGAATCACTACATCCGAGTCCCCGAAGTTCGCGTCATCGATGCCAACGGCGACCAGCTGGGTGTGCTCACCACATCTGAGGCAAACCGAATTGCCCAGGCTCAGGGCTACGATCTCGTCGAAGTATCCCCGACGGCGAAGCCTCCGGTCTGCAAAATCATGGACTTTGGCAAATACAAGTACGACCTCGACAAGAAGAAGAAGGAAGCCAAGAAGCATCAGGTGCAGGTAAAAGTAAAAGAGATCAAGTACCACGCCAACGTGGACGATCACGATTACGACTACAAGATGCGTCACGCACTCGAGTTCCTCGAGGACAACAATCGCATCAAGTGCTCCCTCTTTTTCCGCGGACGGGAAAATGCGCACACGGAAATCGGCTTCCAGCTTTTTCAGCGCATTATCGCAGAGCTTAAAGACGTGGCGAAGGTTGAACAGGCGCCCAAACAGAATGGGAAGAACCTTTCCATGCTGCTGGCCCCCTTGAAGATCAAGAAGCCTACGCGGAAGAAAGCGCCCAAGGTGGAGAAACCCAAACCACCCGAAGGCGATCCGGACGCCGTTTAGGCCAGCTCCCGAGCCCCCGCAAGGCCACTCCCTTGGCCGCACCTTTTATAGCGACGGACGGCATCCAACCAGGACTCCATCCAGACCGGGAGCAGCAAGCTGGTCGGCTGCCCCCGTTTACAGCCTGCGCCAGCTGGCCGACTCCAGGCCAAATCCTACTGAAATCATTTGAATTCACGGGTGACTGACGTATGGCTTCTTCATGTCCGAAAAAGTAAAAGACGACCTCTATTGCATCCGCCACAGCCTGTCCCACGTATTGGCACAGGCGGTACTGGAAATCCGCCCGGGATCCAAACTCGGCTTTGGCCCCCCCATCGACGATGGCTTCTACTACGACTTCATCCTGTCTGAGCCAATTGAGGAAGGCGACTTCAAGGATATCGAGAAGCGGATGCGCAAGATCATCAATCAAAAGCAGGAATTCACGGAGGAGAACCTGCCGCAGGATGAAGCCCTTGCCCGCATCGAATCGATGGGTGAGCCGTATAAGAAAGAATATGCCCAGGAGCTGTTCGACACCCGTCAAGGCATGGACAGCCTGCGCTTTTACACCAACGGCACCTTCGTGGACATGTGTGAAGGGCCGCACGTCAAGGATACGGGCGAGCTGCCTGCCGACGCCTTCAAGCTGCGGAGTATCGCGGGCGCATATTGGCGCGGCAGCGAAAAGAACGCCATGATGACCCGCATCTACGCGTGGGCCTTCAAGACCAAGGACGAGCTGAAGGAATACGCGCGCAAATGGCAGGAAGCCCAGGCCCGGGATCACAAAAAGCTCGGCAAGGAACTCCACCTGTACACGATCAGCGAAGAAATCGGCAAAGGTCTTCCCCTCTGGATGCCAAATGGCACCGTGGTCCGGGACGAGCTCGAGAAGTACATGCGGGAGCTGGAATTTAAAGATGGCTACCAGCGGGTGGCCACCCCTCACCTGGCCAAAACAAGCCTGTACGAAAAAACCGGCCACCTCCCCTACTACAAAGACGGCATGTATCCCTTCATGGACGTCAAAGAGGGCGCGGGTGAAGACGGCATGACCAGCTATGTGCTCAAGCCGATGAACTGCCCGCATCACCACATGATTTACAATGCCGAGAAGCGCAGCTATCGGGATCTGCCCTTGCGTCTGGCCGAATACGGTCATTGCTACCGCTATGAGGACTCGGGCTCGCTGTCTGGTATGT
>JBLIND010000013.1:0-36981 GCA_047639095.1 Candidatus Omnitrophota bacterium | reverse complement strand
GTGGTGAAGTCGCGGCATCGGGATGCACGGCGATGGCCCGGACGATGCGACTGCCCCGTGTGGTGTTTGCGGTGTTCGGGGTAATCGTGATCGGCTGGGTATAGATGCTGCCATTGCTTGCGCTGGGTTTTGTGTTGTTGGTCGTATAGCGAATGGTGGCGCCCGACAGGGAAGGGGTGAGCACCAGTTGAAAACTGTTCGTGTAAAAACCACGGGTGTGACTGAAGGCGAGGTCGCTCTGCGCTTCCGGGTAGGGGGTTCCATTCGCGGCGCCCGGCGTGGGGGTCAGGTAACCTTGGCCGCTGGATCCGTAGCCATAGGACACATCGTCGAACTGCGGAATCGGTGGATGCGCGTCCACGACGGTCAGGCCATCGG
This sequence comes from Candidatus Omnitrophota bacterium, assembly GCA_047639095.1. GTDB lineage: Bacteria > Verrucomicrobiota > Kiritimatiellia > SS1-B-03-39 > UBA6053 > JAPYUI01. The sequence continues at coordinate 36,603 of JBLIND010000013.1, read as the reverse complement.
GCAGGACGAGCCGCAGGGACTCGCCCGATCGGTCCAGCTGAAAGTTCGTGTGCAGGGTTCCATTGGTCCGATCTTTTCCCGAAGCAAAGATTACGAGGTACATGTCGTTGCTAAGGACCAGATCCGGAAAGGTCCATCGACTGAAGTCGTTGTTGTCACTGAGATGCCAGCCCCCGAGATCGATCGGGGCGCCGAAGTTATACACCTCAATCCAGTCCGGGTTGTCACCCTCTTCATCCATCAGACCACCCCGGTTGGAGGCCACGAATTCATTGATGCGAACGTCAGCATCGGAGATGGCGATGGTCAAGGGCCTCACCACCGACAGACCGGTGAGGTCGGTACTGCGCACGCGGATCTGGAACTGGCTGCCACTGCCTGGAACGGGTTGGGCGAGCAGGAGCTGTCCGTTTGCGATCGTGAACCACGCGTTATGCGTGTCACCCGCCCCGGAGGCAAAGGTGTAACGGTGTCGGTCGGCGGCGTTCGCATCGACCGAGCTTAAGATGCCCGCGCGCGATCCGATGCTTGCGGTGCGTGCGATGAAGCCGCGATTGAGCAGGATGCCGCTTGGGGGGAAGGCCGGGGTTACGCTCAAGTTGACGACCACTTCGATGCTGAAGCCGTGGCGATCCTCCACCTTCACGCGGATGCTGCGCACTTGATTGCCCGTGATTGGAATGGTCGTCGTCAGCGTATTCCCGGAAATCATAAACTGCGTGTTGTCTGTATCGCCCGTACCCGCGACCAGTTGGAAGGTGTGGGTGTCGTCCTTCTCCGCATCCTGCGCGGTCAGTTGACCGACCGGCATCCCGGCCGGCATCCCGGTGAAGAGTTCGGTGTTGCTCAAGGTCAAGCCGGTGGGGGGTTCCGGATCCGGTATGCGAATATCCATGCCGATGCGGAAGGCGTAGTTCCGATTGTAGTTGCCCTGGTTGCTGCCGGGTTGGGGGGCGGCACCGACCGTGACCTGACCGGTATCGGAATCCGCTCCCCCGCCACTTAACCAGGTGGACGAGCCTCCGTTGATGAAAGGGATCACGCTGCCGTTGCTGCCGGATCCATCGGCCGCTGCATCGGTGAAACCCACCCCGATGGTTTCTCCAGGTGCGATCAGAAATTTTGGAGCACTTGTCGCGAAGGGGTGGCTCCAGGCACCGGCACTCGTATAGTCGACGTTGGAGACGCGCGTGTCTCCGATGGCGAGTACGACGAAGGCGTTGAAGGAGACGACTTGAAAAACAAACGGGGTGACCCGTCCACGGTTGTTGCCAACGTAGTAGCTGAAGTTGGTAACCGTCACCTGCTCATCGTTTCCAGACAGGTTGGTGTAGGTCGCGCCCTGATCGAAATTCATGAGGGCTCGCCAGCCATCGACCCCACCATTGACAATGGGGTGACCCAGTTCGACCGGGGCCGCCAGGGTTTCGAGTCCAAGCAGGGGGAGAAAAAGGCTGATGAGAAAGTATCGCGTCATGACTTTAAAGGATACCCCTTTGCAGGCGAGGTGAACAGGTTTTATACGATGGTGTAAATCTTCGCCCCCAGCCTTGGGGCCTCGCGCTAAGCCTGTTACGTTCAATGAGTGAGTGACGCTTTGCTAAACATCTTATTTCGTGACGAAACCCTGATCGCGGTGGATAAACCCTGCGGCCTGCTGGTTCATCCCGGTCGGGAACCGGAAGATAAGTGCTGGATTGCCATGAAGGTCCTCCGGGATCAGTTGGGCCAGCGGGTGTACACCATTCATCGCCTGGATCGCCCCACGTCGGGGGTGTTGCTCTACAGCCTCGATGAACCGACCGCTGATGCGATGCGTGCGTTGTTCGAAGCCCGGCAGGTGCGTAAGCAGTACCTGGCTGTGGTTCGGGGATGTGCTCCGGAGCACTGGGAAAACGAGACGCCGCTGCAGAAATCGCCGGAGGAAAAAATCAAGGCCAGCCGTACGACTTTTCGTCGCCTGGCGCATTGTTCTTCAGGAACCTTCCCCCTCATGCCGGACTTGGACCTGTCGCTGGTGGAAGCCCAGCCTTATACGGGTCGGCACCACCAGATCCGCCGCCATCTCGCGATGGATGGCTTTCCTATCCTGGGGGATTATCTCTACGCCGAGGTGGAGGACAATGATCGCATGGCTGCGGCCACCGGGATCACCCGGATGATGTTGCTCGCCCAGAACCTTTCCTTCGTGCACCCCTATACCGGCGAACCGATCAGCATTACGGCGCCGCTTCCGGACGCATTTAAAAAAGTCGCAGCTGGCTCACCGGCTTGAACGAGGTGCGATGGATCGGGCAGGGGCCGTGTTCGTTCAGCGCGTCCAGGTGACGCTTTGTCCCGTAGCCCTTATGCTGATCGAATCCATAGACCGGATATTGCTTTGCGTACTCGAGCATCTGTCGATCGCGCGTGACCTTGGCGATGATGCTCGCGGCCGCAATCGACAGGCTGCGGCTATCGCCCTTGATCAGGTTCTCTGAGGGATGGGGCAGGTCCGGCACCGGTTTGCCATCGACCAGAATGAGATCCGGGGGTGCGGGCAGTTGGTTCACCGCGCGCCGCATGGCTTCATAGGTCGCTTGAAGAATGTTGATGCGATCGACCTCATCGGCCTCCGCCTGGCCGACGCCGTAGGTCACGGCATCCTGTTCCGTGAGCAGGGTGAAAAAATGCTCACGCAGTTTTTCACTGAGCTGCTTGGAGTCGTTGAGTTTTTTCAGTACGCCATGTTGTTCCGCTTCCACCCAGGCGCGATCGAAGATGACACTTGCGGCAACCACGGGTCCCGCAAGCGGACCGCGTCCCGCTTCGTCGACTCCGGCGATGGTCGCGTGGCCGGAGTGCCAGTGCTGCTGTTCAAAGGTGAGCATTAGTGGTGGAGCAGGCCGTGGTTTGGGCTGAGGAAGTGATACAGCCCTGTCATAAGATAGAAGGTGCCAATCCAGAACGCGACGATGGCGATCATCCAGGCGAGGCCGATCCATTTTCGGGTCCGGATCAGGTAGAACGGTACAAACAACCAGCTGAACAGGATGCACCAGTCCCCTGGAAAGTATTCTCCGCGCGAAGCGGCGTCGCGTTCCACCCACCAGGCGATGATGATCAGGAACAGGAAGCGAAAGAGATATTCACCCGCAACGGCTTCGATCCCGCGGGTGGCGTAAAGCGCGTGCATGCTCAGGTAAAGGACGGTACTGATACCCAGCCACCAGCCACAGGACCAACTTGGACGGTGTGCCTCTCCTTGCATGCCGTGAGCTTAGCAAAAGGATACAGCTCGGGCCAAGGTTTTGTTGAAGCAAGCAGCAGGGATAAAAAAAAGGCGGACCCGGAGGTCCGCCTTTTTAAATTTGTGAGCGTCTCGGCTCAGGTAATTTTGGCTTTTTTGCCCTTGAGCTTACGCACGTAGTACAGCTTGGCGCGACGGACGTTGCCCTTGCGCTCGATTTCGATCTCCGCCAGGTTGGGCGAGTGGATCGGGAATACCCGCTCTACCCCTTCGCCATAGGAGACGCGGCGGACGGTAAAGGTTTCGGTTGCGCCCTGACCATCCTTGGCGATGACGGTGCCGGTGTACAACTGAACACGCTCTTTCTCGCCTTCTTTGATGCGCACGTGGACTTTAACCACATCGCCCACGCGAAAGTCCGGGACCTTGTCGTTAATGTTTTCTTTACTGATTTTATCTAATAAAAGACTCATAAATTCACCTGGTTAGTGTCTTGTGAAAGGCGCGAAATACTACGCGTAAACCGCAGGTCGTCAAGCCGCTTCCCTCGTAATATGCTGAAATATACCGGTTCGTAAAGCGCTGAATGCGAGGAGGAGCATCAGGCTGATCAAGCGGTGTCCCTCAGGGCTTCGTTGCGTTTACCCGGAAACGCTCATGGCCAAAACCCCCGGGATTTCCAATCTCAGGTAGGACGTTTGCCTGAATCTGGCCGTTTTATGGGCTTTCCGCCCTCCAGGCGGAGCGCCGGTACGCCCAAACCCTCGTGAGCACAGAAGGTGATGTGGTTCAGCGGATTTTGGCAGCGTACGCTGGGCAGGGCTCAAGGACTCGGATGTGCTCCTGAAAGTGTGCCGGATGCACCCTATGGTATCGAAGCGGTGGCTGCTGATTCTCGTTTCCGCTTTTCCGGCCGCTGAGGCCGTGGGTTTCCCCACCGTCAATTGATTGATTTTCTACCGGATGAGCGTGTCCCAATTCCGGGTAGACGCTACATCCACAGATACTTGCGTCTGGCTCTCGTCCAGACCTTGGCAACTTTTTACGAATCAGAGCGACAGATTTGATTCGAACTAATGGATTAAGCATATAGAATCGTTCGATACCGTTCGTTCACCCACGCTGGAGAGGCCACATGTCAGAAGAAGAAGTAGAATATCAAGCTGAGCCACATGATGAATATGTGCCTGAGCACCTGGAGCCGGAGCCGGAGCATGCACCTCAGCACCTGCTGGAGTCCGACGCGGACGACACGGAAATTGTCCAGCAGCTCAATCTCGCTTATACTCGGATGCAGGAGCAGGTTCAGAAGGTTATTATCGGCCAGGCCGATGTCATCGATCAGGTGCTCATCGCCATGTTCTGCCGCGGCCATGCGCTTCTGGTCGGCGTGCCAGGGCTGGCCAAGACCCTGCTCGTGAGTACCATCAGCCAGGTTTTGGACCTGAAATTCAAGCGGGTCCAGTTTACCCCCGACCTGATGCCATCCGATATTACCGGTACCGAGGTGCTGGAGGAAGATCACACCACCGGTCGCCGCTTTTTCCGTTTTGTACACGGGCCTGTTTTTACGAACATGCTGCTCGCGGACGAAATTAACCGTACCCCGCCCAAAACCCAGGCCTCGTTGCTCGAAGCCATGCAGGAGCGGCATGTGACCGTAGGGGACGAGACCTATATTCTCCCCAAGCCTTTCTTCGTGCTCGCGACCCAGAACCCGATCGAGCAGGAAGGCACCTATCCCTTGCCGGAAGCCCAGCTCGACCGCTTCATGTTCAATATTATCGTCGACTACCCGAGTGCGTCCGAAGAGCAGCAGATCATCAAACAGGTGACCGGCACCTACGAACCGGAGCTCGATGTGGCGCTCACCGGTGAAGACATCCTGCGCCTGCAGCAGGTGGTCCGACGCGTGCCCGTGGCAGATCATGTCATCGAATACGCCAGTAATCTGGCTCGAGCGACCCGGCCCAAGTCTGAGGAAGCGCCGGACTTCATCAAGGAAATGGTTGCCTGGGGTGCCGGACCTCGTGCCGGCATTTATCTGATCACCGCCGCGAAGGCGCGGGCCATCCTTCATGGGCGCTATCACGTGACCACGGAAGACGTCCAGCAGATGGCCTTCCCGGTGCTGCGCCACCGCGTCGTAACCACCTTTAATGCCGAAGCGGCAGGCGTGAACAGCGACGAGATCATCCGGATGCTGCTGGAGCACTTTAAAGGTGCGGCCATCGCCGTTTCCGTGTGAGGCCCTTATTGAAAAGCCTCCTGACCCCGTTCGAGCACAAGAAACACTGATGCCACGATCCCTTAAAGAGGTCGACTACATGCGGCTGCTCCCGACGGAGACCACCGCCACGGTCAATCGCCTGGAAATTCTCGCCCGTCAGAAGATGGATGGGAATATCACCGGACGCCACTCCAGCCCGAAGAAGGGATTCTCGGTGGAGTTCTCCGAGCACCGTCAATACTCCCCGGGCGACGACATCCGAAACCTGGACTGGAAAGTCTACGGCAAGAAGGATCGCTATTACATCAAGCAGTACATCGAAGAGACCAATCTCCGCTGTACCATTCTCCTCGATTGCTCGGGTTCGATGAACTACCGCGGCGATTTGAGTGCGAAGATGGATGGACAGCCGGTAAGTAAATTCGAGTATGGCCAATACTTGGCTGCCGCCCTGGCGTACATGGTGATCCGACAGCAGGACGCTGCTGGCCTGGTGACCTTTGACACGAAAATCCGCTCCTACGTGCCCGCGCGCAGTCGTCCCTCACAGGTGCGCCTCATGCTGGATCAGTTGCATAAAACCGAAGCGGGCGAAGACACCAATGTGGCGGAGGTCTTGCACGAGGTGGCGGAGCGAATCCCGCGTCGAGGCCTGGTCTGCATCATCAGCGACATGTTCGACGATCCCGAACGGGTAAACGAAGCGCTGCACCATTTTGCTTTTCGCGGGCATGAGGTCATTCTCTATCACCTCATGGCTGAAGAGGAACTCACCTTTCCCTTCAGCAAGTTCAACACGTTCAAAGATCTGGAGGTCAATGGTCAGCGCATGCAGATCGACCCCAAGTCCATCAAGGCTTACTACCTGGATAAAGTACGCAACTTTGTCACCAGCCTTGAGCGTGGATGCGGTCAGATGGGGGCCGACTACGTTCCCATGACCACAAAGGAATCGTTTGAAAAAGCCCTGACGACCTATCTCGCACGCAGAAGGCATAATCGATGAAGCTTCCGAATCGGGCACGTTAATCACCCATGTTATTTCTGAATATAGGACTGGCCCTGGGCCTGGCGGCAATCGCCATTCCGATCATCATCCACTTGCTGAATCGCAAGTCGGCGAAAGACATCGATTGGGGCGCCATGCGCTTTCTGTTGGAATCGCTGGCCACCCGCAGCCGACGTATCCAGCTGGAGGAAGCCCTGCTCATGGCCTGTCGTTGCCTGCTGTTCGGCTTGATTGCGCTCGCGGTCATGCGTCCCTTTGTTCCGGCAACCTCCTCCATCCCCTGGGTGGTTATTCTGCCCCTGCTACTCCTCGCGGTTTCCGCTTTCGGCATTTCCTTCACCATGTGGAACTACCCCAAGTGGCGATGGATCCTGCTCGGGAGCTCCGTGGGCGTGCTGTTGCTCTGCCTGCTGTTGGTCATGGTCGAAAAGCATCTCGATCTGAAGCGATTCGGCAGCCGCGGCCAGCAGGATGTAGCGCTGATCATTGATGGTTCTACTTCGATGACCCTGGAGGTCGATGGCCTCTCCAATTTCGAGCGGGCGAAGCAGGAAGCCCGATCCATCATCGAAAACAGCCATCGCGGTACGGCGTACAGCATCATCCTCGGTGGCCCGAGCCCCCAGGCCCAGACCGATCAGCCCATCACCAGCCGCCCCGACCTCTACCAGATTCTGGATGCGCTCGAACCGACGCGTGGGGCGATGCAGGCCTACGATACGCTGACCCTGGCCTCGCTCGGGCTGACCCAGGGCTTTAACGCCAATAAGCAGATGGTGGTGATTTCGGATGGCCAGCAACTCGGATGGGAAACCGACAATCCCTCCCGCTGGTCCTTTTTGAGCGATGCCTTCGATAACCTGCCTTCGCGACCCAAGGTGATCCTGCGAAACCTCACGCTCCCCGCACAATTTCGTAACGTATCGATAGCCGAAGTGGCTTTTTCGCGGGATGTGGTGGGTATCGACCGCCCGGTGACCATCAATGTTACGGTGGAGAACACCGGCACCGAGGCGGTTACGCCCTCAGAGATCGAAGTGAAAGTGGCCGGTGAAACCCTTTCGGATAGCACCATCGGCCAGTTGGTCCCCGGGGCGAGTGAAACCGTGCGCTTCAGTTATCAGTTTCGGAAAGCCGGCTCACACGTGGTCACCGCGAATGTGAAAGTGACCGACGAGCTCATGCAGGACAACCGCTATGAGACGGCGGTGAATGTGCTGGGATCCTTGAAGGTCCTCATCGTGGATGGCAATCCGTCCGACCGCTTTATTGAACGCGCCTCGGCGTTTACGGCCTTGGCCCTCGCTCCCGGATCGGCCACCGCCTCCCGGGTAAAAAGCAACATCAAGCACAGCCAGGAATTTCTGGTCGAACCCGACGTCATTGCCGCGACCGAAATCAAATCCATCGACAACCTGTTTGCCTATCACACCATTATTCTTGCCGACGTCCCGCGTCTTCCTCAGCAGACCGCCAAGGAATTAACGACCTTTGTGAAGAAGGGCGGGGGGCTGCTCATCGCCCCGGGTCGCCGCGCCCTGCCGGAGTTTTATGATCAATGGCTGTCCGAGGACACCACGCCGCTCGTGCCCGCCCGCTTGAGTAGTCAGGTGGCGATCCAGCGGGCGGATGATGATATCAAACCCGTTCCATCGACGTTTAATCATCATGCGTTGCGCTTGATTGCCGATGCGGAGAAAAGCGACATCGGGACGACGAGCCTTTATGCGTATTGGAAATTGCAGGCCGAAGAAGGGGTGGATGATCGCGTAACCATCGGAGGCTATCTGAACAATGGCGATCCGTTTGTGGTCTCGCGTAAATACGGGAGTGGAAACGTCATGCTCCTCGCTTGTTCGCTGGACATCTCCGGGAGCAGCCTCGCGACGCGCCAGTGTTTTGTGCCGCTGGTTCACGAGTTGGTGTATTACCTCTCCAACCCCACCGGCATGCAACTGAATCTCGAACCCGGTTGGGAGCTGGCCCTCAAACTGGGTTCCGGGGAAACGGGCGACGTTAAGGGGGGGCGGAACGGGCTCCAGGTTGAGGTGTTTAACAAGACGCGCTGCCGCGACTTGTTGTACAGCGATGTGGATAAGAAAATCGAATTTCACCTCAGCTATCGGCATCCGAAAGTCACCAGTCGCAGCTACTCCGTACGCTGGACCGGCTCGCTCATGCCGCGTTACTCGGAGGAGTACGAATTTTCGGTGGATACGTCGGGTTCGTTTAATCTCTGGGTGGACAACCAGCCGGTGATCAAGCGTCGGGGCAAGGGGACGATCCTGCTCAATGCGAACCAGCTCTACGACTTCCGGGCGGAAGCGGATCTTCAAGGGAACGGACCGTATAGCAAGTTGCACTGGAAGAGTCGCAGTCAAGGATTTGAACTGGTTCCGGAAAGCCAGCTGCTCGTACAGCGGGGCAGCCTGGCCGGTTTGGAGAAGACCATGGATCTGCAGGCCGTCGATCCCTCAGGAAACCGGCGCGAAGCCGCGCTGTATCGCGGCCCCGAAGGCCTGCTCGCCAAGGTGAAGGGCAAAGTCGAGACCGGGTTATATATGCTGCTCATCCCTGAAAAAAATCGACGCGATTTTGATACCATGCTCGATCGCGATGGCGGGATTCCGTTCACCGTAAAATCCGATACCCGGGAAAGCCGTCTGGCCACGCTGGTGCCGGATGATACCGACTTCATGAAGCGTTACGTCGACCTGCTCCTTCCCGAATCGGCCGAACAGGTTTCGGGAATCCTGCAGGGGAAATCCTTTGGTGAAGAGTTGTGGAAATACCTGGCCCTCGCCGCGCTGGCCCTGCTGCTCGGCGAAATTGCCCTTTCGCGCTGGATTGCCATTCAGCGTCGCACGGGGATTGAGGAGACCGTCGATTTTGAAGGCATGATGCAGCCGGGCAAAGGCTTCCAGGAAGCACTGGGAAAGATGAGGGGCCATGGATAACGATCTCGGACGTACAGATCTCCTCTCGGCGGATGTGCCGACCTTAATCGTGCTTCTGATGATGGTCGCGCTGGTCACGGCCTGGTTCTTTGCGCATCGCTTGAAGGAGCGGATGCCGAACCGCTTGTCGCGGGGAGCTTACCTGCTGGCGCGCACGCTCGTGGGCACCCTGGCGCTGTGGAGTATGTGGCAATTTATCGGCCGTTTACTCGTACTCGAAACCAATTGGTCCCTGTGGGTCACCGCGTTCGTGGGTGCATGCGCCTTGGAAGGTGTGTTGGCCCTCTATCAATGGGAACGGTCGATCGTCTCGCCTCGTCTGGGTCGTGCGCTGGCCTGGTTGAGGGGCAGTGCGGTGTTTGTCCTCCTCGTGATGCTCGTGCAGCCGGTGTTTTCCCGCGAAGGCGAGCGGACGATCGATCGCGATGTGGTCGTGCTGGTCGATGATTCCGAGTCGATGCAGTTAACTGATAAACGGCTCTCCATTTCCGAAAAGCTTGAAATCGCCCGTGTGTTTGATGTGCCCGCCGCGCGTAAGCGCTACCCCTTGCAGGACCTCCAGCAGGAGGTTGCGACTCTGCAGGCCGAGGTGAAACGCCAGACCGAGGCCCTTGTGCTTCCACCCAGCGCCGGGGATGAGTCGAAAGCCCATATGCTTGCCAAGCGCCGGGCTGCACTGAGTGAACTGGTGCTCCTGCTGAACGATGGATCGACCCGCGGCCTCGCCTACCTGGCCGACACGCGACAGAGCGAACAAAAATTTCAGGGCCCAACGCAGGATCTGCTGCGCGATTTTGAACAGGGCCTGCGTGAAAAAATGAACGATCAGCGGGATCGGATTCAGACCCGTGTCGAGCAGGCCGAAGCTACCGCGCAGCAGTACGATGATGTGGTGCGGAGCTTGACGGATATCAGCACGGGCCTGGGGAGTCTGTTACAACGTCTTCCGCGTGCCATTTCCGAGACCGACGAGGTATTGTATCGCGCTTTGAGCGATGCCGATCGCCGCTCCATTGATGGCATGGCGGAGCAGACCCGTGCCGCTATCGCTCGTCGGCTGCTGGTCGGCCAGGGCGAGGAGCTTCCCGGCCTGATCCCCTTGCTGGGGGATAAATATAATCTACACCTGGTGCGATTTGCGCAGGACCCCGTAGACGTCGACCTCGCCGGCTATTTGCAGGACGGCTCCACCAACGCGGTGAATCGGGTCGTTGATCCGAAGCTGGCCCCATCGACGGAGAGCGGCGAGAGCGACCCGGGTAAAGCCTTTCGTCAACTCACGGATATTGCCACCGCCCTCGAGTACGCCTTAAAAACCGTTCCCAGCGAAAACCTTGCCGGCGTGCTCGTGCTGAGCGATGGACGCCACAATGCGCGTACCGCAGTTGAGGATGCCGCTCGAACCCTGGGCGTTCAGGATGCGCCGATCAGTACCGTGGTGATCGGAAGTCGACAGGGCCCCAAGGATGCCTCTGTCCTACAGGTCTCCGCACCCGAGTCGATCTACCTCGGCGACAAGATTGTGATTAAAGCCGACCTCAAGTTCGACGGGATGCGGGGCGAATCCGCACGTGTGCGCTTGCTCTATAATGAGGAGGTGGTCGATGAAGTGGATCTGCGCATTCCTGAAGAAAATTTTCGTTTCACCCAGCGTTTCCGCCATGCGCCCGAAGAGAAGGGGATCTTCAAGTACCGCCTGCAGATCGAGGATCTGGATGGGGAGTTATACCACAACAACAACGAGTGGGATTTTGAAACCGCGGTCACTGACGACCGGACCAACGTGCTGATTGTCGATGGAACACCCCGGTGGGAATTTCGCTATCTGCGCAACTTGTTCTATGGGCGCGATAAGTCTGTGCACCTGCAGTTTGTGTTGACCGAGCCCGACACCATCGCGGGGGCGGGGCGACGTGCGCGTATTCCCGCATCCGCCGGTCGGGCCTTTGGCGATGCCGAGGCCACCACCTTGCCGGAAAGCCTCGAAGAGTGGCTGAAATTTGATGCGATCATTCTGGGCGATGTGGATCCAACGTACTTTACGACCGAAACCTGGGAGCATATCGAATATTGCGTTTCACGCCGCGGGGCCATGCTTGTGCTGATCGCCGGGCCGCGCTTTATGCCGCATGCTTATCAGGAAGAAGCCTTCGCCAACCTGTGTCCGATCAACTACCAACACTCGACCGGCACCGCCTATGAAAGTCCCGAGGAAGCCTTCCGCATCGAGGCTACGAGCGAAGGTCGCAATCACATGATCCTTCAGCAGGCGCCGAGTCGCACCTTGAACGCGCGCATCTGGGGAGGCATCCCTCCGCTCATGTGGCGTCACGCCGTGGAGAGTACGAAGGAGGGCGCAACCGTCCTGGCCTATGCCAAGCCCCTGGCGCTGGATGAAGACCGGGCGCTGACCCGGATCGAAGATGCCCAATCGGTCGAGCAGGCCATTGAACAGCTTTCAAGTCGCAAGCAATACGAACGTGAAAACCCTCTTGTGGTGATCCAGAAATACGAACTGGGCAAGGTGGCCATGTTCTGTACCGATCGGACCTGGCGCCTGCGATATCGGGTCGGCGACACCTATCACCACCGCTTGTGGGGCCAGGTACTACGCTGGGGTACCGGGGTGAATCTTCGATCCGGAACAGATCTGGTGCGTTTAGGTACGGATCAGCTGTCCTATACCCCCCATGACCCTATCAAGGTGATCGCTAAGGTCATCGACGAAGAATCGCGACCTGTACTTGATGACAAAATTACCGTAACCTTGTTCAAGGACGATAAAGAAATCGTTTCGAAACGCCTGGAGTACCGCGAAGACTCCAACGGCTTGTACGAAGGCTTGCTGAATCCCATTGAGACGCCGGGTCGCTATCGGCTCGAACTCAAGGGGAATAAATCCGCCAAGCTGCTCGCAAAAGACAATCTGAAGACGATTGAAACCCAGTTGCGCATTGTGACGACGAAAAACCCCATTGAGCTCGCTGAGCTGACGGCCAGTCGTGAAATCCCGACGCGGATGGCGAGCCTGACCGGCGGGTCGGTCGCATCGCCCGGCAACGCGCATGCCCTCGTGGATGTTTTTGGTGAAGCAAAAGAAGTTATAAAAGAAAAACGTGAAACGCCTCTCTGGCATTCCTGGCCGTTGTTTCTGATATTCATCGGCCTGGTGACCACGGAGTGGGTGTTGCGCAAGAAAGGCGGTCTGGCATGAGTCTGAATTTCACCGAAGAAGGTATCCGGCGTCTTCCTGCGCCAATTGTCGACAAGTTACAGGCCTTAATCGATCGCGTGCGCGCCGTCACCATCCTCAAGGGTGCTTTTGCGACGGCGGCCCTGACCATCGGCGCGGTCATCGCGATTATGATGGTGTATGCGGCGGTTCCGTTTCTCCCGGATTGGGTGGGCTATCTGGGCAGCCTGCTCGTCCTCGGCGTGCTGCTCTATTCCGGTTGGCGGTATTTATTTCAGCCCTTGTCCCGGAAGCTGAACCTGGCCGATATCGCCCGCCTGGTTGAGCAGCGGCACCCGGAGCTTCAGGAACGAATCAGTACCTCTGTGGAGTTGCTCGCAAGTGATGACCCGGAAGAATTGAAGGGCTCGGAACAGCTCATCCGCATGGTCGTGAAGGAAGCGATCACCGACGTGGTCTCGGTTCGGCCGGAAGAAGAGTTCACCCGCCGGAAAGCCAAGCCCTTTATCATTGCGGCCGCCGCGCTGGTGGCCGTGCTGGTGCTCTCCTTTATCATCTGGCCCAAATTAACACCGCGTCTCTTCGCACGGGTGGTTGCGCCCTATGCAAACATCGGAAATATGTACGCGGGCATGCTGAAGGTTACCCCCGGCGACCAGGTCGTGCTCAAGGGTGACCCGTTGAATATCCAGGTGAACATCGATCGCCCGCGCGTTCGGCGTGCTGAATTGCGCATGCAACACGGGGAAGCGGATCCCGTGATCGAACGCATGACCCGCAGTGACGAGAGCGATACTGAGCAGAGTGTTTTTGCCGTCTATTTTCCGACCGTTACCGAGTCCTTCACCTATCGTGTGCGCAGTATGAAGGCGGAGACCGGCGAGTATACCGTAACCGTGGTCGAACCGCCCGCGATCGAGGGGCTGACGGTCACCTGGGACTTCCCCTCGTATACCGGCCTCGCGGATATCACGCGAACCAACCGAGGTGAACACATTACCGCTCCAGTGGGTACACACCTGACCTTCAAGGCCCGCTACAATAAAAAGGTCAAATTTTCGACGATGATGGTGGAGAACAAGATGGTCGGTGAGGGCATCGTCGGGCAGCAGGCAGGCGAATGGCAGGTGGTCGTTAAACCGCAGATGGATGCCCCCTGGAAGATCCCGTTGGAGGATCAATACGGACATACCAATCGTCAGGAAGAACGAATGATCACGGCGGTCGCGGATCGTGTACCTGAAATCACCATTCAAAAGCCGGAAGACAACACCTTGCGATTGCAGCCTACCGAATTGCTGCCGATCGATTATTTTGTGCAGGAAGATTACGGCCTGTCCGCCCTGGACCTGCAGCTGGATTTTGATGGTCAGAAGCAGTCGCCTGTTGCACTCGGTCTACCCACGCGTCTGGCGGGTAGCAGCCAGCCGATCTGGACCGGGCGGGCGATGCTGGATCTCGCGGCGCTGAAGTTGGATGGGGTGCGTCAGGTTCGGGCCCACCTGCTGGTGCGCGATAATCTGCCCGGAGCATTTGATGGGCCGCAGGAGGGTGCCAGCCGAACCCTCGTAATTGATATCGATCGATCCGCTCAATCCCTGGCCCAGCAGGCGATCGAGCAACAGAAGCGGGATGTGGAGGAAGCCTTGCGCCAGATCCTGGAACGGCTGCATCGGGCGCGTGAATCTTCCGAGCATGCACCCAACTGGGTGAGAGAAAACGATGGTTTGCCCGACTGGTTGCTCGATCACCTGAAGCGGGGGCATAAGGAACTGTCCGCTGCGGATGCCGGACTGAAGGACCTCGCCGAGCAGGTCGTCGAAACGCCCTATGCCAGTATGGCGTCCGAGCTCGCGGACATCGCGGAGAAGGATACGACCACGGCCCGGAACGCGATCGAGTTGATCCAGTTGACCGATATCAAGGGCGAGCGTCTCGAGCACGCTGAGGATGTGAAGGAGCATACCCAGATCGCCATTAATCGGGTTACGGAGCTACTGAAGACCCGAGAAGATTTGTCCGAGAAGGCTGAGGCCCTGGCGGAATTAACCGATCTTGCAAAGGAAGAATTTCAATTGGCGAATGAAGCTCAAGAACTCGCCGAGGATAAATCTGCCGAGCCAGAACTCGCCGAGCAGGCGCTGGAAGCGTGGAAGCAGGAGCAGCAGCAATTGGCCAACGAACTTGGAGACCTGTTAAAGGAAGATCAACAGGCCCTGGCGGAGCAGATGGCGAAAGATGCGGAAACGGCATCCGAACTTGCGCAGGAGGCGACCGAACTTTCAGAGCGCCAGGAGCAGATTGCCGACCTGAGCGAACAGGCGCAAAACGAGGCGGCTCAAGAAGATGATTTGGCTCAGGAGATTCAGCAGGCCCTGCAAGAGCTTCAGGAGCAGATTGGAGCCGAGGCGGCGGAGATCGGTGAGCAGCTTTCGCAGCTCGCGGAAGATGCACAAGCGGAGACCGATTCGAGTAGTGAGCCAGCGGGTGCGGCAAACGAACCGCCCGCGGAGCCGGAGACAGGCCCATCGGATTCGGCGGCACCGGAGCAGGCGGAATCATTGAGTGAAGCATCGGAGGCCTTGGAGCAGGCCTCCGAAAGTGCCCGGGATGCGGCGGAAGATATCGGCTCATCCGAGTTGGCGGATGCGATCGAACATGCCGAGGCGGTGAGTGAGCAGCTGCAACAGGCCAGTGAAGCATTGAATCCAAGCGAGCCCGAGGCTTCCCCGAACGCTCCGGAAGGCGAAGAGGCTTCGCAGCCAAACGCGCAGCCGACGCCGCAAGAGCAGCAGGTGTCCGAAGAGATTCAAGGATTGATGGCGGAGCAGGAAGCCGTGCAGGACGCCTTGGCCGCCCTCGAGGAAGGTAATGTCGCCGAGGCGCTGGCCGCCTTGCAGGAGGCCGTTCAGGGCCAGGTTGAAGAGCTGGCCGAGGCGGCGGATGCCTTTGCCGCCCAGCAGGAGGCGCTGGACAATCCGGGTGCTGAGAACCTGGCAGAACAGGGTGCTGAACTGGCCGGCGATGCGGCCGAAGCGCTTGCTGAAGCGGGCGAACCCGCGGCTGGCGAACCTGCGGCTGGCGAACCTGCATCCGGCGAACCTGCGGCTGGCGAACCTGCGGCTGGCGAACCCGCATCCGGCGAACCCGAGACTGGCGAACCTGCGGCTGGCGAACCCGCGACTGGCGAACCTGCATCCGGCGAACCTGCGGCTGGCGAACCTGCATCCGGCGAACCCGCGACTGGCGAACCCGCGGCCGGCGAACCTGCATCCGGCTCGCCCCCCAGCGCGGAGGCTGCCGCTGCGGCGGGGGAATCGCTTGCCCAGGCTGCGGAAGCCTTCGGACAATTGGAAGAGCTGCTCGCGGGTCAGGCCGAACAACTGGCCGCTGCCGCCCAGCCTTCGGACGCCCTCGCTGACGGAAGTCAGTTGGGTGAATCACTTGGGCAGGCCGCCGAGGCGGCTGCGGCTCCCTCAGCGGAAGCGGCTGCTCAAGCGGCCGAAGCCGCTGCCCAGGCTATGGCCGAAATGGCGAATGCTGCGGCCCAGAGCCTGGGGATGCAGGCTGCTCCAGGATTGCCCTCGAACGCGCCGGGTCAGCCGGCGCCCGGTCAACCGGGTGAACTCACCCAACAGCCTGGCGGCACGGAGCCCTCTGAATTGGGCAGTAGTCCGGATGTCGCCAGCGTGCAGATGCCGGAGTTTCTGGCGCGCATGGGCTTGAGCACCGCCGACTGGATCAAGATGCGCGCGCTGGGCGCGAACGATGTTGAAGTGTCTGCGATGGCGGACATTCCCGAAGAGTATCGGGAGTTGGTCAGTAAGTACTTCCGCGAAGTCGCTCGCCAGAGTGTGAAAAAATAACCCGGTCGTAGATGCATATCGAATCACGGATAAAGATGATGAAAATACGGTGTATACTACTGGTTGCTCTTTTGATGCCGATGTCGCAGGCGGATCTGGCGGTGAATGTTTTCTCCAAATACCAGGCGGAGGTCGACCAATCTGTTGAACGGGCGCTTGAGTACCTCGCCAGTCTGCAAACAGAAGAAGGAGCCTTCATCGGCGAGAAGGGGGAGACCACCGGGGTGATCAGTCTCTGTGGCATGGCCTTCCTATCCGTCGGGTACACACCGGGCTACGGTCCCTACGGCGAGAACATCAATCACTGCGTGGATTATATCGTCAACCACCAGGACGGCCAGGGCGTCTTGTTTGCCGGACATTCCGGTCACGGGCCGATGTACTCCCACAATATCAGTACCCTGTTTCTTTCAGAGGTGTCCGGGATGGTTGATCCCAAGCGCCAGAAGCGGGTGGAGAAAGCCCTCGGCAAAGCCCTGCAGGTGTTGTTGACCGCGCAACAGGTTCCGAAGCAGGAAATGCATCAGGGCGGCTGGCGCTATAAGCCGGATTCGAATGATAGCGATTTATCCTGCAGCGGATGGGCGCTCATGGCGTTGAAGTCGGCGAAGTTAAACGGTGCTCCGGTGCCGGACAGCGCCATTGAAGAGGCGGTTAAATATCTCTATCGCAATCACGATCCACGGCGGGGGACCTTCGGGTATCAGAACCACGATGCGCATGCGCAAACCCTCACCGGTGCGGCCCTGTTATGTCTGGAACTCTGTGGCGAGCACGGAAAGCCTTCAACCCTCAAAGCAGGGGACTACATCCTCAACAATTACCAGAACCTGCATCACGAATCGCATGGGACCTATGGTAACTATTACAACGCGCAAGGGATGTTCCAGCTGGGCGGCAAGTACTGGGAGAAATACGCGGAGTACCTCTACGAGCAATACCCAAAGAGCCAGAATGAGGACGGCTCCTATCCCGGCCATCGCGATGGAATAATTTATAACACCGCGATCACCGTACTCGCCTTGACCGTACCCTATCGCCAGCTCCCGATTTATCAGCGCGATGAAACGGTTGATGAGGACTGACGAGACGATTAGCTTATAATCACGTCCCGGTATTATACTGTGCCGTAAATGTACGTGCAGGCATGATGAGTGCACGAAAAGCACGCTCCCAATGATGGTCCGTATTCCGAAAGCGGGAATGCCGCCCCACACATGGGGACGTGTTGCCGAAACGAGCTTCCATCGGCGTTTGCGCGGAGGGTTGTATATCACGTTCGCCCTGACGTTCGGTGTGCTTTCCCGGGCTGTGATGTCGGGTCGGTATACGCTTAGTTGGACGCATCTGATTGGATTCGGGCTGTTTGCCGTTGTCGGGCTTCCCGTGATCGACACCTTGGTGCGCCCGGGTAAAATGGGGGTATGGATCGTGGGCTTGCTGCTCATTCCCGTCGCCGTTTTCGCCCCGACCATCCTGTTCGTGGTCATTCCTATTACGCTTCTTTTCATAGCGGGCGTTCGCACGATTGCAGATCGCAGCTGAGATGATTCTCGTCATCCTTCATCGAACCCCTTGACCCTTGGACATCAAGGGCCTAATAATACCGGCATGCAGTGTGTCCAATGGTTAAGATCATGGTTCTGCCCGCTTATGGCGGGCCTGTTGTGCTGCCTGCTTGCCGTGAGTTGTCAAAAAGACGCAGCAACCCTGGATCGGTTGGATGAAGATCATCCGCTGATGCGGAAGGCGGCGGCGAAGAAGGAGAGTGGGGAGTTCGATGAGGCGATTCGCCTCTTTAGCGCGGCATTGGAGGCCGATCCCCGGCTGATTCGAGCGCATCTCGAGCTAGGGGTCCTCTATGAATCCAGGAAAGAAGACTACATCCTGGCGATCTACCACTACAAATACTACCTCGATGCACGCCCAACCACGGCGAAGCGCCAGTTGCTCGAGGATTCGATCCGGCACGCCGAACAGAAGTTCCTCGCGACCTTTCCCCTGCGCCCCGTGGTCGAGTCAGAGATCAAGCAGCTCCGGGAGGAAAATAATCAGCTTAGAAAACGCAATATGGAGTTGAATCAAGAGCTCCGGGACACTAAGGTGATTGTTAATAACCTGATGATAACTTCCGAGTCGCCTGAGAAAACGGCTGGGAATACAGGTGGAAACAGCGTTTCTGCCAATGGCGTGGTGACGACCTACAAGGTCCAGCCAGGCGATACGCTGATGAAGATCGCCGAGAAGGTATACGGCAACCAGGCCGGGTGGGTGAAGATACAGGCAGCGAATAAGAAGATGCTGCCGAACACGAACAAAATGAAGGTCGGAATGGAATTAGTCATTCCTCGCTGAGTTGAGCGGCCGTTTGCTGTTTGTGGAGCGTATTTTAGTAACCTGTGGATAAGAAAAGGACCTGGACATGTCGACAACCGACTTTTTTGACGACGATCTCGTTAAACCCCGCACCAACGGCTATGCAGCCCCCGAAGTAGCCAGCGTCCGGGTTGAGGAGGCCCCCTCCGGATCACGTCAGCCCGCGCAAAGCGACAATAACCTGACCCGGATGGCCCGGCATCGGGACCAGCTTGAGGGTCAAGTGGCCACGGCCATGACCGAAATCGAGCGTCTGCGGATGCGCCAGGACGATCTCGAGATCGAAAAGCGCCAGCTCGAGGAGCTGCGCAAGAAACAGGATGGGTATGTTCGGGCCAAGCGCGAAATGATCCAGCGCCTCCACCAGAGCCTGATCGCGCTCGAAAAGGAAGAGATCAAGGCCTCTCAGCTCACCGAGTTGTACAGCAATACCCGCCGATCCTTCCGTAGCATGGTGGAGGAAATTGAAACGGTTGACGAGGCGACCTGGTCGGAAGACGACGTTCAGGATGAACTGCACAAGGCGCAGGACCTGATCGACAATATCCGGGTCGAATGCAGCAAAGCGCTGGTCAAGCTGGACACCTTCAGTAACGCCGGTCAGGCCCGCTTCGGCGAAGGTCATACAAACACCGACGCCGAACAGGTGGCCACCAACGGATTCGCCTACTGGCTGAAAGTCGGGCTCGCGATCAGTCTGCCTTTCGCACTGGTTTTGGGCGGCGTTTCTGCGCTGCTTTATTTTGCAATTACCACGTGGTTCGCGTAGGCTGGGATTACCGAATGAACAAGCAGCGCAAAGCATACGATCGAAATGGGAAGGTTCTCGTCAGTCATAGTGACCGACTGAATCTGAAGCCTTCTCGTATGGATGAGGGCTTGGTCGTCGGTAACGATCTGCCCCGCTTCCGTCAGCCGGGCGAGAAGGTGCCGCATCAGAATCGCGTGGAGGAGTTCAAGGACACTTTCAGCCGCAGCGGCCAACGGACCGGTGATCTCTTTGGCTGGAACGATCCCACCGTGGATGTCCGTCCCCGCCGTCGTCGCTTTAAAATCGCTCGCCATGCATTTGGTGATCCCATTCACCTGGACAAAAGCCCGGCTCGTTTGCGTGGGCGTTTCTCCCAGCTCTTTGTGCTCGGGGGCCTGCCCAAGGTGAAGCGCTACGATCGTGAGATGGATGTGCATCGCAACCGGATGTACTTTCTTGCTTTCGTCGCATCGCTTGCGCTCTACGTCCTGGTCACCTTGCTGTCTACTCCTTAAGCCTGCTGGTCTCTACTCCTTAAGCCTGCTGGTCTCTACTCCTTAAGCCTGCTGGTCTCTACTCCTTAAGCCTGCTGGTCTCTACTCCTTAACTCTGCTGCTCTGGACCCCCTCAGCCCTGAAAGCACCGTTGCATTCGCCTCGCTTTGCGGCACCTGAAGTTCCTCTATGCCTGACCTTTTCCCGCGTTCCGGGTAGGTTTATACACATGAACGCCCTGCAACGAATCCTGATGCTGCTCTTCCTGGGGCTCAGCATGCCGGTCTCGGCGGCGCTGGAGTGGGTGGAGCACGCGGTTCGTCCCACGATGACATTTTCCACTACGCCCGCTACCTGCAAGGTGTTCAAGGTCAGTGGAACCATCGACCCTTCGGGCACGGATACGATTTCGGTTCCGTTTCCCGATGGCTCTCTGCACCGCTTCGCGATCGCGGCGTCGAACCTGATGCATCCCGATCTCGCGGCGGTGTTTCCGGAGCTCCAGACCTGGTCGGGCGTCGGTCTCGATGAACCCGCATGCACCTTGCAGATGGATCGTTCACCGCGCGGCTACCACCTCCAGATTCTTACGCCGGAAACGTCGATCTATATCGACCCCTGTCTGCCGGGTGATCCTTCCATGCTCGTCGTCCATGATCGACGTGATGCCCGTGCGGCAGATGGCTGGATCTGTACCGTGCCCGTGCAGGCATTGCGCGCGCGATTGCAACGGCAGCGAGCAACGTTTACCAATGGCGATGTGAAGCGCACGTATCGTCTCGCCGTCGCCGCCACGGGTGAGTACACCCAGTTTCATGGCGGCACCGTGGGGGACGGAATGGCTGCCATCGTTACGACGATCAATCGCGTGCGCGGTATCTACGAACGCGAGTTGGCGATATCGTTTCAGCTCGTGGCAAACAATCAACTGCTCGTTTACACCAACGCCTCGACCGATCCCTATACGAATAACGATGGGGACAGTCTCGTTGACGAAAACCAGGCCAACATCGATAGCGTAATCGGCGATGCCAATTATGATCTCGGTCACGTCTTCGGAACAGGCGGCGGAGGCCTGGCGGATCCCGGTTTGTGTATCAGCGGTCTCAAGGCAAGTGGTCAGACCGGTAGTTCCAATCCCATCGGCGACTTCTTTGACGTGGATTTTGTCGCGCATGAAATCGGTCATCAGCTCGGCGCCAACCATTCGTTCAATGGCGTGATCAGTGACTGTGCCGGCAATCGTTATGCCCCCACCGCTTATGCCCCCGGCAGCGGATCCACGATCATGGGCTATGCCGGCCTGTGCGGAGGTGATAACCTGCAATTTGCTTCAGATGATTACTTCCATTCCGCAAATCTGGAGGAAATCCTCAACTACCTTGCATCGAATCCGGACTGTGCGGTTACCAATGCGACCGGAAATCAGATCCCCGTGGTGAGTGCGGGTCCCGATGTCGTGATTCCTGCCAGCACGCCGTTTACCCTGACCGCCTCCGCTTCCGATCCCGACGGAAGCCCGGTGTTTGTTGCCTGGGAGCAGATGGACTTAGGGCCGGCGGCCAGCCTCAATGCACCCGATGATGGATTCATACCACTGTTTCGCTCCTTTGCCCCGAGCACGGATGCCTCACGAACCTTTCCCCGACTCGCCGAGTTGTTGAATAACACCACACCCAAGGGAGAGACGTTGCCCACGGCCCAACGCACCTTGACCTTTCAGGTCTCTGCGCGTGACTGGGTCGCAGGTGGTGGTGCGGTGGCGACCGACGAAATGAGCGTGACCGTGGATGCTTCGGCCGGTCCGTTTCTGGTGACCGCCCCGAACAGCGCCGTCTCCTGGTCCAACCAGGAAACCGTCACCTGGGATGTTGCGAATACCGATGGGGGACAGGTGCTGGTCGCTACAGTGAATATCCGGCTCTCCCTGGATGGTGGCCAAACCTTTCCGATCGTGCTTC
Source organism: Candidatus Omnitrophota bacterium (assembly GCA_047639095.1). Taxonomy (GTDB): domain Bacteria; phylum Verrucomicrobiota; class Kiritimatiellia; order SS1-B-03-39; family UBA6053; genus JAPYUI01. The sequence goes on along the minus strand of JBLIND010000013.1, from coordinate 14,537 downwards.
AGGCTGGAACGCCAAACGATGGAGTCGCCCTGGTTCAGCTCCCCAGTGTGGCGACCAGCCAGGCACGCATCAAGGTCGCGGCTGCGAACGGCGTCTTCTTCGATGTGAGCAATACCGATTTCACCTTGTTGCCATATGAGTTCGTCCAGGTTGATCCCACCAGCGTTCGCGTCTTCACCGGTCCGGCGGGTGGCGCCTTCAGTCCGGGGTGCTTTACCTATACGGTGAGCAACGCGACCTCGCGGACCATCGATTGGCAGATGTTTTCAGATGAGGCTTTCCTCGATGTCACACCTTCCTTCGGGACCCTGCCGGCTGATCAGAGCGTAAGCATCCAGGTCTGCACAAACCCGGCGGTAAATGGCTTGGGTGTCGGCCTGCATACGGCCTTGCTTACGGTCACGAATACGACCGATGGGGCCGCGATCCAGCGCGAGGTGTTGATCGATGCGCAGGCGCCGGGCGGGTCGATCGCGATGGATGCCGCGGTCATTCAGGTGGACGAAGCCGTGGGCAGCGTGATGCTCGGTCTCCACCGCACCGGATATTCAAACCGTGCGGTAGGTGTAACCTATGCAACCACGCCCAACACGGCTGGGGCAGGGGACTATCTCGCGAGTACAGGCCTCGTCACCTGGGCCATCGGTGAATCAGGCATGAAAACCATTTCCATGGGGGTCACCGATGATGCCCTCGTCGAGGGGCAGGAAAATTTCCGGGTGACCTTATCCAATCCGAGTAACGGGGCGGCACTGGGCGTTCCGATTCAGACTAAGGTGGTTATCTCCGACAACGATTCGCCCACGGTGAATGACGGCTGCGTGGATGCGGTTCTGATCAGCAGCATGCCCTTTAGTACCACCCAGAGTACCGTGGGCTTTACCAGCACCGGCGATCCCATCCCGGCCTGCACGGAGGCGCCGGCCCGGGGGGGCTGGTATCGCTATTCGCCGCTGACCGTTGGTCATTTACGCGTAGATACTCTGGGTAGCGATTTCGACACCGTACTCGTGCTCTATGAAGGCAGCTGTGGGGCGCTGACCGAATGGGTCTGCGGCGATGATCTCGGGGCCCTGCCGGCCTCCAGCCTCGGTTCCGTCGTTTACCCCGGGCACACCTATTATATTCTCGCCGGCGGATACGATCAGGATGCGGGAAGCCTGGTGGTGAATATGTCATTTCAGGCTGAGGCCAGCACCTGTGTGAACCTCCTTCAGGATGGCGACTTTGAAGAGGGGCAGCCCTATCCGGGTTGGCCCGTGAACAGCTCGGATAATTTTGGCGTCATCATCTGCGACGGAACCTGTGGTGCCCAGGGCATTGCGGTTGGCCCGCGATCCGGGGCGAACTGGGCCTGGTATACCGGTCCGGACGGCACGACGGAAACCGGCAACGTCGGTCAGGTTGTGTTCATCCCTGAAGGCGACGCGATGCTCTCGTTCCAGCTCTGGGTCGGAGCGGTTGCCGCGCCTTTTACCGATGTGTTCCGCGTGTTGATCGATGAAGTTCCTGTGACGACGATCGTCGAGCCGTCGGTGGCCAGTCCGGGTTATCAGGCCTATGCCGTCGATGTGTCCGCCTTCGCGGATGGACAGCCTCACGCCCTGGTTTTTCGACTCGAAGGGCAGGGTGGGGGCGATGCCAATTTCAGCCTGGACGACATCAACCTCGAAGTCTGTATCCCCGATCTCGATGCGGATGGCATTCCCAACACCTGGGAGACGCGATTCGGTCTGGTCGTGACCAATGCCGCGGATGCACGGGTCGATGGCGATCTCGATGGCTTGAGCAACCTGGAAGAGTACATCGCCGACACCGATCCGAATGACGCCAACGATTTTCTCCAGCTGCTGATTCAGGAGGCACGAGGCTCGGTTGCCGAGCTCAGGTTCCGAAGTGCGCTGGATCGCGTGTATGCGCTCGAGTACCGCACGGGTTTCGGCACCGATAGTTGGGCCAATATTCGAAGCAATTTTCCAGGGACCGGCAGTCCCCTGATCTTGCGTGATACGAATGCGGTCCATCGTCGACTGTACCGATTGGGCGTAGAGCTCGGACCATAACCGCGTAGCTCGGGTCTCTGATCCGACGATCACTTAAAGAAAGCCCTGAAGAAAAAGATGGTACCGAAGGTGGGAATCGAACCCACACGTCCTCACGGACACTGGATTTTGAATCCAGCGCGTCTGCCAATTCCGCCACTCCGGCACCTTGGATTGGGCGAGTGTCGTAGCGGATAAACATTCCGCTGTAAACCCATATTTCAAGCCCAAGCGAAGGTTGGCAGTTCAGGTAGGCCTGTGCTACATTTCGGCCATCATTACCAATTTTGGCCTTAACCAAGGAAACCACTCATGGCTGTTGCGGAAGTATACGAAAACATGAAAGCTCGTCTCGACGGGATCGTCCCCGATTTTGAGCTGAAATATAAGGCCGAAATTGCGGAGAAAATCCTGGTGGCCAAGCAGGAACGCAATGCGGTGATTCTGGCGCACAACTACATGGAGCCCGCGCTCTTCCATTCCGGCATTGCCGATTTTACCGGCGATTCGCTTCAGCTCAGCCGGGATGCCGCGGATACCGATGCCGATGTCATCGTCTTCTGTGGCGTGCGTTTCATGGCCGAGACCGCCAAAATCCTCAGCCCCACCAAAACCGTTTTGTTGCCCGCTAAGGTGGCCGGTTGTTCCCTCGCCGCGAGCATCACCGCTGAAGACGTGCGCAATCTAAAGAAGAAGTATCCCGGCGTGCCGGTCGTCACCTACATCAATTGTTACGCAGATGTGAAAGCCGAAACCGATATCTGCTGTACCTCTTCCAACGCGCGCGCGGTGATCGAGTCGCTCGATTCCGAGCATATCATTTTCCTGCCCGACGAATACCTCGCGAAGAACGTCGCCCGCGAAACCGGAAAGAAAATTATTTTCCCCACCAAGAAGCCGGTTCCGGGTGCGTTGCAGGACGATGCTCTGGAATACGACCTCATCGGTTGGTCCGGAAAGTGCGAGGTGCACGAACGCTTCATGGTCGAAGATATCGAGCTCGCGCGTAAGCAATTCCCCGAGGTCATCGTGGTCGCCCACCCGGAATGCTCGCCCGAAGTGGTGGAAGCCTCCGATTACTCGGGCAGCACCACCGCGATTATCGAGTACGTCAAGCAGTCGCCCGCCAAGCAGTATCTGGTGCTGACCGAGTGCTCCATGGCGGATAACATTCAGGCGGAAGCAAAAGGCAAAGAGATGCTCCGGATGTGCTCGGTGCGTTGCCCGCACATGAACGAGATCACCCTCGAAGATACCCTGGCATCGCTCGTGAAGAACCAGTACGTGATCGAAGTGCCGGAAGACATTCGGGTCCGCGCCCTGAAGTCGGTCGAGCGCATGTTGGCGATCGGTCCGAAAAAGGATTAGTGAGCGCACGCACCTGGCTGAAGATCTCCCGTCCGGGCCTGTGGTTCCAGACGGTTTGGCTGTATTTGCTTCCCACCTCCCAGATGCGCGTCTGGGATTCGTGGGAGTTCTGGGTCGGCCTGGTCTACGTTACCTTTCCGCTTAATTTTCTCGTCTACGGATGGAACGACATCGTCGACTACTCCGTCGACAAAGCGAATCCACGCAAGGACTCCTGGCTCTTCGGCGCGCGCGCGACCCCGGAGCAGCTGCTGGCTTTGCCGGTGCCGCTGGTGCTCGTGCAGGTGCCGTTCTGGGGGATCATCCTGCGGCTGAATTACCTCGCGGGCTCACTTACCATCGTCGGTATCCTCTTGACCAACTATCTTTACAACGACAAACGGATCGCGCTGCGGGGGCGGCCGCCCTTTGATCTGTTGAATCCGCTCGGGTACCTCATCGTGCTATTCCTCGGGTATTGGCTGAACGATTGCCACTTGATGCCGTGGCAGACGATCCTCTATCTCGCCCTGTTCTGCCTGCACGCGCATGTCATCGGAGAGGTGATGGATTTTTACCCGGATAAGCTCGCGGGTCGGGTCACCTCCGTCGGTCGTCTGGGCATCACCCTGTCCAAAATCCTGATCATCGCCCTCCTCGTGGGGGAGATCGTGCTCGTAGGCTTTGTCTTCAAGGAATGGGTGCTCACCGGCTTCCTCCTGTTCTGCATCATCTGGCTGGTAGTGGACATGGCCTGGCTGTTTAAGGAAGGCTCCTACAGCCTCGGGCAGTTCAAACTCATGGGCATTGCCATGAACCTCGCCGGTTATGTGAGTATTTCCTATCTCTGGTGGACCGGCGGACTCTTGCTCGATTGACATCCGCTCTCAGCCTGCTTTCATCCCCGAATGAATACACGCATCTTTGGTCAGACAAATAGCCCCGTCTCTGAAACCGGTCTCGGCTGCTGGCAGCTCGGCGACGACTGCTGGGGCGACCTGTCGGAAGCAACCGCCGAAGGCATTCTCCAGTCTGCCGTCGACCAGGGCATCACCTTTTTTGATACCGCCGACGTCTACGGAGCCGGTCGCAGCGAATCGCTCATCGGCCGCTTTATCAAAACGTGTTCGGAGGAAATTTTCATCGCAACCAAGCTCGGTCGTGGGCCGGGTACCTGGCCGAATGAGTATTCGAAGGCGAGCCTGACCGCCGCGACCGAGGCCTCCTTGAAGCGCCTGGGCGTCGAAACCCTCGATCTCACCCAGCTGCATTGCATTCCACTCGAAGAGTTGCGCAAGGGCGAGGTTTTCGAGCACATGAACACGCTTCAAGCCGAAGGCAAAATCCGAAACTGGGGCGTCAGCGTCGAGGATATCGAGCAAGCCCAGGCCTGCCTGGATGCCGAGGGGCTCACCTCCTTCCAGGTCATCTTTAATATCTTTCGCCAGAAGCCCGTACATGAATTGTTTGACGCGGCGAAGGCGCGGAACATTGCCATTATCGTCCGCCTGCCCATGGCGAGCGGGGTGCTGGCCGGAAAATTCACGGGCACCGAAACTTTTGCCGAAAACGATCACCGGAACTTCAATGCCGATGGCCAGATGTTCAACGTCGGCGAGACCTTTGCCGGTATTCCGTTTCCGAAAGCGGTCGAGCTCGCCAACGAGTTGAAAGCGCTTTGCCCGGAGGGCCTGACCATGCCGCAGTTCGCCATGCGTTGGATCCTCGATCACGATGCCGTCACGACCGTGATTCCCGGCGCCTCGCGGGTGGCTCACGTCGAATCCAACGCCAGCGCGAGTGCCTTGGCACCCTTGTCCTCGGAACTCCACAGCCAACTGGCAGCTTTCTACACGGAAAAAGTCCACGCCCACATTCGCGGCATTTATTAGTCCGTAGGACAGCCATTCCTGGCTGTCACCCGGATCCCAAGCCGTGGCTACGAAAAAAATGTCACACTTTCGTTCTCCCAGCCGAATACCCCATAGACACCCGAAAACCGGGCATCGTTATGGCTGGAGAACCCTCAATGATTCGACTTATAGAAGAACCCATGGTGCAAGGAGCAAGGGGATTGGATCGGCAGGCCTTCAGTAGCCAGGCCGCCGAGCACCATCGCAGCATTCTCGCCTACGCCCGCTCCCTCTCCGGCGACCCCGATCTCGCTCGCGACCTCGCCCAAGACGCCTTCCTTGCCGCCTATCAGGTCCGCGACCGATTTGACCCCACCCGCAGTTTCGGCACCTGGGTCCGCGGCATCCTGCGGCATAAATGGATCGATCACGTGCGCCGCAATCGCCTTACCTACGTCGACGAGGAGACCCTCAACGAAATCGATGCTCAATACGCGACCTGGGATACCCTGGTAGAAAGCCCGTCTGGCGGCGTCATCGGCAGCTTGAAAGACTGCCTGGAGAAACTCAGTAGCAAGCAGGGTGAAGTGGTTCAGATCATTTATTACGAAGGCAGTACCAGCGAGGAAGCGGCTGGCAAATTGGATAGTTCGCCCGCCGCGGTTCGCAAACAACTCCAACGCATCCGTGAGCAGTTGAAAGACTGCCTGCACCATAAAACCGTCCAGCCGGGAGAGACCAATGAACGCTGATGCACCGCATAAACCGTCTGGCGAGGACCGCGCCATCGATGGGCTCCTGCATGAGGCCCACCGCATGGATGGGGGGAGGGATTTCGCCTTTCTGGATGAGCTTAAAGCGAACCTGGACCAGCAAGTGGAGCCGCCGGTTACGAAAAAGCAGGCCGTCGTGAAACATAAAAAACGTAAGCAGGTTTGGATTCCCATCATCGCGGGAATAGCTGCGACGGGGATGCTGCTATTGGTCTTTTTGCCCCAGCTATCTCCGGAAGTACCTTTTATTTACTCATTATTTGGCAATGACGAAGCAGGCCCGGTTGCCGCTGACTCCCAAGATTCGAAGGCCTATCCTGCCTACTCGAGTGTGAGCGGGGAGCCAGCTGTAGCTAGCCATTTGAAGGTCACACAATTGAGTGAGGTGGATCTCGTACAAATACGAAAGCCTTTGTGGCATGCGCGCATCAGCAGCGACTATTACGAAGAAGCCAGAGGCGGTACTTTACGTGGATCGAATTTCGAGTACATCCCCGATGCGTCGACGGAGTTGGATGACCCAGCCTTCGGGTCCGTCGAGGCCCCTTCCGCCGAGCGTTATGGCAGCTATGCCGAATCGACGTTCCTCTCCCCCCTCAAGGAAGCCCTCTCGACCTTTTCCATTGATGTCGACACCGCCTCCTATTCCAACATCCGTCGCATGATCACCGATGGCCAGGCGGTCCCGCCGGAGTCGGTCCGCATCGAGGAAATGATTAACTACTTCGACTATCACTACCCCCAACCAAAAGGCGAACATCCCTTCGCGGCCCACCTCGAGGTCGCTGCTTGTCCCTGGCAACCCGGTCATCATCTCGTCCGGATCGGTCTTCAAGGGCGTACGGTTGTGCCTGAGGCGCGCCCTTCAGCCAACCTGGTCTTCCTCCTGGATATCAGCGGATCGATGAACACCGCGCGTAAATTGCCCCTGTTGAAAACAGCCATGCACGATCTGGTCGATCAGCTAAACTCCGACGACGTGGTCTCCATCGTCGTTTACGCCGGCTCGGAAGGCCTCGCACTCGAACCCACCAGCGGCGACGACAAACCCCGCATTCACGCGGCGATTGATCAGCTGAATTCGGGCGGATCGACCGCTGGTGCCGCCGGGATCGGGCTCGCTTATCAGCTGGCGCGCAAACAGTTCGTCAAGGGCGGCATCAACCGGGTGATCCTTGGAACGGATGGAGATTTTAATGTCGGTATCTCCGATAACGATTCCCTCGTCGCCCTCGTCGAGCGCGAAGCCCGGAGCAAGGTGTTCTTGACCGTCCTCGGATTTGGGACAGGTAATTTGAACGACCAGATGCTCGAAGAAATCACCAACAAGGGCAACGGGAGTTATCATTACATCGATTCCGCGCGCGAAGGGCGAAAAGTCCTGGTGGAACAAATGTCCGGCACCTTGTTGACCATCGCCAAGGACGTGAAAATTCAGGTCGAGTTCAACCCGGCCTACATCCAGGAGTACCGACTCGTGGGTTACGACAACCGCCGTTTGCGCAATGAAGATTTTACGAATGATCAAATCGACGCCGGAGACATCGGCTCCGGGCACTCGGTCACGGCACTGTACGAAGTGCAGCTGGTCGGCGCGGAACAGCCGGGAGGTGACGCGCTTAAATATCAGCCGAGCAGGCCGCAAGCGCCTGAGAACCTGGTTCGGAATGGCGAGTGGCTCACCGTGAAGCTGCGGTACAAGCAGCCCGATGCGGATACCAGTATTCCGCTGGAGCGCACGCTGCGGGTCGATGGCCCTGCGCCTCAATGGGAGAAGGCTTCGGCAGATTTTCGTTTTGCCTCGGCGGTGGCGGGCTTCGGTTTAATCTTGCGCGATTCCGGATTTAGAGGGCAGGCCACGCACGACCTGGTGCTGGAGCTCGTCGATCGGAAAATGCTGAACGGGGAGCAGGATCCTCAGGGTCGGAAAGCCGAGTTTGTGGAGCTGGTCCGGCGCGTGTCTGGAAAATAGGCAGGTTGGCGGAAAGCGGAACCCGGTGCTATGATCGGAAGACGTTTGAAAATCCGTTCCTATCATAGGAAAATCGTCCTGAAGGCTGGAAGGCGGAGGGTGGATGCGTATACTCCGCCGCATGAGCAAACCGATCTCCAATTTTGACGACATTCCTGATACCAGCTCGGCGACAAAGGTTTCGATGCTGGTCACACTCGGCGTGGGCCTTGCGGTCAGCGGACTGTTTTACCTCCTGTTGATGCCGATCAAGAGCAGCACCTTCGCCCAGCTGTTTTATGCCCGGGGCTGGGTGCCGCCGGTGTTAACGATCCTGATGTTCTGGTCGTACGGCATTCTCGTGCTGAAGTATCTCAAGTTCGGTCAGCAGAAACGTGCCTTTAATCACGACCCCTTGCCGATGGCGCTCTCGGAAGATATTCCTGACAGCGCGATCCCGTTTTTCCGTGAGCACATCTCCAAGCTGCCGGTAAAAGCCCATGGTAATTTTCTGCTCACGCGTATTCTGCGTGGCCTCTCGCATTTCCAGGCGCGAAACAGCACGTCCGAAGCCGCCACCATGCTGGCTTCGCAGTCGGAGATCGATGCCACCCACGTGGAGTCGAGCTACACCGTGATCAAGGTCTTTATCTGGGCGATTCCGATCCTGGGTTTTATCGGTACCGTCATGGGCATCAGCGAAGCGGTCAGCGGCTTCTCCGGCGACCTGGCCAACGCCACGGATATTTCGGTTATCAAAGACAAGCTCGGGCTGGTTTCCTCGGGGCTGGGGGTTGCGTTTGATACCACCCTCATCGCCTTGATTATGAGCCTGCTGGTAATGTTTCCCGCTACGGTTATGCAAATGATGGAGGAGAACCTCCTGAATCACGTGGACGATTACTGCAACGAGAAGCTGGTGAAACGCCTGGATGAAGGCACGCGCAGTCGCATGGGGGGCGGCGAGCTGCATATGGATATTGCCACCGCGGTTCAGTCCTCCATCGCGGGGAATGACGGCGCGTTGATCCATCGACTTGATGATTTGCAGCACGCCATCCTGCGCCTCCAGGAAAACCAGGCCGAGCTGATCGAAGGGGTGTCGAACACCATGCTCGGCGCGGCCGAATCCTTGTCGGGCAGTTTTGCCACGATCGAGGAGGGGGTTCAATCGCTGGGTCAAGTGGTGAAGCATTTGCAATCCGAGAAGATCGTGGTCGAAGCGCATTACCACGAAAAGGCGGGTGTGTTTAAACGCCGCAAGAAGTAATGGAGGCTCGTAGCTTTTTATGAAACGCCGTCGCAGTGCCATTGTCGTATCGCTCTTTCCCTTCTTGAGTATTCTCGCCTGTGTCATCGGTGTGATCACGTTCATGATCGCCTACTCGGTGCTCTCGCAGATCGATCCCGAGGCGGTGCAGGAGACGGAGGCCCGCGTGGCAGAGGAAGCGCGGCTCGGTCAGGAGTATCTGCATTTGCAAAAGGAGTTGGAGACGGCGGAAGTCGTGCTGACGGAATTTCGTAAGTTGAACGTCTCCCTGCAGGAGAATAAAGAAACCGCCGAAGCGCGAAAGAAGGCCCTGGATAAGTTGATCGCAGACCTGGGCCGGATGATTGGCAATCACCCGAAAAAAGCCAAGCTGCTCGCCCAGGCCACGCAGTTCGAGCAACGGATCAACGAGCTGCAACCCTTGCTGAAGGAGCGCCTCGAAAAAATCGTTGAGCTGCAGGCGGCAGTCAACAAGCAGCGGGCCGACGCAAAGATCCCCCGCGTGGGCAAGGTGGTTGTGCGCCCCAGCGGTTCGGGGACCAAGGGCAAGATTCGTCCGGTGTTCGTCGACTGTCTGGACCTTGGGGTGATGGTTCATCTGGGGTCGGAGCCCTGGCTGGTGAAGCGTTCGGACCTGGCGAAAAATGCCAAGTGGTTAAGCCTGCTGAAAGAGACCTCGGCCGCAGGGAAGAAAACCGTCGTCTTCCTCGTACGTCCCAATGGGGTGGGAACCTACAACAGTGCGCGAAACGTGGCCCTTAAGCTTGATGTCAACAATGGTAAGATTCCCGTGGATGGCATGGGTGAACTTGACTTGAGTTTCTTCAAATGAAAAAGCGAGCAAAAGGCGAGCTGGGCAGCCTGGATTCATTGCTCGATACGATGACCACGGTCGTAGGTATTCTGATCATTCTGCTGATCGTGGTGCAGCTGGATGTCAGCGAGACGGTTAACCGCATCATCACCAGTGAGATTGGTGACGTGCCCCAGGTCACGGCCGAACAGGTGTTGGCCATGCGGGTTCAGTATGAAACCTCTGTCGCGGAAAGCGCGGAAGCGGTGGTGAAGATTCCGGAATTGCGCGGCCTGCTCGCGAGCAGTGAGTTCGAGCTTCAGCGGATAGACACCCGCTTGAAAGCCACCGAGGCGCAGTTGAAAAAATCGAGTGACACCGAGCAGGCACTCGACGAGCTGTCCGAGTTGATCACGATGCAGCAGCAAACGGTTGAAGAGTTGGAGCAGGACGTGGAGGCCAAGCAGGAGATGTTGCAGAACCTGTATGCCCGGGTCGAAAAAGAAACGCCCGCTGCGCCGGGTCCGCCACCTAAAGTCGTCCGCCTGCCGGATCCGCAAGACCCGCCGGCGAATTCCAAACCGGTAAATGTCGTCTGCCGCGGTGGTCGCCTGTATCCGGTGTTTACCGCCAAGCTGCAGGTGGAAGTGGATAAGGCCATCGTCAACTCCCGGGCTCTGAAAAATGACAAGGGCGAGTTGGATGCCGACACTGTCATCAGCTTTTTTCGTCGGGTGCCTGTGGGAGATCGCTGGTGGGTGGTGGAACCGACGGTCGTGAACTATCGGCTGAAATTTATCCTGCACCGTCGGAGTACGGGAGGTGAAGAGCTGCGCGGTCTGCGGCACCCGCTGTCGAATTATATGAAATTGCTTGGCTCGGTGGATCCGGCGAAAGCGTACTTGCGGTTCTATGTCTGGCCGGACAGTTTCGGGATCTATCTGGAGGCCCGGGGCATTGCGACCGAGAAAAAGCTGCTGGCGGGTTGGGTGCCAACCGAGCGAACCGATGATTGGGTGTCGTATTTCGGAACGTATCCGACGATGGGCGCGTCTAAAAATAAGCCCAAACCCGCGCCGGCTCCCGCGACGCCGGCCAAGCCCGCGCCCAAGGTGCGGGACGTGATCGATTAAGTGGCGGAAGGGCGGCTATCGTCCGAACATGAAGCCCTGGCGGGTCAGTTCTTTCGTCAGCAGTTTGCGCAGTTTGCGCGCCCACTCCATGCCCTGCACCATACGATTTTGATCGATGCTCTGAAAGCGGGCGACGTACTTGCGACCTGCGGGGGTTTTAAAGAACTGAACGAGTTCTTCCAGCTCCCCCTGCGTGAATTCTTCGAGGACCGTATCGATGTACGCTTCCTGTACTTCCTTTACGTCGATCTTCGGCATGAACTCTTCTTCCCACCAGATTTTCGGTACCTGTTTCAATTCATCGCGATAGGGCGTGATGATGTCCTTCACCACTTGGGCCATGGAGAGATCCGTCCCGGTCAGGACGAGATACTGGCGAGCGAGCTCGCGGAGTTTCTGGTCGTCGGCAGGCAACTCTTTCCACTCATCTTCCATCGAAACTTTATTCAAATCCTGTTCCATTGCGCTGTCCGAAAGGCCGACGGGGCGTTCAGCCGGCGTGATCGGGCGTGGCGGTTTTGGCTCGGGTGTTGAACATGCGGAGAGGCCGAGCGCGAGCAGGAGGCCTGTTAATAAATGGAGGTGTTTCATGGTTTAGAGTCCTATTAAGTTTAAGGGCTTATTTCAATCCGCGATTCCGGTTGAGTTCAGCGCGGACTGTCGTATGAGAAGGTATCCTATGAATCTTTACCCCACACGTAAAGGGATTAGGCGGGGCTGGTTGATCGCGGTGTGCAGTTTGGTACTGTGTCCGCTGTTTCTGCTTGGAGACGACGTGCCCGTGGCGCCCATCCGTTCTCAGGCATATGGTGAACTGGTTGACGTCTATGTCCTGAAAAACGATCGCATCGAAGTGGTGATCGACCCCTCCGTCGGTCGCGTCGTTTCGATCAAGCACGTGGGGGGAGAGAATCTGCTCACCATGCGGCGGCCCAAAGTCCCGGCCGAAACCTGGTTTAACTATGGGGGCGGCTGGTTTTTCCCTGTGGCCCAGGAGCATTGGATTCGTTTGCAGGATGAGCAGTGGCCTCCACCCCGGGAGGTTGATGGCATTGTGTGGCAAGCCCGAGGCTGGAAGAACGCCGACGGCACCTTGAATTGCCTGCTCGAAGCGACCTTCCCTGATCCGCTGCAGCTGAAGTGCTCCCGGCAGTTTCGCCTGCTACCCGGCAAGTCGGAGGTGTTGATCAAGCAGCGCGTACAACGGCTGGATGCGTCCGTGGTCCCGGCGGTTCTGTGGAATGGCTGCCAGGTAAATCATCCGGACCGCCTCGTGCTTCCAGTGAGTCCTAAAAGTTTGTTCCCGGAAGGGTACCAGGCGATCGCGGGTAAACTACTGAAGCCTTTGACGGTCTGTTCCAACCTTGCGGTGTGCGCAACGGAATCCTTGCTCGAAGGAAAAATCGGAACCGATGCCCGGGATCAATGGATCGGTGCGGTGCGAGGCAATGAATTACTTTTGCAGCAGGTGCTGACCCTGCAACATCCGCAGGGCTATCCCAATGGCGGCTGTGGCATCCAAGCCTACATCAACCGATCTCTCGATTATGCAGATATCGAGGTCATGAGTCCGGTGAGCGAACTAGCCGTCGGCCACACCATCGAGAATGCCGTGAAGCTCAGCCTGCATTACATCGATCCCGAATGGGACGATTGCCGTCTGGCGGTTGAGACCGCCAAGCGCCTCGGCGGCGAGCCGAGTCTGTAGCGTTTTTCGGCTTCGGGCCGCGCCAACAGATTTCCAAGAAAAGCAAATCTCGTAGGGGGGAAGAATCCTGTCGGCCGGAATGCCCGCTTATTTCAAACACGAAGTGAATGGGCTTCAGAAAAGGCGAATCTTCTGATTTTGGCCGCTCATGTTTTAAAGCTACGCCTAGCCATACGGATTTGTCATCGGTAAGCATACGTTCACCGACTTCTAGAAACTGCAATTCACCCCTATATACCCCGCCCGTCAGTTAACACGGGAACGAAGCGCTTGATGGGTGAGGACGCCGGTGCTAAAGTAGCTGGGAGGAGTCATTTATGAAGCAGTTTTCACATTCTCAATTGCCCGGGATAACAGACGTTCTCTGTTATCCGGATAACCCGCGTTCCAGTTAAACCATTGTTGAGTAAGCAAAGGAGATGAACAATATCGGACAAGTTATGCTTCCCATATACTTCATCGCATGGTGGCTGGTGTTTTGGCTGCCAATGCGAAAAATCGACCCGTTGAAATTCCTGGCATTCATTCCGACTGCATTGTTCGCCTTTGGTATTCCGTTGATGGTCTCTGACCTCCTGCTTTCAACCCCCAAGCCATTCCTAATCGCATGGACAATTATCCCGATTGTTTTGACAGTATTGATGCTGTATAGAGAAAGAAAAATTACCCAACAAGCGCCTGCTGAGGACCCGCTACGCGGATCCTCAGAGGCTTAGCGTTGTAGCTCCAAATGAAGTTAGCAGTGCTTATTCTGGTCGCATCCATTCTTCTGAGCGCTGCCAACTTGGTGGTCAGCCATGGCGGATACATGCATGGTAAAATCCGAGGGTTTCCTTTCCCTATACTCACAAATCGAGGTGCTGTTGGTGGTGTAGGTATCGTGGGCTGGACGGTGCCTTTGGAGAAGGATCGGGGGGCAAATCCTCCTCCCCTTTGCATTTTGGATGCAGGAGGTTTCATCATGAATGTCGCCAGTTTTGGGTTCGTTTCATTCCTGGCAGCCTGTGTAATCATTGATCGGCGTTCCTACTCGCAAAATGTTGAGCGAGGCAAGCTCTCATGATAGGCTAATCGTATGACGCTGAAAGAAAAGATGCTCGACACTGTGCAACGCTTGCCGGAGGACGCCTCTGTGGAAGACGCTCTGGAGCGGCTCATATTGCTTTCCAAGATCGAGAAAGGCATTGAGCAGGCGGACGCTGGGCGAACTGTACCACATGCCAAGGTCAAGGAGCGGATGGCCAAGTGGCTGAAGTAAGATGGACGCCGCAAGCCGCGGATGACCTGGAAGCCATCACCGAATTCATTGCCCTCGATTCAGCTGCATACGCTGCGAAATTTGCCTCGGACATCTTGGAAACTGCTGCGCAATTGGAGGAGTTTCCAGAATCGGGAAGGGTGGTTCCTGAGATTGGACAAATCCAGATCAGAGAGCTGCTTATGGGCAATTACCGAATCATCTATAGGGTCCCAAGTGCTTTGGTGGAAATCCTAACCATACATCATGGGGCTCGAATTTTGCGTCCTGATGAGCTGGGATGATTACAACAAACGGCGACTGCGAATTTCGCAAAGCGAAATCACAGCGCCTTAACGTTAAAAGATGAAAATGTCTCTTGGAGCTTTATTTGCGTTGCCTCTTATTTGTGCCGCGACGTCCATTGATC